>JADGNY010000239.1 GCA_017883235.1 Thermoanaerobaculia bacterium | reverse complement strand
GCGGCAACGCACTGAATCACGCCCCGTGGCGCGGTTCTCGCGCGTGCTAATCTTCGCCGCATGTGGCAATACACCCCTCGCGTCGCCGTCGTTCGCGGGCTCCGCACCCCCTTCGCGAAATCGGGCACACACTACGCGCACCTCTCCGCGCTCGACCTGGGCAAGCTCGTCGTCGCCGAGCTCGTGCAACGTTCGGGCATCGATCCCAACACCATCCAGGAAGTCGTCTTCGGCAACGTCATCCCGTCGGTCAAGGCGCCGAACATCGCCCGTGAGATCGTCCTCGGCACCGGCCTGCCGCGCAAGGTGCCCGGCTTCACGGTGAGCAAGGCCTGTGCGTCGTCGATCCAGGCCATCACCTCGGCCGCCGACATGATCTTCCGCGGCTATGCCGACATCGTCATCGCCGGCGGCAGCGAGTCGCTCTCCGACATCCCCATCCTCTTCTCGAAAAACTTCGCCGACGCGCTGGTCAGCTCCAGCAAGCAGAAGAGCGTCGGCGGCAAGCTCGGATCGTTCCGCAAGATCAGGCCGAAAGATCTCGCCCCCGACGCTCCCGCCATCGCCGAATCGACGACCGCCCTGACGATGGGGGAGTCGGCCGAGAAGATGGCCAAGGAGAACGGCATCACCCGCGAGGCGCAGGACAAATTCGCGCTGCAGAGCCATCATCGCGCCGCCGAGGCCACCGCCAGCGGGAGGTTCAAAGATGAGGTGATGACCGTGCTCGTCCCGCCGGGATACGACGACGTCGTCGAGACCGACAACCTCATTCGCGGCGACTCCACGCTCGAAGCGATGGCCAAACTGCGGCCGGTCTTCGACCGCAAATTCGGAACGATCACCGCGGCCAACGCCTCGCCGCTGACCGACGGCGCCGCGGCGGTGATCCTGATGTCTGAGGACAAGGCCAAAGCCCTCGGCATCAAGCCGATCGGCTTCATCAAGAGCTACGCCTACGCCGCCACCGATCCCTTCGATCAGTTGCTGCAAGGTCCCGTCTTCGCGCTTCCGGTGGCGCTGGAGCGCGCCAAGATCGCGCTCAAAGACATCAGCGTGATCGAGATGCACGAAGCATTCGCCGCGCAGGTGCTGTCGAACATCCAGTGGATCGGATCGAAGAAGATCGCCCAGGAGCGGCTGGGCCGCAGCGAGCCGGTCGGCGATATCGACCCCGAGAAGATCAACCTCACCGGCGGGTCAATCGCCTTGGGACACCCCTTCGGCGCCACCGGCTCACGAATCGTGACGACGGTCTGCAATGAATTGCAGCGCACCGGTCAGCAGTACGGCCTCCTCACCGTCTGCGCGGCGGGAGGCATGGGCGTGGCGATGGTGCTGGAGCGGGAGTAGATCGATGGCCGGCGAACAGGACCCGCGCCCGCCCGTCTGGATCGGCCACGTCGTCCTCGAAACGGATCGTCTGGCGGAAACAGAGCAATTCATGCGGACCATCGGAATGCGGTCGGTGGTTCAACGCCCCGAGGTGGCCGTGCTCGAGATGCGCGGCGGCACGCATCTGGTTCTCACGCCCGGGACAGGAGCGGCTCCGGGCGAGGCTCCCTTCGACCTGATGGTCGAGGATCTCGTAGCCACGCACCAGCGTTTCATCGAGCTCGGCCTCGATCCCACCCCGATCGGAACCGCCTCCGCGAACCACCGGACATTCTCGGTTCGTGAGCCGGCGGGAAATGTGATCACGTTCTTCTCGAATCACGTTTCCGGTCAGCCGGTTTAACCACAGAGGCACAGCGCGGCGTGGACGCAACCAAACACGGATGCCGGCGAGGGCATCGCAAGCACTGCCCCCTCATCCGCCTTCGGCACCTTCTCCCCCAGCTGAAAAACGCTGGGGGAGAAGGACTCTCGATGTAGGGAAGCGCGAGCTCTGTACTCGGGGCAGCACGGTTTTGGAAGAGATCTGCGCGTGACGCGAAGATCTCGCAAACAGTGCCGCCGCCCCGAAGAGAGCTCGCCCTTCTCTAACATCGAGAGCCCTTCTCCCCCAGCGCATTTCAGCTGGGGGAGAAGGTGCCGAAGGCGGATGAGGGGGCGGTGCTTGCCATGTCCTCGCTTGTATCCACGTCAGGTCGCGGGCAAAACGCCGCGCTTTTCCTCTGCGTTGAAAAGCTCTTCAGCGTTTCCCCATCCAGATGCTTTTCGGCATCTTCACGTGGACGCCCATGTTCGGCTTGTCGACCAACTGTGTGACGACGACGTGACCGGCCATGCTGACGAGCTGATAGGCCTGATGCTTGGTGAGGCTCCTCGTCGCGGCGAGGAAATCGACCATCTCCTGAATCGCGCCCTTGGTGGCCACCATCAGATCGGGGTCGGTAGCCATGCTGATGTAGTCGGTCGGCGTCTCGGCGCGCGGCCAGGTCAGCTTGATGTCCTTGCGCACGGTGAGCTGCAGCCGGCCGCGTAACGACGTTTCGATCGCGGTCTGATCGACTTCGCCGTCGCCCTGCGCGCCGTGC
Source organism: Thermoanaerobaculia bacterium (assembly GCA_017883235.1). Taxonomy (GTDB): domain Bacteria; phylum Acidobacteriota; class Thermoanaerobaculia; order Gp7-AA8; family Gp7-AA8; genus JADGNZ01. Next base: position 862 of record JADGNY010000239.1, on the reverse strand, counting down.
CCGTCGCCGACTTCGAACAAGGCGCCCGGTACGAACACGGGGATGAACAGCGTCGTGCCGGCCACGAGCTCACGGTTGTCCAAATTGCCCGCGTGCTTGCCCGGAGGATTGCTGCTCACGCGCCCCAGCTCCGGCGCCGGTGCCACGCCTATGCTGCCGTAGAACGGCTTGAGCGGAATGACGATCCCCGGCGCGTACTGCGACGTCATCGTCTTCTTGTCGATGGGGAGGATCTTCAAGCCGGCGCTGCGGTCGCAATTCTCCGGCACGATCCCGCTGCATCCGTTGTAGCCGTAGTCGATGGCGAAATCGATCGACAGGATTTTGACCTCGAGAACGTCCCCCGGCTCCGCCCCTTCGACATAGACCGGCCCGGTCAGGATGTGACCGCCGGGACCTTTGCGGTCGCCGGTGACCTCGGCCACGATCGTCTTCAGCGACTGCTGGATCTGGGCGTCCGGCACGCCCGCCTTCGCCAGACCTGCCGGCGTATTCGTCAGCAGCGTGTCGACGTCGATGATGTCCCCCGAGGCGATGCGCAACGCCGGCTTCGCCTCCGACCAGTAATAGCCATAGGCCACCGTATCGGGCGTCGCGAGGAGGCGGTGGGTGGTGGGGGGGTGGGTCTGCGCGGTGAGGGCGAAGGTGGCGCCGCAGGCAAGGGTAAGCGCGAGGAGGACGAGCGATCTCTTCATCAGCGTCACGCTATCACGCCACGGAGCGCTGGCGTCTCGCCGGCTGCCTGGAGATTGGACGTTTGCGTCGCCGCGATAGCGGCTCAAGAAGGTAGCCAGGGGTGCGAGCGCTTTTTGCGAGCACCCCTGGTCTGCGTTGTCTCTTGGAAGCGTGCCGCGTCAGCGGC
>JADGNY010000166.1 GCA_017883235.1 Thermoanaerobaculia bacterium | reverse complement strand
GAGAAGGTGCCGAAGGCGGATGAGGGGGGCGCTTTACGAAATATGCGCGATTTACCGACGCTGGTCCGAGAGCGCTCGAAGGCGCGCGAATGACGTACGTGTGAAACGCCCCCTCATCCGCCTTCGGCACCTTCTCCCCCAGCTGAAAAGCGCTGGGGGAGAAGGGCTCTCGACATCGTGGAAGTCGCGAGAATACAGGCTCCAACCAAGGTTACCGACCTGGGCCGTTCGGGCGCTCATAACCCAAAAGGCCGCGGGTTCATCCCGCCCCCGCAACCAATCGTAAATCACTGAAAAAGCAGATGCGCAGAACTCGGCTGAGGGAGCTCCCTCGTTGCGGTCGGCCATTCGAGAGGCTGATGACGGCATGCCGTAACCGTCGCAAGTCGGTCAACACCTTAAATATGGCCTTGCGTTACTACTTTAATGATGCTACATTCTTGGTGTATTGCAGTTGCGGCTGTGATTTGGTCAGCTCGGCGAGTCAGCCCGCGACTGACGCTCGATACCTGCTGCGTGTCGACGAAGAGTTCTGTCTTGAGCGCGTGAGCTATGCACACTATCGATCCAACACCGACAATCATCATCGCGGAAGACGTGCGCGCCCGCGTCCCGGGACTCTTCGTCGAAAGTGCCACTGCCGACGGGCTCCTCGTATCGAAAGACGCGCCATACCTCGATGATGCGGTAGGCGAGATCCTGGACCGGTGGAATGCGAGTACAGCCGACGATGTGGCACAGGTGCCGGAAATCCTTTTCGAGTTGTGCAGGCAGGAGGCGATTGCGCATGAATGACCGCCGGAACGCCCGCATACTGATTGTGAATCCTGCGTTCATGCTGCCTCCGGTATTTCCTGTGGGGCTCGAATACAATGCCGAGGATCTCGTGCGGCAGGGCCACGCCATCGAGATCGTCGACCTCAGTCAGGGTACGGAGCCGAATTATCCGGCGAACTACGGCATCGATTTGATTTTCGTCGTCGTGCGAAACCTCGACATCGGGCCGGGCAATGTGCAGTCGGCTCTTCCTCAGACCAGGCGTCTCGTCGCGGAGTTGCGCGAGCGCTATCCCGCGGTACCGATCGCGATCGCAGGAGCGGCCATCAACGCGGTACCGGACCCGATGCGGCGGTATCTCGGTGCGGACTTCGCGATTGCGAGCAAAGGCCACAACGCCGCTCGTATGCTCGTTCGCCACGTATTGAGCGGCGGGACTTCTTCACAACATGTCTTCGAAGACTATTCCGACACGATCAGCGGCGTGTACGAACGGCCGTATGTCGAAAAGAGTAAATACAGGGACCATCCGATCGGAATCGCCACGCACTTCGGGTGCCCATTTCGTTGTCAGTACTGCAACTATCCGGCGGTCGAAGGTTTTCGCATCACCACCCGGGAGCCGGCCGATATCGTGGCGGAGATCCGCAACCTCCAGCGGCAGGGAGTGACGCGCGTTTTCTTTTGCGATTCGGTATTCAATGTACCGGTCAAGGCAGCGACCGCTCTGCTTCGCGCGATGGTCGACGCCAACGTCGATGTGGAGTGGGACGGCTTCTTCAACCCCCACCCGAACGCATTCACTCCCGAGTTCCTGGACGCGGCCATGGCTGCCGGGCGTAAACGTTTTCATTTCGGCGTGGACAGCCTCTCCGATCCGGTGCTGTTCGCCATCCATAAGGGATATACGGTGGCGGACGTCCAGGACGCCGTCGAGATGTGCCACCAACATGGCGCTCCCGTATCGTGCAGCCTGCTGTTCGGCCATCCCGGTGAAACCGTCGAATCCGTACGACAGTCCTTCGAGGGATGTGCGGTCATGGGGTTCGACGCCGTGGATGTCACGGAACGCGTGCGCATTTATCCGCGCACGGAGCTCGCGGGCATCGCAGCCGGCGAAGGTTTCATTTCCGATTCGCCGGACGAACTGCTGTTCCCAACATTTTATCCGGTGTCGGAGGCAGTGCTTTCGGAGGTGGCGGAGCAGACCGCATTACGAGCCTATTGTCGTGAACCAGGCGTAGATCAATACATTTACTCGACGTGAGGTGAATCGCTATGCAATCGCAAGCCCAGAAGATGGTTTACACCCAGGAGACCGATGAGTACGGGATCGCTGAAGCCGTGCGTGCGGCACTCGGCGATGTGATGCCGCAGCCCAGACCGCCGGAGTCGATCGCTTATTCCGAAACATTGTTTTTGGATCTGGGGCTCAACTCGCTGGAGTATCTCGAGCTATGGACGTCCATTGAATCGCGCCTCGGGTGTCGATTCGATGATGAAGATCTCCTGGGAGACCTCCGAACGGTTGGCGACGTCGTCCACCGAACCATGGAGGTGTGTCGGGCAGGGGAGCTGGTATGACCGTTCTTGCCGATACCTGGTGCAACATCCTGAACGACTTTCCCGCCTACGCGAAGCGTGGACCGGCGCCGAGAAACCTGGAAACCGCCCGAGGCGGCCGCAATGCAGACGTTCGTCCGCAGATGACGCTCGAGCTGTTTCGCCAATCCAATCAGGCCGACTGCGCCGAGATTCCGATTCCCGACCCGGTCCTCGAGCTCTACTCCCTTTATCGGCCGACGCCGCTGATTCGCGCGAAGGCGTTCGAGGAGGCTCTCGGCACAACTTCGCGGATTTACGTGAAGTTCGAAGGGCAAAACGCCGCCGGAAGCCACAAACTGAACAGCGCCATCGCGCAAGCGTATTACTTCAAAAAGGCCGGGGTCGAACGGATCACGACCGGCACCGGCGCGGGACAGTGGGGCGCTGCGATTTCCTGGGCATGCTCCCGGGCAGGCCTCGACGTTACCGTCTTCATGGTCGGCGTCAGTTATCGGCAGAAGCCGCTCCGCCCGGTGATGATGCGCGTTTATGGAGCGGAAATTCATGAGAGTCCGAGCGAAGTGACCGAGGTCGGCCGCGCTGCAAGGATCGCTGATCCTCAGTGCCTCGGCAGCCTGTCCATCGCGAACGGCGAGGCCATCGAGATCGCCCGGAGCATCCCCGGCGCGCGCTTCGCCGTGGGCAGCGGCGAGAATCACGTGCTTCTGCATCAGACGGTGGTCGGCCAGGAGGCGCTTCTCCAGATGAAGGAGATCGGCGATTTCCCCGATGTGGTCACGGCATGCGTCGGCGCGGGCAGCAACTTCGCCGGGATCTCGTTTCCCTTCCTTCGGCGCAGTCTCCGCGCCGGGAAGGCGGTTCGAATCATTGCCGCGGAGCCCGTGGCGTGTGCGAAGCTCACGCGTGGCATCTACGCGTATGACCTGAGCGATGCATCGAGTACGACGCCCTACGTTCGCATGATGACACTGGGGCGCGACGTCGTCGTTCCAGGAATTCACGCCGGCGGCCTGCGGTATCACGGGACCTCCCCCTTGCTCAGCGCGATGTACCAGGATGGCCTCTTCGAGGCGCGCGCGTACCGGCAGCTCCAGGTATTCGAGACCGCCGTCTTGTTCGCCCGCGCCACGGGGTTGATCGTCGCACCGGAGTCAGCCCACGCACTTTGCGCCGCCGTCGACGCGGTTCGTGAGGCCCCTGCTCCGATCTCCGTACTCGCCAACATCAGCGGCCACGGTCTGCTCGATCTTTCGTCATACGACGCATACCTGCGGGGCGAGATGGATGACGGCCTGCCGGACGAAACGATGATCGCTCGCAGTCTGTCGTTGCTGCGGCAGCGAAACGAGTATGCGGAGGCGATCTGAATTCGACGTGGCCGTCGATGTCGCCACTGCAGGAGTCGGCTTTCGAGTTTGCCAGGAGACTTCCGCCTTCTCCCGCTCCGGCTGCTGACGCCAGGGAAAAGCAGCGGCTTCTCCGCGAGGCATGGAAGGCTTGCGCCGATTTTGGCCTTTTCACGATGGCTGTACCGCGTGAGCTCGGCGGCGACGGCTTCAGTAATGTCGAGATCCTTGACGTGTTGGAGGGTCTCGGCGAAGGCTGCTCCAACGACGGCCTCCTTTTCGCGATCGGAGCCCACCTGTGGGCCGTGATCCAGCCGATCGCACGGTTCGGCACGCCGGCGCAGTGTGAGCGATACCTGCCCTCTCTGACGAGCGGTGAATGGATCGGCGCTCATGCAAAGACCGAGTCGGAGAACGATTCTGCCGCGCCATCGACACGATTCGTGGAGGCCGGTGATGGCTACACCATCGACGGCCTGAAAATGTTCGTGACGAACGCTCCAGCCGCGGATCTCTTCATCGTTTTCGCCACTCGCGATCCATCTCTTGGTCCTAACGGTGCCAGCGCATTCCTCGTCGAGGCGGCCGATTCGGGTATCACCACGGGGCGGGACGAGCCGAAGCTCGGTCTTGACGCCTCGATGCTGTCGTCGGTGGCGCTGAGGGACGTCACCGTGGCGCGCGGCCGGCTGCTGGGAAAGGTCGACGGCGGGAAGGACATCTTCGCGTGCGCGATGTCATGGGAACGTCTGTTCATTCTTGCTCCGCTTCTTGGCGCAATGAAGCGGCAGACGCTGCGAGCCGTGGAGTATGCCCGTCAACGGCGTGTGAACGGCCGCCCCATCGGCAAGCTGCAGATGGTGTCGTCCCGCATCGCGGACATGTACGTCCGATACATCACGGTGCGTGCACTTCTTCGCGAGAATGCCCTCCTCCGCGATTCCGAAGAACTGAGCTCCGCGCGTGTCTCGGCCGCAAAACTCATGCTCGCTGAGTCCGGAATGCTGCAGCATCTCGATGCGCTCCGGCTTCATGGCGGCTACGGATATATGACCGAGGCAGGAATCGAGAGCGAGCTGCGGGGCGCGATCGGAGGGCTGATCTACTCCGGGACAGCCGAGGCTCAGCGGGTCATGATCGCGCACGAGCTTGGACTATGAGAAGCCTGGCAGCCAGATTCGCCGACGTCGCAAACAGGGAGCCCGAGCATGTGGCGTTGATCGATGGGAACGCCACCGTGACCTATGCAGACCTGCTGCAACGCTCGAAAAATGTCGCCGGCTTTTTGCGCGGCGAAGGCGTCACCCGGGGGAGCCGCGTTGCCATTCTCATCGAGAAGTCGGCCGATGCCGTCGCGGCACTGATCGGCACGCAATGGATCGGCGCAGTCTGCGTCCCGGTGGACCCCGCCACGCCGGGGCCGCGCCTCGAGCTGATGTTACGCGACTGCGAGCCAGCCGTGTTCTTCAGTCGAAACGCCATCTGTCCGGATGGCCTCGAGCCGAAACCTGCCACGCCGGTCATCACCGAGCTTCCCACGGTCGATTCTGTGCCGTTAACGGCAGTGGCCTCAACGGACCTCGTCAACATTCTCTATACCTCGGGCTCCACGGGGAAGCCGAAAGGAGTGGCAATCGGTCTCGGTGCAACGACGGCGTTTGTCGACTGGGCCGCGGACTACGCCGGCCTGCATGAAGACGATCGCGTGTCGAGTCACTCGTCGTTTGCCTTCGATCTCTCGATCTTTGACGTCTATTCGTCGCTCGTTCGTGGCGCGGCCGTCGTCCTTGTTCCTGAGTTGCAGCGTGGCATGGCCCCGTTTCTCGTGCATCTCATCGAGCGTCACGCCATCACGATTTGGTACTCCGTTCCCTCGATCGTGGCCCGGATGGCGGAACTCTGCTTGCGAGATGGACGCGAATTGTCATCCGTTCGGCATCTCCTCGTCGCGGGCGAGGCCTTCCCGGGACGGGCGCTGCCGGCGATGCGAAAGGCATTTCCGCGCGCGCGGATTCATAACCTCTACGGACCAACCGAGACGAACGTGGTCACGTACCACGAGGTGCTGCCATCCGCCCAGCCGGAGGTGACAGTGCCGATCGGACGCGCCTGTCCGTATGCGTCGCTGTTCGTGCGCGGCGGCGTGCTCTTCGCGGGCGGCCAGACTCTGATGGACGGCTATTGGCGCGATCCTGAACGGACCGGCGCCGCCCTGGTCGTGGAGCGCGGAGAGACGTTCTACTGCACGAACGACGCCGTGCAGGTGGACGCTGGCGGCGCGCTCCGCTTCCTGGGTCGTACGGACGCAATGGTCAAGATCGGCGGCTACCGCGTCGAGCCGGGAGAAATCGAGGCAGCCGTTGCTGGAATCGACGGCGTGCAGGAAGTGGCGGTCGTTCCGTTTACGATGTCGAACGATACGGCGCTGGCCGCATTCGTCGTTGGTGACGTGCCGGCGTCGCGGCTGGCCGCGGAGTGCCGGCGACAACTCCCCGCCTACATGACGCCGGCCGTCTGGATCACGGTCGATGCCATGCCCCGAAACGAGCGCGGGAAGATCGACCGTGCCTCGCTTCAGTCGCGATTGGACTGTACCGATCGTTCGTATCGGAGTCCCCGCCTTGCGCGCGAGAAGTACGTCCGCTTGCTGATGCCTCGTACGGGGAAGATCGAGGGGGTCTGCTATCTCCTGCATAGCTACGCCGGCAACTTCAAGTCATGGGCTGATCGTACGCCGCTTGCGTTTCTGGCGGCCCATTTGCCGCTGCTGTTCGTGTTGCCGGAAAGCGGGCGCCGCTGGTTCATCGACGATGCCAGCGGACGAATGTACGGTAGTTACCTCATCGAGGAGCTGCTGCCCGCCGTGGAGGCGGAGTTTGCGCCGTTTACGGCGCGAAGCAGCCGTTTCATCGGCGGATTTTCCATGGGCGGTGCGGCCGCGGTCTTCCACGCGCTGCGGCGGCCCGAGCTTTTTGGCGGCGCTTTCGCGCATGCCGGTGCATTCCACGCCGCTCGCCGTGTTGGCGATCCCTATGCGGCTGAACGCCGATCACGCGACATGCTCATGCCCGACATCGAGGCACACGAGGCGGTCTGGGGCGCCGTCGGCAGTACGACACGCGGCGAGTATGATCCGCGGGCTGTCGTCGACCGGTTCGTCGCCAGCGAGAGGCCTGCGCCGCGCTTGTACCTTGATGTGGGCACCGACGACTACGGGCGCGTCGTCGAAATGGTGCGCGACTTTCACGCGATTCTGGACGGTTTCGGCATCCGGCACGAGTATCGCGAAATGCGTGGAGCGCACACCTGGGAGTATGTGAGCGCTGCACTGCCCCGGTCCCTGGCATTCCTTGGCCGGTGTCTGGCGGAAAACACCGCCGAGGCGCCCGTCCTGACCGTGGCATGAAAAAAGTCAGATTTGGGCCTCGCCTGGTCAACGCGGCCGCAAACGGCGCGCATCAGGGTGACCGTCAACCGCCAGGTGACCTCGTCGTGGCGAGGCCCCGGAGGCCGTTAACGGCCTCTCGGAACCCGTTAACGGCCTCTCGGAACCCGTTAACGGCCTCCCGGAGCCTGTTAACGGCCTGCCAGAACCCGTTAACGGCCTCCCAGAGCCCGTTAACGGCCTCCCGGAGCCTGTTAACGGCCTCCCAGAGCCCGTTAACGGCCTCCCGGAGCCTGTTAACGGCCTCCCGGAGCCCGTTAACGGCCTCCCGGAGCCTGTTAACGGCCTCCCGGAGCCCGTTAACGGCCTCCCGGAGCCTGTTAACGGCCTCCCAGAGTCCGTTAACGGCCTCGCGGAGTTGTGTTCCCGGCCTCCGGGAGTCCGTGAACCAGTCGCCGGAACCCCCCCTTCTTCAGCTCCGACCACGGAGTTTTCGGTTCCGAGCGGCCGGTAACCTTCAGCACCGTATAGGTGTCTAAGTACAGAGGGGGGTAGGGATGTACCTCTGTCGCGACACTCCTCTTTGTAAGGAGACCTCTACGCATGGAAGGATCGCCGACACGGCTGCAGAAGTTCATCGACGACCTCGGGCTCAGGGCGCTGGACATCATCCGCGAAGCCGAGCGGATTGCTTCTAAAGAGGGCGTCGAATCGATCAGCAGAAGCCACTTCCACAAGTTGCGAAAGGGTCGCGTATCTGCCACGGCCGAAAAGATTTACATTGTCGTCGCCGCCATCCGCTCGGCGACCGGCATGCTCGTCCAGGCCACCGACCTCTTCGTCCTCCAGCCGGCCACCCCTCGGGCCGCCCGGTTTTCGTGGGAGCTTTCCTGGCCGCGGCCAGAGCCTGTTTCGGTATCCTCTCCCCGCAGGACTTCCGGTGGCCTCCGAAGTACGGTGAGAAGCGTGACCGATCCATCCCATCCGACCAACGCCGGCGAATTCGAGGCGCTCTACATCGAGTACGGCGTGCTCCTGCGCGGGATCGCCATCCGCCGTTACAACATCCCCCCCGACGACGCCGAGGCGCTGGTCCACGACATCTTCACCGCCTACCTCCAGCGCCGCGAGCACGTGCGCGAGCTCAAAGGATGGCTGATCGGCGCCATCGGCAACGCCTCGAAGGACTATCTGCGCCGCCGGAAGCGGGAAGAACCGCTGCTGCCCGAGCACGACCAGAAGCCCGATCAGGCTGCCGAGGAGAAGGCCGAGCGCTGGATGACGACCATGACCATGGCCACGGTGATGGCCCGCCTCGGCGAGAAGTGCCGGGAGACGATCCGCCGCTACTACTTCAACGAGGAGTCGAAGGAGTCCATCGCCGAGCAACTGGCCACCTCTCCCGGCTACGTGCTCCAGCTTCTGGTCTCCTGCCGCCGCCGCGTTCGCGAGATCTATGACGCCATGAGGTCTTCCAAATGAACATTCACTACGGGGATGACGTACTGTCGGTCTATGCCTTGGCCCCTTCGCTGACCGGGGACGCCGAGGCCATCGGGCAGCACCTGACCGGTTGCCACGAGTGCCGCGGGCGGCTTCAATTCATCGACGAGCTGGACGACGCCTTCCGCGACCCGGAGATGTGGGCGGCCGTCGACCTGCTCCAGACCCGACCGCGGCGTATCGAGGCCGCGATGGCGGAGCACCTGCGGATCGAGAAAGAGGACTCCGATGCCGAGGCCCTGCTGGAGCCGCTGCTGAAATCGCCGATCCGTTTCCACGATGTGGACGTCGAGGGCGATGCCCGCTTCCATACGGCCGGCGTGGTGCGGAAGCTCTGCCGCGCCGCGCATGCCCGCCATGAGAAGCAGCCGCAATTCAGCCTCCTGATCGCGGAGGCCGCCTGCCGCATCGCCCTCGGCCTGCCGAAGAGCGGCAACGAGCGCCGCTCCCTACTGGCCCTCTCCGTCCGCGAGCGCGCCAACGCCTTCCGCTACCTCGGCCGCTTCGCCGAGGGTCTGAAATCCCTCGCCGACGCCGAAAAGCTCTTCGACCAGTCACCGGGGACGGACCCGTTCGACCTGGCGGTGGTTTGGTACATCAGGGCGACGATCTATATGAAGAGTGAGCGCCTGCAGGACGGTGCAGCGCTTGCTAGCGAAGCCGCGCTCATCTTTCGTTCGTATGGGGATACCTTACGGGAGCTAAGCGCAGTCATGGCGGAGGCGTGCTGTCTCGCTCTAAACGGCGAGCCGCTGAAAGCCGTCGGCGCCTTTGAAAGAGTGATCTCGATTGCGCGTTCGACCGGTGAGCGCGAAATGCTCGCGCGTGCGTTGCAAAATGCTGGTGTCTCGTACTTGGCTTCAGGTGACCCGAGCAACGCCGTCCCGTGTCTCGAGGAAGCGATGGCAATCTTCGACGAGATCGCTCTACCAACCGAACGTGCGAGGAGTATGTGGAAACTGGCAACGGCGCTTGCTGCGGAAGGTCGACTCAGCGAAGCTGTTCGGCAACTCGACGATACACGTGTGGAGTTGCTTCGACTTGGGCTGGTGAACGATGCTGCTCTCGCAACTCTTGAATGGGCTGAAGTCCAACTCGCCCTGTCGAAGACCGAAGGAGTAGCAGACGCGTGCGCTTCGATCGTATTTGAGTTTGAGTCTGAAGGAATGCGACGGAGCGCGAGTCTCGCCTTGGCCTACCTCCACGAGTCTCTCCGATCGGGAAGCGTAACGCGGACAATCGTCCGTGAGGTCAGAGCGTTTCTCGAGGAGCTTTCCACGCACCCGGAAGCGACCTTCAATCCGGCGTTTGGGGAATCTAGCCCAAGCGTGTCATAACCCGCCCTAGCTGGGACACTCCTGTATAGAGGGTGCACTCCGTTCAACCGGTTTTAGCCGGCAACAGGAGGCTCTATGCGCAGACTCAGGAAATACGCTCTAGGTGTGTCTCTCGTAGCGGTGTTCGCGACTTCACCGTCGTTTGCCGCTCCCGCGAAGGACGCACGCAGCACGGACACGCTCTTTGCTAGGCTGAAAGCAGCGGTCATTCGTGTCCTCGATCTTAACGGCATGTCGCTGCCCCCCGGCTGACGAACGCGCCGCCCCCACCACCTGTCATCCTGAGCCTGCCGCAGCCGCTGAGCGAGTGTAGCGAGCGAAGTGCGGCGGAAGCCTGCCCTGAGCGCAGCCGAAGGGGACGACGAAGGATCTCCAAGTGTTTGCTCGAACTTGCCACGCTCTCCCCGACTGGCCTCCCTGGGACCGCGGGCGTCTCGCCCGCGCTTCTTCGCAGCATCCTGCCCAACCGCGCGGGCGAGACGCCCGCGGTCCCAGGGGGGCATGCCGCCGATTCCACTCAGCGTGTGAGAAATGCAGGTTAGTGGAAGGTTAGTGGGCATGGATAAGCTCTGTGGCAGAGTAGGCCTTGCACCAGTGCGAACTTTTTTTTGACCCCCACCCTCGCCCCGGCTGGGAGAAAAGGTACCATTTTCTGCGTGCAGCCCCCCTCCGTAGAGAGCGAAATGCCCCATCAGTAACCTATAGGCTACTGTTTTTTCCTGGGTAGGATTCTTCCCCCCTCGCGACTCTCCCCTTGCGTGACGGACGCAACCAGCCTCAGACGCCCATCGCCGCGGAACGGCTTCGAGCCCGTGCGGCTCCTTTGTGGAACGCGTCTCTACAGGCTGCGTCGCTCCCGTCACACCCGATCGGCACGCGTACGAGTGCCGCATGCCCGGAGGCTCCTGATCAGGGCCGTCCGGGTAACCAGGCCGCGCGTCCGCGCGTGTAGCGCGAGCTCGCGGCCTTCAACAGGAGGATAGATGTCCAACACCAAAGCAGCGGGAGATGTGCCGCAGGTACCGGCCGATCCGGCCCCGGCACAGACCCCAACCATCACGCATTACCAGCAGATCGCCGCGAATCTGGCGAAGGCCATCGACGACATGCTGGCGCTTATCCCCAGTTTCGTGGAGGCCCACCCCGACACGACGGCGTTCGTCCGCAGGCACCAGAACGCGCCGCTGCAGTTCATCGCCACGGCCGTGGCAGCGGTCGAGGCCAACCCCGAGTTGCAGCGGGGCAGCTTCGATGCCACCGAGGCCCGCGATGCGCTGCAGTTCATCGACGCCTTCCGCCCCATGGCGGACCGGCTCAACGCGGCGGCAAAGAACCTCACCTTCAGCATCAACTCCCGGAAGGCAAACGCCGGCACTGGAGCGCTGGAGGTCTATGCCATCGCCAAGCGCATCGCCCTCAATCCGCTGAGCACGACCCTGTCTTCGCATGTCGGAAACCTCAAACGCGACCTCGGAAAACGCAGCGGCGGAAAAAGGAAGGCCCCTGGCACTCCCGTTCCGGTCCCCAGCGCGCCCGCTCCGGTTCCGGTCCCGGTTCCAACCAACCCCATCCCGGCAGTCATCGGAGGGCTCACCGCAGAAGAGCAGGCATGACCGCGTGGCCCGCGGTCATGCCCTGACACTCACCCCATCCTGAGAGAAAGGAGTTCCATGTCGATAACGAAAGTACAACATCCGGCA
>JADGNY010000238.1 GCA_017883235.1 Thermoanaerobaculia bacterium | reverse complement strand
ACGCCTCGCGCAACTGCTCGAACGCCTACGCCAAAGGAAGGCGATCGTTTGAGGTGCTGGCGAAGCTGGACCCCGCGGTCTTGAAACAACACCTGCCCAGCTTCGTGCGTGTGGATCGCATTCTGAAAGCGAATCTATGAAGGCCGTCGGATGACCAGCGACACCACCGAGAAAGGCCTCGAAACGCTGATCATGCTGCACATGACCGGCGAGGACGGCCTCGGCGACTGGTCGGACGAGATCGCCGATCGGTCTGCATCCGCAGGCGGCACGGGCTACATCGCTGGTGTCCCGAGGGACTTCGACCGTGCGCACGCCATCGATGTGCCGCAGCTGTTCCTCTTTCTGAGCGATACCCAACCCGAGGCGTTCGGGAAACTGGGGATGGCCAAAGCCGGCGACCGCACCGACATCAACCGCCTGAAGTTCCTCACCCGGCTCTCCGCGGAGATCGGGAAGCGGGGCGTCATCGACGTGCTGCGCAAGGGCGTCGAGCACGGACCGTTGCACTTCGACCTCTTCTACGGCACTCCGTCACCGGGCAACGCCAAAGCCGTGGCTCTTCACGCGCAGAACCGCTTTTCCGTCACGCGCCAGCTCGCCTACAGCATGGACGAGACCCGCCGCACGCTCGATCTCTGCCTCTTCATCAACGGCCTCCCCATCGCCACCTTCGAGCTGAAGAACAGCCTCACCAAACAGACGGTCGACGACGCCGTCGAGCAGTACAAGCGGGACCGCGATCCGCGTGAGCGGCTCTTCGAGTTCGGCCGCTGCGTGGTGCACTTCGCCGTGGACGATAGTGAAGTGATGATGTGCACGGAGCTGGCCCGCGAGCACTCCTGGTTTCTTCCATTCAACAAAGGGTGGAACGACGGCGCGGGCAACCCGCCCAATCCTCACGGCCTCAAGCCCGACTATCTCTGGAAAGAGATACTCACCCCGGCCGGTCTCACCAATATCCTCGAGAGCTATGCGCAGATCGTCGAGGAGAGAGACCGGCGCACCGGAAAGAAGAAGCGCAAGCAGGTCTGGCCGCGCTATCACCAGCTGGACGTGGTGCGGAAGGCGCTGGCCGACGTCCTCGAAAACGGAGCGGGCAAGCGCTATCTGATCCAGCACTCCGCCGGCAGCGGCAAGTCGAACTCCATCGCCTGGCTGGCGCATCAGCTCATCGGCCTCAAACGCAATGACAGAGAAGTCTTCGACTCGGTCATCGTGATCACCGACAGGCGCCTGCTCGATCGACAGATCGAGAACACCATCAAGCAATTCATGCAGGTGCGCGCCACCGTAGGCCACGCCGATCGGTCCGGCGACTTGCGCAAGTACATCGAAGAGGGAAAGAAGATCATCGTCTCGACGGTGCAGAAGTTCCCCTTCATCCTCAAGGAGATCGACGCGGAGGCCGGCAGGACATTCGCCATCATCATCGACGAAGCGCATTCCAGTCAGGGCGGCAAGGCCTCAGCAGCGATGAGCAAGGCCCTCGGCGACAACGACGACGGTCCCGATCCGGAAGACACCGTCAACGATGCGCTGGAGCAGAGGATGGCCTCGCGCAAGCTCGTGAGCAACGCCAGCTACTTCGCCTTCACCGCCACGCCGAAACCGAAAACGCTGGAGATGTTCGGTGATCCGTTGCCGCCCGACGCCGAAGGGAAAGTGAAGCACCGTCCTTTCCACCCCTACACTATGAAACAGGCGATCGAGGAACGTTTCATCCTCGACGTGCTCGCGGCCTATACGCCGGTGGACAGCTACTACAAGCTGGTCAAAAAAACCGAGGACGACCCGGAGTTCGACACGAAGAAGGCGAAGAAGAAACTCCGCCGTTACGTCGAGAGTCACGACCATGCCATCCGCCTCAAAGCCGAGATCATGGTGGACCATTTCCACGAGCAGGTACTGGCGGCCGTCAAGATCGGAGGAGAGGCGCGGGCGATGGTGGTCACCAGCGGCATCGAGCGCGCCATCCAGTACTTCCACGCCTTCAGGGCGTACTTGCTGGAGCGCAAGAGCCCGTATCAGGCCATCGTGGCCTTCTCGGGCGAATACGAATATGAAGGAACCAAAGTCAGCGAAGCCTCACTCAACGGTTTCCCGAGCAACGACATCGCGGAGGCGATCCAGAACGACCCCTACCGCTTCCTGATCTGTGCCGAGAAGTTCCAGACCGGTTACGACGAACCGCTGCTGCACACGATGTACGTCGACAAGCCGCTGGCCGGCATCAAGGCCGTGCAGACGCTGTCGCGGCTCAACCGCGCGCATCCGAGGAAGCATGACTGCTTCGTGCTGGACTTCCAGAACAACAGCGAAGCCATCACCTACGCCTTCCAGGACTACTACCGCACCACGCTGCTCGCCGAGGAGACAGATCCAAACAAGTTGCACGACCTCAAGGCCGCTCTCGACACAGCGCAGGTGTACACGCCGGAGCAGGTGCAGCAGGTGGTGGCGCTGTTTCTCAATGATGCGGATCGGGACACCCTCGATCCGATACTCGACAGCTGCGTAGCGGTGTATATCGCGCAGCTCGACGAGGACGCGCAGGTCGGCTTCAAGGGAAAAGCCAAGGCATTCTGCCGCACGTACAACTTCCTCTCGTCCGTCATCCCATACAACAACGCGGAATGGGAGAAGCTCTCCATCTTCCTCGATCTGCTCACGCCCAAGCTCCCCGCACCGAGGGAAGACGACCTCTCCAGAGGCATCCTGGAAGCGATCGACATGGACAGTTACCGCGTCGAGAAGAAGGCGGCGATGCAAATCGCGCTTGCAGACGCCGAAGCCGAGATCGAGCCCGTTCCGGCGGACGGTACCGGCCGCAAGCCGGAGCCGGAGCTGGATCGCCTGAGCAACATCCTGAACGCGTTCAATGACCAGTTCCGGACGCTGTTCACCGATGCCGACCGCGTGGCCCGGCGGATCCGCGACGACATCGCGCCGAAGGTGGCGGCCGATGCGGCGTACCAGAACGCGAAGGAAAACACACCGCACACCGCGCGCATGGCGCATGACCAGGCGTTGGGCAAGGTGATGCAGCTGCTGCTGAGGGACGACACTCAGGTCTACAAGCTGTTCGTGGAGAACGATTCGTTCAAGCGCTTCGTCGGCGATATGGTTTATGCGCTGACGAGTGAGATGTGAGCCCGTCAGACGGGTGGGACCATCGACACCAAATTTGCCGTCAATTTGGTGTCGATGGCTACAGCCGGCACAGACAAGAGTGTCTGGGCCAGTTGCCGCGTTAGCGGCAACGAGACGGTAGCCAGGGGTGCGAGCGTTTTTTGCGAGCACCCCTGGTAAAGAGATGTCATGGTTTGGTGCCGCGTCAGCGGCACTGGAGTAATCGGGGACTCCATCCAGTGCCGCTGACGCGGCAC
>JADGNY010000073.1 GCA_017883235.1 Thermoanaerobaculia bacterium | reverse complement strand
GACGGGCCGGGTCGGGCGGCGGGTATCTTCGTCCTCGGTGGTCTGCCGCGGGCCGTAGAGCCGCGGCAGGTGAAGTCTCATCCGCCTATCGGCACCTTCCCCCCGCAAGAAACCGCGGGGGGAGAAGGGCTCTCGATTAGAGAGTATTGAATCTTGGAAGGAGGTTCACGAGCTATCTTCGTGCACGGCGGTCGGCCGCAGGCCGTCGGACCCTCCCCCGCAAAAACCCGCGGGGGAGAAGGGCTCTCGACGAGTAACAGGGCGCCGACGATTCCAGTGAGTGTGTGAGAAATGCGGTTAGGGTCGCATCTGGAAGCTCGCCTCAATGAGCGAGAGACGACTCTGGAACTCTGCCAACAGCTTTGGAATACCGCCGATGACAACGAAGATCGAAGGTCTGGCCGTCCTGGCGTCGATGATCAGGTGGCCCGCATCTGGGCATCGGGTACGGGCCACGAATCCGGACGCGGATTGGGAGCCTACATCCTCGCGAAAAACACAACCGTCAGTTCGATGATGCTGCTGGGCGAGGTATCTTCTTCGTTCCCGCGAGCTCGGCATCGGTGTCGGTGATGTTGCGCTTCACGAAAACATTAAAGGCGCTCCACTGGCCATAGGTCTCTTTCAGCTTCGGAGTCAGCTCATCCACGAGAGCATCTCCGCTCTTTCCCGCGGTGCGGCCCTCGGCGACCAATCGTCGCAAGTCCGTCAGATAGCCGCGGAAGGCGTCGACGTCGTCGGACGTGCCGGCGTCGCCGTGTCCGGAGACGAATGCGGCGCCAGGGTGCGTCTTCGTGAGCGTGGTGAGTGTAGCAATCCAGTCCGCCGTGCTGGCATCGATCAGGTTCGGCAGGGTATGGCGCCAGAACAGATCGCCGCAGAAGACGACGTTTGCGTCTTCAATGAACACAACGGAATCGCCGCCGGTATGACCGGGGAAGTAACGTACGGAAATCCGCCGCGCACCGAGGTAGAGGTCGAGAGAACCGTCGTACGCCGCCTGCGGCCCAGTCAGCCCTTCCACGGAAGCCTTCTGCGCGGGGGTGATGTTGGCGCCATAGAACTTCAGATTCTCGGTGTGTATCCAATCGCGAACGTTTCTTTGCGCGACGATGACGGCGCCGGCTTCGGCGTATACACCATTCCCGCTGACGTGATCGATGTGATAGTGGGTATTGACGACGTATTTCACAGGCAGCGGCGTGATCTTATGGATCTCCGCCAGCAAGGCCCGGGCTGCGTCCGCTTTCTGGAAGCTGTCGACCACAAGTACCCCGTCGTCACCGACGACGAAACCGGAGTTGCTGCCTGCACCGCTTCCGGGGACGGCCACCGCGGACCAGACGTTGTGACCCAGCGGCTTGAGAACGAAGAATGACACCGTCGGCGCGGGCGCTGGCGAAGCAACCTGCTGCTGCGCGGCTGCACAGAGCGGAAGGAGCGCGACGATGAATGCAGCCGTAATGAATCGTCTGATGTTCATAGGAGCATCCTCGCTAATTTCCGTTCGCCGGCGGATCAAAGTACGGAAGCCGTCTCGCGAACTGAACGCTTGGGTCGTTGGTCTTGTTGTCCGTGCCGGCGCCGTAGAGGATGGCGTTGCCCGACTCGACGTAGATCTGGATGGTCTCGCCCCCGGAAAGGGTCAGGCCGCCAAGGAAGTCGGCGGCACTCACCTGTTCGAACCATGTGGCCGCGTAGCTCTTGACGAACGCGGGCTTCGTGTAGATGCCGGCAGCATTCGTCACGGCCACGGTCAGGACCGCGCCGCGCCCGAGGGTGCGAATGCCGACGTTCATCCTCTGCTGGATCAGATCCGGCGGCACCAGGAGGATTGCGTAGTCGCCGGCCTGCAGGGAGCCGGCGAAGCCGGCGGCTTCCTCGGTCAGGCCGGAGGTTCCCAACGTTCCGGCGTCGTTGAACACGCGCGAGACGGTGAGCGGAGGTGGACCGGAGGTGGAGACGACGTCGAGGCTGCCCAGGCCGCTCTGGCCCATCGCCGCCGGGAGATCGGGGTACGACTTCGTCTCGCCCGGCTGAAGCGAATACGCAAGTGAAGGATCGCCGGCGTTTCCTGTCACCCCGGCGCGATGGAAGACGAACCTGCCGCTGATCGGAGAGCTGCCGGGATTGTGAATCTGCGCCGCCGTCTTGAAGAAGGAGCCCTGCCCCCCCTGCGTGGAGCCAACGACGGGCACGTAGATCGTGTCCCCGGTGGCACCGCCGGCGAGAGCCGTGCTCCTGGCGATTTGAACGCTGGGATCGTTCGTAATGTTGTCGGTCGGGGCGCCGTACACGACGATCGAGCCCGAGGTCACGACGAGCTCGATGCTCTCGTTGCCCGCCAGAGTAAGCCCCGGAAGGAAATCACTCGAGGCCCTCTGCTCGAAATAGTTTGCCGGATACGATTTCGTCAGGGTCCGGATCACAGATCCCGCGCTATTGCGCACATTCACGTTGAGCGCGGCTCCCTGCGAGAGGGTCCGGATGCCGATGTTGAAACGCTGCGTGACGAAGCTCGGGGGCGTGAGCAGCACCGCATGATCGCCTGGCACGAGCGCTGCCGCCGTTTTGACCGCTTCCTCGGTTAGTCCCGATGTTCCGGCAGCCCCGGCATCGTTGAACACATGCGTCGAAAACTCCGGCGCCGCCCCGGAGGCGGGGACGACATCGAGACTTCCCAACCCCGACTGAGCGAACGCGGGGAGCAGATCCGCGTATGACTTCGAGGCCCAGGAGGAAAGTGAATAGCTGATGGATGGATCGGCGTCGGACCCCGATACCCCCTGCGGATGGAAGATGACCTTGCCTGAGATCGGGGAGGTGGTCCGATTGTGAATCTGCAGGGCGGTCTTGAAACTCGATCCCACCGCTCCCTGGGCCGAGCCGACGACCGGGATGATCTGAGCCGGATCGGATGAGGGGTTCGAGGTCGACCCGAACACGCCGAACGTTCCGAGGCTGCTGACGGGAGCACTGACCGTCATTTGGGTCACGTCGACGCGGCTCCCGGGCACGAGTTGCCATGTCCCACCCGACATCTGGTAAAGCTTCAGCGTGCTCTCAAAAACACCGGCGCGGACGATTGACGGATCGTACTTGACGGTTAACTGAACCGGCTGCTGGAGCGCGACCGGCCCCGGCGTGAAATTGTAAATTGTGGAGAAGTCGAGCGTCGCGAAATTGGGCGCGGTGTAGATCTCCTCGATATGAACCCCGACGTTGCCCGCCACCGCCCCGGCCGGGACCTGCAGCGACATCCAGCCGCCCATCAGGGAGAGCCGCCCTCCCGCGGAAGGCAGCGTGCCGTCGTCGGCCACTTCGTTGGGTAAGATCTTCGCGGCCATGAAGGCGTCCGCGGTGTTGCTTCCCAGCACGTCGTTGAGGACCTTGCGGAAGCCGTAGACCGAGACCGTATTCAAGAAGACGATATCGTGTCCGGCCAGTGAAGCGGCCGCCAGTCCCTGCATTGCGGCGGGGAGCTTCGCATAGGTGAACCCGTTCAATTGGCAAAGGGCCCAGGGAAGTTTGCCCTGGCTCACCTTATCAAGGCTCATCGTGCACGGGTCGGTGATCGGTGGCGCGCCGCCGTTGCCGCTTACATAGAACGAGGCCACCTTTGCCATGTCCTCATACGAATAGAAATGGCGGCCGTAGAAGATCGTATGGGTGTACTCGTGGACTGACAGTAGATGGTAGGGAACCGTGCTGACGTACTGCGGCTGGAAGGGCTCGAAAAAGTTGTTGCGGTTCGCATACCAGAAACAGCCGAAGGAACCCGTTCGCCCGCTGGAAGTAGGGTACTGACCGGCGTCGCCGGTGAGACCGGCCGCATAGTTCCCACACCAGGTGTCGTTGGCGATGTGCATGTCGAACGGCTGCAGGCTGGGGAGAGAGTCGACTCCCATGAACTGAATGAGCTGATCTTTCGCCTGTTTGAAGCCCGAGTAAAAGGCATAAAGCGTGTTCGGGTCGACCGGGCAGGGCTCCGGACAGACGACGCGGAAGGTATCTCCGGGATTCTGATAGGCGCGGTACTGGGCGACCGGCGTGGTGTGGCCGTTCTGGTCGCCCGAGAGGGAGAAGACCGTCGACGGGACCGCGGGGAACGGCGTCGTGTCAGTGCGCAGGCGCGGCAGTTCCTGCGCCATCGCCCCAGAAGCAAGGCACGCCCAGACGATTCCGCTAACCCATATCGTTCTCATCATTACCTCGCTCTATGCCCCTGCGTCTGATTGAGAAACGTCTCCCAATCCTTCTGCAGTTTGGCGTGTGATTTCTGCTCGAGATAGACCATGTGCCCCGACCAGTAGCGCTCGTAGCTGATGTTCGCTCGAAAGGCGGGCGGCAGCATCAGCTCGTGCATCGTGTATTCGGCCTGGTAGTAGGGGGTGGCCAGATCGTAGTAGCCCTCCATCACCAGGATTTTCAAGAAGGGGTTGCCGACGATGGCCGCGCGCAACGGAGTGATCTCCTCCTGGAAACCCTGTGGGCCGCCGGGCGCATTGGTGGTACCGGACGACCTCCACATAAACATCCCCGACTGCTGCGCCGAGGTGTAGTAGGGCGTATCGGTCTTGTAGTCGAGCTCCGTGCGCACGTAGTTGTTGAAGGCCATGGTGAACGGGCCGGTGGTGGCGGTCGATGCCGGATCGCTGAATGAGCCGGGGCCTCGCCCGCCCGGGAAACCGGGCTCGGGAAGCTTGTACCGGCCATCGAGCCGGCCTACGCGCAACCGTTGATCGAGCAGCAGGTAGTGGTCGAACGTGCCGACGTCGATCCGCAGGTTGAACTCGTCGATGACCTGCGCGGGAAGTCCGGTGTATTGCGACAGCCGGTCGACGATGGCCTGCCGCTCCGGGGCGGTCATCGAATCGCCTCGGGAGAGTGCAGCAGAGTAGTCCGTGATGGCCCATTGCTCGGCCTGCTGCAGCGGCGCACACGGGGCGTCCGGATTGCCTTGACAGCCGTCCATCGCCTTCTGGAGGTCGGCGGAGAGCTTGTGATGGTAGTAGGCGATGGCCATGTACGTCGGAACGTTCCACGGATAGGCCGTGTCATTCGTGGGCGATGCCGAAAGGGTCTGGAAGTTGAGGGCCATCGAGAGCAGGCCGATTCCGTTGAAGACGATGCCGCGGCCGGCGAGATACCCGGCGATCCCCGCGGAGCGCGTGGTTCCGTAGCTTTCGCCGAACAGGTAGAGCGGCGAGCTCCAGCGCTCGTTCCGCGTGATGTACATGCGAATGAATTCGCCGAAGGCCTCGATGTCGCCCTCGGGGTTCTCATACTTGCGGGCAGCGGCGGCATCGGCCGGCCGGCTCCAACCCGTCCCGATGGCGTCAACCATGACGATGTCGGTCCGATCGAGTGGCGTGTACGGATTGTCGTGAAGGCGGAATGGCGGCTGCGGCATGGCGCCATCGGGCTGCATCACGACGGTACGCGGGCCGAGCGCTCCGATGTGCAGCCAGAGGGACGCCGATCCCGGTCCGCCGTTGTAGGCAAAGGTCAGAGGACGCTTCGCCGCCTCGCTTCCGTCGACCGTATAGGCGACGTAGAACATGAGTGCTTCCGTGGTTCCCTCGCCATTCTTGATGGGCAGACGGCCGGCCGTGGCCGTGTACCGAATCGCATGGCCGTTCACGGTGACCTCGTGGTGGGTCACGTTCGGCGCGCTTTCTTTCATATCGAAGTGGAAGGTGGTGTTGGTCGCCGCGCCGGGGCCGCCTTGCTGGGCCGGCTCCGGGCGCTCCGATTCGGTTCGCGCCGGTTGCTGCCGCTCCGGTTCCGGCTGCCGCGCGCGCGGCGCCGCCTCGGGCTCGGCGGCCGCGGGAGCGGCTGGTGTCGATGGCGGCGTCTGCGCCGATCTGCGTTGCGGATTGCGCGGCTGTTCCGTCGATTGTTGGGCAAACGCGGGGAATGCAATGGCGCAGACGAGAAGAGTCAAACCAGGGAGAACGTGCGATTTCATCATCACCTCATGTCGCTCGAAATGTCACTCGGATCGAAGAGATGGCGATGTTAGTGGCTTCGACGCTCCATCGCCAGAGATTCGTCACAGCGCACCGTTGGCCCCTCTCCTAGGAGCCTGCGCGGTAGAAACGTTCTTGCGCCACTGCTGGGGAGCCTTGGGCAACCAACGCTGCCGGCCGTGCCGGCCTGGAGCAAACATCAGTGGCGCGCCGCGCGGTGACGGGCGAGCTGCGCCGTGATCGTGGCGGCATCGCTATCCACCGAGCCGCAGGGATTGGTGATGCGAGCCCAGAACTGCGTCGTCTGCGTCAGCACAGGACTGGTGATCGTCTGTCCCGAGCCGATGGGAGTCGATGTAGTGCCCTTCGCTCCCTGGAACCAGGTGATCGTAGGAGTCGTGCCGATCACGCCGACAGTCAGTGAGACGGTGGTCCCAGTGAAAGCCGTCTGATTCCTCGGCTGAGCGACGATCTGCGGTACCGAGCACGGGGCGATCACGGTTACGGTGGCGGTGCCGCTGTCGGCGACAGGCAGGCACTGGCCTGTGACACGGACCCAGTAGGAAGTCGTGACCGCGGGACTGACGGTGATCGTCGTGCCGGTACCGCCGTTGACTGGAGCAGAGGCATTGCCGGTCGAACCGACGAACCACTGGTAGGTAAGCGCGGGAGTACCCGTTGCGGTCACCGAGAAGAGCGCGGAATTGCCGCTGGTGATCGTCGAGCCGCCCGGCTGCTGACTGATCGAAGGCGGCGTGCATGCCGGGCCGTTGCCGTAAACACTGCTGACGGCGCTGCTGTCCCACGGCTGAAGTTGGCCATTGAGCCCTCCCAAGACGAGGTGATCCATGATCGCCGAGTTGCTGCAGTCGAGGCTCGGGTCGCTCGAGCAGAGGGCGTTTTGGGTACGGTTCTGATCCGAGTGACGGAACCCGAGAGTGTGGCCAACTTCGTGCGTGACCGTGGTGTTGAACTCGCCGGGAGGAACTTGAGCCAGAGAGCAGGCGCCGAGACCCTGGTTCATGCTGACGTCGACCTCTACGGTGGTACCGAACGTTTCACCGTGGAAGACATGGGTGCCCCCACCGAAGAAAGCGGAGGTGATGCCGCCCGCCCCGAGAACGCCACCCACTCCACAGACGAACGCCTGTGCGCCGATCGAGGTGAGGTTCTTCTCGAAAACGATGTTGTTCACGCCGTCCGCTCCGTCGAGGATTCCCTTCGGGTTAGCATTCGCGGTCGCCAGGACATAGTGGGCGCCGCCGCCGTTCCAGGAGCCGAAGGCGGTGCTGATCTGCGACGTGCCATTTCCCAAAGCGCCGCTCTCCGAGTTCCCCTGGTTCCAGTTCACGTTGCCCGGGAAGACGTTCCATCGCGCCCCGAGACCGCCGGAGAGGTCGACCGTATAGGAGGCTGCCGTAAACGCCGCGTCGCTGATCGGATGGAGAGTATCCATCCTCGCCATCACCGTTTCCTGCACACCGGCCAGAGGTAGAGTCGATACGACATAGTCCTCGACGACGTCCTCACCGCGGACGATGCCGCGAATGTAGTTGATGAATTTCTCCGCCGAGCGGTGCGGCTCCTGGTGCGGAGTGCCGTCGAGGTCCCAACCTTCCAGCTCGGACTCGTTGCGAATCACCAGATCCCGCCCGACGACATCTTTCGCGAAATGAAACGATCCGAGTTGGAGGTCGTTGACGCTGTACTCGCCGTTCTCACGCTGGTGGAGGAAGAGCAATATCCGATCGCCCTCGGCGAAGGCCGGCACTCCCGGGATCACGTACGCCTGATCGCCCAGCACCCCGCCAGGCTCGTGGATTTGAATGAGCCCACGGACGCTTCCCTTGATGGTTTCTTCGAGGATGACATCCGTTACGGTCTCGATCCCGAACCGCGGCGAGCTCTCAACATGCGAGCGCAGCGCGTGACCGACGACGATCGCGCCCGATCGCTCGACCTCGAAGCGATCCGCCGGCACCACGTAGGAAATCGCGAAGATCGGTGCGGCGATCGCGAACACGAGAAGGAGCGAGAATCTGAGCGAGGACGCCAAGGGAGATCTCCGTTGAACCACTCCAGAACATTAGGTTGCTCGGGAGCCGTGGTGCGTAACGGGGATCACATCCGGGCCGGGGTTCTGATCCGGGCGCGGTTCTTGACCGATCATGTGCCAGGGGGACTCCCCGGTCCCGCGGGAGGTGTTGTTGCCGCTGGGTTCTTTTCGGGGAATTTGAAACCGAGGTACGTCACCGAACTGATGCCCATGAGGGCGAGCAAGTTCGTGTTGAAGTCGGGCATGGACAGGTCGTGCACAACCGAGGCAAGGAACGTGACGCCGAGCACGATCGTCCAAATGACGACTTGGAAGCGGTGCAGCGCTATGGCGCCGTCGTCGTCCGTGAGAATGTCAGTAAAGAAGCCCTCGGATTCCGGTGTGGAACCGAGCGTGAGCAGTTGCTTTTGCAGGGTATCGCGGCGCGACTGCAGAAGAACGAGTTGCTGCTGATAGTCGTACTGATCCTTGGCGAATCGACAGGCTTCGTGGCACCGTAGCCCTTTGCTCGTCAGCCGTTGGGAAAGCCGCTAGGGCCAGGAAAGCCGCTAGGGGTCAGGCCTTCGTTTTTCGGCTGTGCGGACGCACGAAACGGTAAGTGCATTTGTTCAAATGCATTACAGCCCCTCGCCAGTTCCGGTACGGGTGTTCTCGTCGAGGTTGCGAAGAACGTTAAGTGGCGCGTTTTCAATCACCTGGCCTTCGATGTTCGCGGATGCGGCATCGGGACGCTTCGTCGTGAATCTACGTAAGCGGTTGAAGAAACGTGGGTTAAGCAAATCCTGGCGGCACGGCGCTTAAGTCTGAAGGGCTGACATTCGTGGGTTCCCCGAGGTTCAACGTCCCATCCGATGACGTCGCCGAAGGCTCGGTTGAGGTCGAACGACCGCTCGGTTGAGGTTAACGAAGGCTCGGTTGAGGTTGAACGACCGCTCGGTTGAGGTCAACGAAGGCTCGCTTGAGGTTGAACGACCGCTCGGTCGAGGTCAACGAAGGCTCAGTTGAGGTTCAACGACCGCTCGGTTGAGGTCGAACGAAGGCTCGGTTGAGGTCGAGGACCGCTCGCTTGAGGTTAACGAACGCTCGGTTGAGGTTGACGAAACGCTCGGTTGAGGTCAAAGGACGTCATCGATGACGTCGGAATCTCACCAATAATGGTGAACATCTTTCCGGAACGGCAAGTTGTCGCCGGGACGCGGAGGAGATGACGAGACCTAGGAGTCTGCGCGGCAGAACGATGAAAACAAAGATGGTGGCCGAGCCTTGGGCAACCAGCGCAGCCGGCCGTGCCGGCCTAGATTCGAGCGAGGTCGACGCGGCGGTTCTTCGCTTTCCCTTCCGGAGTGTGATTGTCAGCGACAGGCTTCGTCGCGCCGTAGCCCTTGCTCGTCAGCCGCGAAGATGCGATCCCGTGTGCGGTCAGCCAATCCTTGACGCTGGCGGCGCGATCCCCTGAAAGCTTTGCGTTGTGCTCCGGCGAACCGCTGTCGTCGGTGTGTCCCTGAACCTCGAGGCGCAACGACGCGTCGCCTGTCAGCACCTGGAGTACGTGCTGAAGCGTCGTCTCCGACTCGGGCTTCGGCGTGGCCGAGTCGGTGTCGAAATAGATTCCGTAGAGCGAGACGTGACCCGACGCGGCCAGTTCCTGCTTCAGTTTGGCCGCCGCGCTATCGGCGCCTACGTCGGCCACATTGATCGATTGCTGTCCGCCCTGAGCCCGCGTGAAGAGCCACAGGTCCCGGCCATTCTTCGCGTAGTGCGCCCAGACGATGCCGTCGCTTCCGATTCCATCCCGCTCGACGCTCCATCCACTCTTTTCCAGCGCGCGGTCGTAAGCCGTCACGAATTCGTACGGTGAGACGTCTTTGGGGATGGCGTACCACTTCGTTTCCGCGACGTGAAAGATGAGCGGCTGGTTCGCGTTCTTCGGTTTTACCTCCAGGGAGTGCGGCGCATGTTCCGTTCTCTGAAGCGACCCTCCCGGAAACGGCGTGGCGTACGGGTAATCGCCATTGTCCGCGAGCGTTTCCGGCGCGTTCTTCGGCGGCGCCAGCGTGAGCACGCGCGGCGGCGGCGCCTCCTCCAGGATCGCCACCATCGACGAGTTCGGGAACGACTGGTACCACACCGTAGTCGCGCCGACGCGCTTCTTCGCTTCCAGCTCGCCGTGATCGCGAATGATCGTCCAACCGTCGCTCTTGAGCGATGCCTCGTGATCGGCCATCTGCGCCTCGCCGGCTTTCTTCGAGCCCGCCGGTTGGATGTTCATGACCCATACGCGGCCTTCGAGCTTCTTCCCCTGAAGCCTCCCACCCGTGCCGAGGTCTTCGATCGTGTGAGTGTCGAATTGAACGTACACGTGATACGACGGAACTTCTTCGTAACCGGGAGTGATCCTGAAGCCGGGAGGAAGATCGGCCGCGAAAAGGGCGGGAGCGGTGAGCAACGCGATGAAGAGCCACGTACGCATGCCTCGAACCTCCGGTTGTGATGCACGATCTTAGTTGAGAGGCTCCCCGTTGCGAAAAGCTCTCTGCTTTCCAAAATAAACATGTGGCAATGTAGAATGCAGCATCCCATCCGAGAGAGAGAGCCCTCATGAACACGCGCTATCGCTTTGCGCTGATCGTCCTCGTCTACGCCACGTTGCTTCCTTTTCACTCCGCCCTCGCGCAGTTCGCGCAGCAGGGGGCGAAACTTGTTGGCGCAGACTACATAGGTCAACCGGAACAAGGTGACTCCGTTGCAATCTCCTCCGACGGCAATACGGCGATCGTCGGAGGGCCACAGGACGGCACGAGTGGATCCGCATGGATCTGGACTCGGAACGGAGGATTCTGGACCCAGCAGGGAACCAAGCTGGTCGGCTCTGCAGGAGGAGGGCAGGGCTTCGCAGTCGCGATTTCTGCCGATGGCAACACCGCCTTGGTAGGAGTGCCTTACGACGACGGCGCCAAGGGAGCGGTATTGGTCTGGACCAGGAACGGAGTGATCTGGACGCAGCAGGGACCTAAGCTAGCCGGCGCCGGCTCTATTGGGATTACGTCCGTTCAAGGTTGGTCTGTGGCTCTATCAGCAGACGGCAACACGGCGATCGCAGGAGGGGTCAATGACAACGGGAACATTGGCGCTGCATGGATCTGGTCGAGGACCGGAGGAGTCTGGACACAGCAGGGGGCTAAACTCGTCGGATCAGGGTCTATCGGGAGCTCTGGTCAAGGTAGCTCCGTTTCTCTTTCCGCGGATGGCAACACGGCCATCGTCGGAGGATATCATGATGGCGGTGGCGGCGCTGCATGGGTCTGGACGAGGAGCGGAGGAATCTGGACACAGCAGGGAAACAAACTAGTCGGCTCTGATGCCACCGAATTTGCCGGACAAGGTGGTGCGGTGTCCCTCTCGGCTGACGGAAACACAGCGATCGTCGGCGGGTTTGCTGACAACAACAGGGTTGGAGCAGCTTGGGTCTGGACCAGAAGCGGAGGAGTCTGGACTCAACAGGGCGCCAAGTTGGTCGGCTCGAATGCCTTCGGGAAGGCCGAGCAAGGCTCGTCCGTCGGCATTTCTGCCGACGGCAATATCGCCGTTGTTGGAGGCCCCACGGACAATGTAAACGGCGGATCGTTGTGGGTCTGGACCAAAAGCGGAGGAGTCTGGACACAGCAAAACCATAAGCTGCAGAGCAACACCGTTTCGGACGGGCAACAGATGGGCTTTTCGCTGGCCCTCGCCGGTGACGGCAAAACGATTATTGCTGGCGCCCCAATTGACAACCAGAGCGTTGGATCAGCATTCGTCTTCGTCACACCGGTGGAAACTGTTCCGCCGCGGCGACACGCCGTCAGGCACTGATCGATCGTCATGGGATGCGGGCTGGCGTTGGGCGTCAGCGTGATCACGCGCGGCGGCGGCGCCTCCTCGAGGAGGGTCACCTTCGGCGAGTTCGGGAACGACTGGTACCACACGGTAGTCGCGCCGGCGCGCTTCTTCGCTTCCAGCTCGCCGTGATCGCGAATGATCGTCCACCCGTCGCTCTTGAGCGATGCCTCATGATCGGCCATCTGCACCTCGCCGGCTTTCTGCGAACGCGGCACGCTTTCAAAAGACAACGCAGACCAGGGGTGCTCGCAAACAGCGCTCACACCCCTGTCTACCCTCTTGAGCCGCTATCGCGGCATCGTAACGTCCGATCTCCAGGGAGGCTGTTAACCCGCATTTCTCACACTCTCACCGGAATCGTCGCCACCCTGTTACTCGTCGAGAGCCTTCTCCCCCAGCGCTTTTCAGCTGGGGGAGAAGGACTCTCGACGAAGGGAGTCGCAAGTACTTCAAAAAGACTGTGAGAAATGCGGGTTAACGGCCTCCCGGTCTCGAGGGCACAGACACTCTTGTCTGTGCCGGGTCTCGCCACACTCAAGATCGCAAGCCCTCAGGGACGGGCGGCTCCGGCCGGGGCACAGACAAGAGTGTCTGTGCCACATCGGTCCTCGGCTTGCGACGGCAGGCTCTCGCAGGTCCTCACCGCCCCACCACCCACTCCATCACCGGATCCCTCCCCGCCTTGTACTCCTCCCACGTGACGACAATCTCGTGGTCGGCGTGGATCGCGTTTTCGCCACCTCTGTTGAACTCGTAGAGCTTCGTCGAATAGCGGACGGTGAGCTTTGAATGGGGGAGCGTGAATTCGCGCGGCTCCTGGTAGCTGTTCGGGTTCTCGCCGATCGTTCTTCCGGCCAGCGTGGCCTCGGTCATCTGGCGGAAATGAGCGGCGTTGGCCATGGCGGCGGAGAACGTTTGCGGGCCGATCAGAACGAAGAGGTGGCCCTTCTCCCCCAGCGCTTTTCGGCTGGGGGAGAAGGTGCCGACAGGCGGATGAGGGGGCGCTTTACGCGTCCGTCATTCGCGCGCGCGAGCTGAATGGCAACTCTATGCGACGCCTTCAATCGATCTCGGACCATAGATCGCACATTCCGCGAGCACGCCCCCCTCATCCGCCTTCGGCACCTTCTCCCCCCGCAAAAACCCGCGGGGGGAGAAGGGGTTCTGACCGGGACAGAGTTGCGACGAGTCAGAGTGGCGACGAGTCAGAGTGGCGACGAGTCAGAGTGGCGACGAGTCAGAGTGGCGACGAGTCAGAGTGGCGGCGAGTCAGAGTGGCGGCGAGTCAGAGTGGCGACGAGTCAGAGTGGCGACGAAACAGAGTGGCAAGTGGTTCAATGCAGTACTGCTCGATGGGTGGCGTGGGCTGACATCAGCTCAATCAAAACATCCCAACATCCGCAAAAGCCACATGGCCGGACGGGGTGATCGGAAAATTCTTTACCTTGCGGCTGCGGATTGCCGTCGATGCGCCATAGATCAGCGGGATGAGAATGGCCTCGCGCTCGATCATGGCCGAGATCATTTTGCGGTTTGCGGGGGAAGGATCGAGGCGGTAGGCGGCGAGCGCGGCATCCGTCTCCGCGCTTTTCCAGCGGGCCTGGTTGGTGAGGTATTGACTGCCCGTCGAGACCTGGGCGGAGGAGAGCAACGACTGGTAGAACTCGGCGGGGTCGGGGTTGTCGGCAACCCATCCTCCGATGCTCATGTCGTAGTCGCCGACGGCCAGGGAGCGGTGGTAGTGCTCGCTGCTCTTCGTCTCCAGCAGTTTCACCTGGATGCCATACGCGCCGAGCTGCCGGGCGATCTCCTGCGCCACCGGAATCGGCTTCGGCAGATAAGGGCGGGGAATCCAGGGGACGATCAGCGTGAGGCTGGCCGGTTTGGCGGGATGCCTGCGCAGCAGCTCGCGGTCACGCACCTCCGTCGAGCCGCCGGCCTTGCCCATGAGCGGAGGGATGAGATCACCAGCCAGAAAGGCGAAGTGGTTTTTCTCGTAGGAGATCTCGGCGATGGGGATCGGATCGATGGCGTGCTGGATGGCGCGCCGGAGGCTGGCGTCGCGAAAGATCTGCCTCTCGTTGTTGAAGAAGAGGATCCCGGTCGAGTTTCCCGGCTGCATCATCGGCTGAAAGCCGGAGAGGCCGTGCCGCACGACGTCATTCACCGACAGGTTCAGGGTGAGATCGATCTCACCTTGCTTGGCCGCATCGATCAGCTTCTTCGGCGTTCCATCGGCCTCGGTGGGATAAATGACGAACAGGAGCTCGTCGCTGACCGCGTTTCCGCGGTACCTGTGATTGCGTTCCAGGCGCGCCGCTCCGGAATCCTTGATCGTTTGCATGGTGGTGCCCGGCGCCAGGCGATACGGGCCGGTACCGAAGAACACTCCCTGGCGATCGAGGACGATACCGGTGTTCCACTGGCTGAGAACATTCTCGAAGCGCGGACTGGGGCTGCTCATCGTGAAGATGACCCGGCCGTCGCGGGAAGAGACCGTGGCGCGTCCACGCAACGCCCCCGCTTTTGCCAGCGAGCTCGCCGCGAGCTCCGCGGTGAGCTCGGTCCCGTCGGAGAACACGATGCCGGGAGTTACCGGGGCCGAATAGACCGGCTGCGGCCCATCCCGATCCTTTCGAAGGGATTCAGAGAAAAGAGCCGGCTCCAGGCTTCCGGAAGCGGTCATGGCGTAGGCCGTCTCGAAAATCTGGCCGAGGATCAGACCGGTGATGGTGTCTCCGGAATCGCGCGGGTCCATGGTGCCGATGGCACCGAGGACCCCGATGCGGAGAGATTTTGCAGGATTTGCGACGGAAGGAATGACGTTCGACGACGATACAGAACTCAAATGAGATCCTCGTTTCGGCAGATCGCCGGTGAATGCAGACAAACCGCCGCCATCGTACCCGCCGCTCCGTGAAGCAAATGCGCGCCGCATCACAAATGGTCGTGAATCCTGCCCGGCAATCGACGGGTGCCAAAGAAAAACGCCGGAAGGTGGATGCCTTCCAGCGTTTCTCCATGGTTGAAACTGTTTACGATGTGGTCCTAGCGGTTGTCGCGGTTATCGCGGTCAACGATCCGAACACCGGCGGCGACGAATGTGCCGCGGTCGCGGTCCATCCGGCCGGAGACGCTGACGCGGTCCCCGCGGCGGAAACGGCGGCCGTCGTAGGATCGGACGTCGACGTTGATCGTACGGCTGCTGTCTGTCTGCAGCACCATGACACGCCCACGCCGGTCGAACGAGACGACCGTACCGTTCAGGTTGCGCTCGTTGTTGTATCCATCGTTGTCACGATTGCCGTTGCCAGAGCGCAGTAGCTCGAACGAGCGGACGCGCGTGTCACGGCCGTCGCTTTCGCGGCTGGAAACAGTCATGCGGACGACGTCACCGGGCTGCAGCAGGGAGATCTGATAACGCCGTCCCTGAGTGGTTGCCAGGACCGAGTTGGGAACGACCAGATCCATGTCGCTCGTCAAGCGAATGTGCTCGCCAAAACGAGTCTGCTCGGCGGATAAGATCGTCCCTTCCACGACGCGATTGGTGAAGTCGCGGTCGGCGGAACGCTCACCCCTCCCGTAGTTGTCACTCTGGGCAAATGCGGATGATGCAAGCAGAAGCGTGACCGCTCCTGCCAAAGCGATGTTTCGTGCGAAAACGTTTGTCTTGAACATAGATGTGGCTCCTTTTCTTGGTGCTGACTTCTGTATCGCAAACGCGGGGCCACATTGGATCTGCTCATTCTCACCCTGCGGTCGCCGGCTCCAGGGTGGCCGCGGCATCCTCTTGAGGCTGCTCGAGACGCTTGTGCGACCGCGCCACCAGGACATAGATCGACGGGACGACGAAGAGGGTGAAGCAGGTGCCGATGATCATTCCGGTCACCAGCATGATGCCGATGCTGTTGCGGGCGCCGGCGCCGGGACCGCGTGCGAAGACCAGCGGGAGATGTCCCATGACGGTGGCGGCAGTCGTCATCAGGATCGGGCGGAGCCGCGTGCCCGCGGCTTCGATGACCGCGCTGAGCTTGTCCTTGCCGGTCTGCTGCAGGTGATTCGCGAATTGAACGATGAGGATGCCGTTCCTCGATACCAGCCCGACCAGCGTGATCAAACCGACCTGGCTGTAGATATTGATCGAGGTCAAACCGAGGAATGAGAAGAGCAGCGAGCCGGAAAGTGCCAGTGGCACGGAGCCGGCCAGGATGATGAACGGATCGCGGAAGCTCTCGAACTGCGCCGCCAGCACGAGGTAGATCAGGATCGCCGAGAGCACGAAGACGCCGAGGAACTTCGTCCCCTCGGTGCGCAGTTGCCGCGACTCACCGGCGTAGTCGATGGTGTATCCGCGCGGAAGGATCTTCTTCGCTTCATCCTCCAGATAGGTGAGCGCGGAGTCGAGCGAGACGCCGGGCGGGATCGCCCCCTGGATGCGCACGGCGTTGAGCTGCTGGAAGCGCTTCAGCTCGCGCGGCTCGGTCGAGGTCTGCAGCGTGGCGAACGTCGACAGCGGAACCAGGGTGCCGTTCCCGCCGGTGATGTACATCTGCGTGAGCTGTTCCGGCGTGAGGCGCTCGCTGCGCTTCACCTGCGGAATGACTTTGTAGCTGCGGCCCTGGATGCTGAACCGGTTGACGTAGTTACCGCCGAGGAGGACGGAGAGATCGCGTCCGGCCTGCGTCAGGTCGACGCCCTGGGATCGAAGTTTGTCGCGGTCGAACACCACGCGGGCCTGCGGCTGATCGAACTTCAAATCGGTGTCGGCGAACATGAACTTCCCGCTGGTGAACGCCTTCCCCACGAGCTGGTTCGCGAATTCGGCAAGCTGCGCCGGCTCGGCGGTGGAGACGATGGCGAAATCGACCGGGAGACCCTGATTGCCAGGCAGAGACGGAGGGACGAGCTCGATGGCGCGGATGCCGGGGATCTTCGACACGGCCGCCGAGGCTTCGACGACCAGATCGGCCGTGCTTTTCTTTCGCTCGTTGTAGGGCTTGGCGACCACGCCGCTGAACCCGCCCGTCGGGAAGATGACCTCGAACGTGGACTGGGTCTCGGGGAACGAGCGGAAGACCTTGTCGATCTGCGTGGCGAAAAGCTTGGTCTGTTCGATCGTCGAGTTCGCCGCCGCCTGAATGATCCCGAAGATGAAACTCTGATCCTCGGCTGGCGCCAGTTCCTTCTGCGAGAACATGTAGAACGGAAAGATCAGCGCGACCACGATCACCCACAGCGTCAGCACGACGGGACGGTAGTTGAGCGTTCCGGCCAGTGATCGCGTGTAACGGTCGCGAAGGCGGTCGAAGCGGGCATTGATCCATCCGGCGAAACCGCGCTCCGTGTCACCGGCGCGCAGAAGCTTCGATCCCATCATCGGCGAGAGCGTCAGGGCCACGAAGCCGGAGATGATCACCGCGCCGGCGAGCGTGAAGGCAAACTCGCGGAAGAGAGAGCCGGTCAGGCCGCCCTGCAAGGCCACGGGCGTGTAGACCGCGGCCAGGGTGATGGTCATGGCGATGATCGGCGCCACCAGCTCGCGCGCGGCGTCGGTGGCCGCCTGGATGGGCGTCTTGCCCATGTGCAGATGGCGCTCGATGTTCTCCACCATGACGATGGCATCGTCGACGACCAGTCCTACCGAGAGCACGATGGCCAGCAGCGTGAGCAGGTTGATGGTGAAACCGAAGACCAGCATCAACAGGACAGCGCCGATGAGGGAGATCGGGACGGCGACGACAGGGATGATCACGCCGCGCACCGATCCGAGGAACAGGAAGATGACCAGGACGACGATGACCAGCGTCTCGGTCAGGGTCTTGAGCACCTCGTCGATGGCGTTCTGGATGTAGGCCGATGAGTCGTAGGGCACGCCGCCTTTCATCCCGGCCGGCAACTGCGCCTGGATCTCGGGCATGGCCTCGCGCACGTCTTTCATCACGTCGAGCGTGTTGGCGGTGGGGAGCACGAAGATGCCGATGAAGACGGCGGTCTCGCCGTTGAAGCTGACTTCCTGGTCGTACGTTTCCGCGCCGAGAACGACGTCGGCGATGTCGCCGAGGCGGACGACGGTTCCGTTCTGCTCCTTCACCACGAGTTGTTTGAACTCGTCGACGGTCTGGAGACTCGTGTTGGCCACCAGGTTGACCGAGGTCATCGATCCCTTGGTGCGGCCGAGAGCGGAGAGATAGTTGTTGGCCGCCAGCGCGTCGTGCGCCATCGACGGGGAAATGCCGAGGGCGGCCATCTTGTCCGGCTTCAGCCAGACGCGCATGGCAAAGGTACGGTCGCCGAAGATATCCGCGCGCTGCACCCCGCTGATGGCGCTCAGCTTCGGCTGCACGACGCGCGTGAGGTAGTCGGTGATCTGGTTCTGATCGAGATCTTTCGAGGAGAAGCCGAGGTAGGCGGCGGCAAACTGGCTGTCGCTCGTCTGCAGATCGATGATCGGTGCCTCGGCTTCGGGTGGAAGCTGATTGCGGACTTGCGCAACTTTCGATTGGATCTGCGTGAGCGCGGCGTTGGTGTCGTAGTTGAGCTTGAGGTGGACGGTGATGGTGCTGACGCCCTGGGCGCTGGACGACTCGAGGAAGTCGATGCCGTCAGCGCCGGCGATGACGCGCTCGAGTGGGGCGGTGATGAATCCGCGCACCAGATCGGCATTCGCGCCGACGTAGGCGGTAGACACCACGACGTTGGCCATATCGCTGCGCGGGAACTGCCGGACGGTGAGCGAGCGGATGGCCTGCAGGCCGGCGATGAGGATCACCAGATTGACCACCATCGCCAGCACGGGCCGGCGGACGAAGAGATCGGTGATTTTCATTAGCTGTCTTCCGGCCGGGGCTTGGCGCTGTTGCCCGGCTGTACGGCGTTGTTCACCACCACGGCCGCACCCGGCCGCAGCTTGAATACGCCCGAGGTCACCACTTCTTCGCCGGGCTTCACGCCGGTGAGCACGGCCACCTGATCGCCGCGCGTGTCGCCGAGCTTCACGAATTGCTGGCGTACGCCGCGGAACGTCTTGCCGTCCGGTCCCTTTACGTCCTCGACGATGAAGACGGAATTGCCGAACGGCGCATAGCTGACCGAGGAGACAGGAAGGGTGACGGCCATCGTCGGCGCGCCGTGGGCGAAACGCGCCTCGACAAACATGCCGGGATGGAGCTTTCCGTCGCTGTTGGGGAAGGAGGCCTGCACCTTGCCGTTGCGCGTCGCTTCTTCGATGACGCCTTCGAACGCCGTGACTTTGCCTGCCTCGATCGTGCCGTTGTCGGCCGTCGCCTGGATGGGCGAGCCGATGACGAGATGCCCGATCTCCTGCTGCGGTACGCTGAAGTTCACGTAGGCCGGGCGCAGCGACTGCAGCGAAACGACCGGCGCACCGCCGGCGAGGTATTGCCCGAGGTTGATCTGACGGATGCCGAGCACCCCGTCGAAGGGAGCGCGAATGATCTTGCGCTCGATAGTCGCCCGGAGCTCGGCCACTTTCGCGTCGGACTGTTTGAACTGTGCCGCCGCGGTGTCATACATCGCCTGCGGGATGATCTGCGCCGCCAGCATGCCTTTCTGCCGCTCCAGGTTGACCCGATCGAGATTCAACTGTGCCTCGGCCGAGGCGAGCTGGGCCCGCTCCTGCCTGGCATCAAGCATCACGAGCACGTCTCCCTTGCGTACCGGCCGCCCGGAGTCGATGCGGATCTGGCCGACGACGCCGGGAAGGTCGGCGCTGATGGTGACGCCATTCACCGCCGCCACGGTCCCGATGGCCTGCAGCGTGGCGCTCCATTCCTCCGACGTCGCCACGATCGTCGTCACCGCCTCGGGAGGCGGCCGATACGAAGATCCCTGCGCGATGGCCTTCTTGATCTGCAGGTACTTGACCAGGCCGATGACCGCGATAAAGGCGATCACGATAGCGAGCATGACAAACATCCGCTTTTTCATCGCGCGGGATTATAGAGTCAGGCGAGATGGAGACGCGCTCACGCGTCGGTGGAACGAATTCTTCCGTCGGTGAACCAGCATGCAGCCTTGAAACCTTCACGACGCCCGGTCGATGATTCGTTCTTTTCGATCAAATGAGACCGGATCAGCACGCCTTCAAGCCTGCGATTGGCAGCGTACTTGCCATTGGTATTCGGTGAAGTCAGACGTTATCCATAAGGAGGACTCTATGAAGAGCATCAAAAATTCGTTTGCGCCGCTGGCGGCGGCCAGTGGTCTGGCATTGCTGCTGAGCTCCGCGGCGTTCGCGGCGCCTCAACCACAGAATACTGAGTATCACTACCGGGCTGATCGCATCTCTACGCAGGGTGAGATCACCGCCATGAGCCGCGAGGGCGATCAGTACAAGGTCGTTCTCAACCACGGCAGCTACGCGTATTTCGTCCCGATGGCGACGATTCGCGACCGCGACATCCGCATCGGTGCCGTCGTCCGCATCGGCGGCGTCGTGAATGGCGATACGGTGAACGCGGACTTCATCGCCTTCCCCGGGGAGCCTACCTACACAAGCGATCCGACGTACCGGGGAGTGCCGTTCGGCTCCAACGGATGGTTGAGCGGAACGGTCATGAGCGTCAATCGCCGGCTGAACTTCGTGACCATCCGCGATGACGCCTCCGGCGTGCCGGTGAAAGTCGACGTCCGCACCATGGACACGAAGCACTCGGTGAATGTCTGGCGAACCCGGGCTGGCGATCACATCAGCGTGAACGGCTCGTGGGAGAACCGCGACACGTTCGATGCAGCGCGCGTTCAGTACTAGCTTTTCTGAAGCCGGAGTGCGTCGAGCGCTCCGGCTCAGCGGGTTGCTGCGTTGCGCCCACCGCGAGACCGCGCAACCGCGAACCCCGCGACCATGTCAAAATCCGCTTGATGTCAGAACACAGACGGGTCGTCGTCACCGGACTTGGCGTGATCTCCCCGCTCGGGAACGATCCCGACACGATGTTCTCCAAACTGATGGAGGGCCGCTCAGGAGTCCGCGAGGTCATCGCACAAGGACCGAAAGGGCCGCACACGAGCATCGGCGCGAGCGTTGACTTTGATCCCGCCCACTATCTTCCGCAGCAGAGGACCGATCACCTCGACCGCGTCAGCCAGTTCACGATCGCCGCGGCGGCGATGGCGGTGAAGGACGCGGGCATTGAATTCACGGCTGAAAACAGGAACCGCGCCGGCGTGTCGGTCGGCACGGGCATGGGAGCATCGAACGCGCTCGAGGAAACGTTCACCCAATTGCTGCTGCGCGATCCCGACCGCGTGAAACCGCTGACGGTGCTGAAGGTGATGAACAATGCCTCCGCCGGCCATGTGGCCATCCAGCACGGTCTTGGAGGGCCGGACCTCACCTACTCCTGCGCCTGCGCGTCGTCGTCGGTATCCATTGGAGAAGCGTTCCGCCAGATCCGTCACGGCTACGCCGACGTCATGATCGCCGGGGGGGCGGAGGCGCCACTGACCTTCGGATTCTTCAAGTCGTGGGAGGCGATGCATATCCTGGCGATTCCGGCCTCCGATCCATCCGCATCATGCCGCCCGTTTTCGAAAAGCCGCACGGGACTGGTCCTCGGCGAAGGGGCGGCCATGATCACGCTCGAGGAGCGGGAGGCAGCGATCCGCCGGGGCGCCCGCATCTACGCCGAGATCGCCGGCTATGGCTCCAGCAATGATTACCAGCACATCACCAAACCCTCGGTCGATGGACAGGCTCTGACCATCACGCTGGCGCTCGAGGACGCCGGCATCACCCCCGGCGAGATCGACTACGTGAACGCCCACGGAACCGCCACCGTGTTGAACGATGTGACGGAGACGCGGGCAATCAAGAAGGTCTTCGGCGACCGCGCCTACAACGTCCCCGTCACCTCAACGAAGTCGATGCACGGCCATCTGCTGGGCGGCGCGGGCGCGCTCGAATTCGCCATCGCGTTGCTGGCGATGAAGCACCAGGCCATCCCCCCTACCGCCCATCTCGATGTTCCCGATCCGGACTGTGACCTCGACTACGTCCCGGGCATCGGACGGCCCGATCAGAACATTCGCTGCGTGATGTCGAACTCGTTCGCGTTCGGAGGAACGAACGCGGTGCTGATCGCGAAGGCGATATGACGCGGATGACGCGGGTTTCGCCGCCCGAACTGGAGCGCGGATTTCCCGCTCCCCACGAATCGATCAGCGCAACCTGCGTGCCGAGGCCGGCCAGGTGGAGCGCCGTCCAGCCGCCGAACGCGCCGCTGCCGATCACAGCGATGCGCGGCCGAGACTTGCCGGAGAGAGCCTGTGCGTCGAGGCGGCTGGCAACAGCAGCCGCCCCGACGCATTCCAGAAACGTCCGCCGGGTAACCCCGTTATCGGAGATATCGATCTCCCTTTAGAAATTCACTCGCGTACTGATGCCGATGGTACGAGGCTGGTTGGTCAGGTAGCCGACGCGCGCGCGCGTTCCGCGCTCCTGATCCAGTGCCAGAAACGCCGTCTCGTTCGTGAGGTTGTTGACGAAGAGCGCCGTATCCCACTTGTTGACCAGCACGCCGAAGCGCAGGTTGACGATGTCGTACGCCGGCAGCTTGGGATTGAACGTGGATGATCAACGGCCGTACTTCTCGACCAGATGCTGGCGGTAGTGCTCTAGCGCGTTCTGGTCGGATACCAAGCCAATCAAACGGCTAACCGCGGGAGTGAGACGAGTCCTCGGGTTATCGTTCAGGGGCAGGCTCGAGAGAAAGCGGTTGACGAGCTGCGAAAGGTTCGTTTCGTGCAGCTTGCAGTACCGCTCGCCCCTGGCGACGGCTTCGGGATCGAGCGACAGGTTCTTCCTCAGCTTTGCCATACGAGAGGTGATCGATGATGCTCGGAATGCTACTCTTCGCCCTGGTGTATTGTCGATAAGGGTTTCAAATGACTGTCTCCATCACCGAACTTAAGGCCCGATGCGTAGAGATCATTCGCGATCTCGAACGTGATGGTGAGACCGTGGAGATCGTTCGTGACGGCGAAATCGTCGCCCGATTGCTCCCGGCAACGCCGGTGCGAGCGACTGAAGCCAAGCCATGGGAGAGGCTACTCGGCACCGGCGTCCTCCTGGCCACACCCGAGGAGAGTGTCCTGACGGATCGCGACTTCGAGGCACTCCGCTGAGAATGCGATTTGGAAGCCAGATCCGGCTTCCTGAATACGTCACCAACGCGCGCCTTCTTCGCGGCACGCGGTAAGCTTCCCCGAAATGAAACTACGACTTTCGCTCCTCGTCGCCGTTTCTCTGCTCGCTGTATCCGCCTACGCGTCCGATGAGGTCGCTCGTCTTCACGCGCTGTTCGATCGAACGTGGGAAACGCAGCTCAGGGAAAATCCGTTGTTCGCCACGTCGGTCGGAAGGCATGAGTACGACGACCGGCTGCCATCAGTGACTCTTGCCGACCTCGAGCGGCGGCACGCGCAGACGAAGGCGACGCTGGCGGAGCTGGCGGGCATCGATCGATCGAAGCTGCCGGTCGCGGAGATCGTGAACTACGACATCTTCAAGCAGCGCCTCGAGGATTCGGCCACATCGTTCGAGCTCGGCGACTACCAGGTTCCGTTCAATGCCGACTCGGGATTCCACTCCGGCTTTTCGCGATTGCCGAAGGACGTTCCGCTGGCCACGGTCAAGGATTACGAGAACTACATCAGCCGGCTCAAGGCCTGGCCGCGCTATGTTCGTGAAGAGATCGCGCTGATGCGGATCGGCATCAAGCGCGGCATGACCATTCCGCGCGCCACGCTCGACGGCTACGACTCGACCATCACCGCGCACATCGTCGACGATCCAACGAAGAGCGTGTTCTGGGCTCCGTTCGCGAAGTTCCCTTCCTCCGTTCCGCAATCGGAGCAGGAGCGATTGCGGCAGGAGGGACGGGCCGCGGTGATGGAGGGAGCGGTCGTCGGCTACCGCGAGTTCCTCGACTTCTTCCGCAATGAATACCTGCCGAAAGCGCGCTCAACGATTGCTGCTTCCGAGCTGCCCGACGGCCGCGCCTACTACGCGTTCAAGATTCGCGAGTTCACCACGCTCAATCTCACCCCCGAGGAGATCCACAAGATCGGGCTCAGCGAAGTCGACCGGATCTCGGCGGAGATGAACGCGGTAATCAAGGAGACCGGGTTCCAGGGGGACTTCCCGGCATTTCTCGTCTTCCTGCGCACCGATCCGCGTTTCTACGCGAAGACACCGGAGGAGCTTCTGTCCCGTGCCTCGCGCATCGCCAAGAGGATCGACGGGAAGTTGCCGTCGCTCTTCAAAACGCTGCCGCGGCTTCCCTACACCGTCGAGCCGGTTCCGGCGGACATCGCCCCGAAGTACACCAGCGGCCGTTACGTCAGTCCAGCGCAGGGAAGCACACAGCCGGGCATCTACTGGGTCAACACCTACATGCTGGAGAGCCGTCCGCTCTACAACCTCGAGGCGCTGACGCTGCACGAAGCGGTTCCCGGCCATCATCTCCAGATCTCGCTGGCGCGGGAGCTCGGCGATCTGCCGAATTTCCGCCGCTACTCGTACAACTCCGCGTTCGGCGAAGGGTGGGGGCTTTACTGCGAGTGGCTCGGCATCGAGGCGGGGATCTACATGGACCCCTACTCGAACTTCGGACGCCTGACCTACGAGATGTGGCGCGCCTGCCGGCTGGTGGTCGACACCGGCATCCATTCGATGGGCTGGACGCGGCAGCAGGCGATCGATTATCTGGCCAGCCGTACCGCTCTTCCTCTTCACGAAGTCGAGACCGAGGTCGACCGCTACATTTCGTGGCCGGGCCAGGCGCTGGCGTACAAGCTCGGGGAGCTGAAGATCAAAGAGCTCCGCAAACGCGCCGAGGGAGCGCTCGGCACCCGTTTCGATGTCCGCGAGTTTCACGACGTCGTCCTCGGCAGCGGCGCCGTGCCGCTCAGCGTCCTGGAAGCCAACGTCGATCGCTGGATCGATTCACAAAGGAGCGCGCGATGATCAAATTCTGTGCAGCACTCACCTTCCTGAGCGGGCTGGGCTCCTATCGCCGATGGGGTGATGTGGAGAACGCGTTCGGAGCATGGGCGCGCGAATTTCGCGGGCAGCTCGATCAGATTCACGGCGCGCCACCGCCGGTCGCGGGAGCGAAGTAGCGATCAGTTCCTGGAACGTCACCCGCATATCGCGTGCTAAGGTAGATGTCCATCAACGAAGGAGGCTTTTACATGGTCCAGAAGAAAGACATCCAGAAGGCGGCGAAGAACGTCGCCAAGACCGTTGCGAAGAAGAGCGTCGAAGCCTATGAGGCCGCCGGGAAGGCCGCCGCTCCGAAGATCAAGGCCCTGAAGAAGGCCGCGGCCCCGAAGATCAAGGCGTTCAAGAAAGCCGCCGAGCCGGCGGTGAAGCAGGCGCGCAAAGCCGTCGGGAAGCAGGTTGAAAAAGGGATGAAACAGGCCCGCTCGATGGCCAAGGACGCGCTCAACTCCAGCGCGCGCTCGCTGAAGAAGGCCGCGAAGAAGATCTGATGAAACGGGTTGCCGGAGCGTGTCTCCGGCAACTCCAGGGCTTCCACCGCGGCCGATGCCTGGCTGGTCACTACACAGACACAGAGGTCGTCTCGGTGTCCTCGGTGTCTCGTCACCTCCGACGGGAAAACAGGTGGAGGATCGCTACGAAGAGGGCGGCGCCGATGATCGACCAGAGGATCGGAAAGGGATGTCCGCTGATCTGAACCATGAAGGGCTCCGGCAGCTTCAGTTTGTGCGCCACCCACGGCCCGAGGACGGCTCCGATGAAACCGAGGGCAATCGAAACGATAAGACCTCCCCGAACCCCGCCGGCGATGGCCTTGCCTATGGCGCCGCAGATGGCCGCGATGATGATGAAGAGGATGAGCCCCGGTAACGTGAAGGTCATGGGCGGGTTCCTTTCGAAGAAGTCGTTGGGGTGTTGGAGCCTCGTCAGGGCAACATCGATGCCAGATGTGGTGCCGGATGGGCGGCGGCAGTGCAGGAAACGTATGGGCGGCGGTTCCTCAAAATCAATATAACCACAGAGACACAGAGATCACAGAGGTTGTCTCTGTGTCCTCTGTGCCTCTGTGGTTCAAAAGATTCTCGGCCACGACCAACTGGACACCGTGTGACGCTGGCCTCCCTCGGCATCGATGCAGCATGCGAACCGAAGGTCCGACCGTTCGTTTTGTCGCAACCAGGACGACACCGGCAGTGCGTTAGCGGTTCCACGCTTGGAGAGGTATACTTTTGCGATGGCAGGGAAAAAGACCAGTGCGGACGCAACGGCGGCACGGCGCACGATGACTCCCACGCGAAAACCGCGAAAGAGCGGCTCGGAAGCCGCGTCAATCAAGGCTAACGTACCCCGGAAACGTGCTGCTGGAAAGCAAAAGCCAGCCGTGTCGCCGAAACGGCGTTCCGCGAGCAGGAAACGCTTCGTGGTAACGAAGATCTCACGAAACTATCTCTCCCCGTTCGGCCGCAGCGAAGTCGGCGTGCCGCTGATCCGTCTGGCGGTCAGGACGACGTCAACCCCGTCTGCTCTAGTCGGCGCAAAACCCGGCAAAGCGCTTTAGAATGGGCGTTTCCCGGCGAGTCTATGAGCAAAACGTATTTATCAATTGTCCGAACATAACGATAGCCCGACGCGAGCCAGCGAAGTCGTTCGCAACTGGCTCCGCATCGAATCGGGGCTTCTCGACATTCCCGGCGCGGAATACATTACGGCGAGATATCGTCGCTTTAAGCGCAACCTTCCGGCGGTCGCCGCTGTGACACACCTGAACGCACGTCGACTCACATATGTGGACTATTGCTACACGATATCTGAGTGGCTCAAGACGAATGCCCGATGACGGTGCCTCACCCGTTCCCGCAGGAGAATCATGCCATGACCGACGCCGCCACGCACATCCGCCGCCTCTTCCTGGAGTCGAAGGACACCTACTCCATCCGCGACGCCGCCGAGATCCTCTGCATGCCGCTGCCGGACCCGCAAAACATCAAAGGCACAAGCGCCCTTTCTGGTTTCTGGTTTCTGATTTCTGGTTTCTGGTGCGCCGGCCTCGCCGACGCCATCCCCGAGCTCCTCCGCCTGGCCGACCTGGAAGTGCGCATCCCCCGCCTCGAGATCCTGGCCCTGGAACGCCTCGCC
The DNA here is from genome assembly GCA_017883235.1 of Thermoanaerobaculia bacterium. Lineage (GTDB taxonomy): Bacteria > Acidobacteriota > Thermoanaerobaculia > Gp7-AA8 > Gp7-AA8 > JADGNZ01. The sequence continues at coordinate 8,010 of JADGNY010000073.1, read as the reverse complement.
GACCGCGACGGCAAGTCCGTCGACGTCGTCCTCGCGCGAGAGCTGCTGGATGTCGTGTCCGCGCACTCGGACTACCTGGCCACGGCGATCCCGGGCTTCACCGCCGCGCTTCGGTGGCCGCAGTAGGACTGCACGGCGTATGAGAACCAGAGGGGCGATTCTCGATCTTCGAGAGGTGCCGAGAGATGTCGGACCTCGTTGCGCTCATCGAATCGCGCGAATCACTTCGCACTGGCGAATGGGCCGACACCCACTGACCGATGGCGTCGTCAAGCGTTGCAGAGAAGTTCGACCTCGCATGCGGCCCGGTCGGACACTCGTTCGACGATCTTTCGCTGACTGGCTTTGGCGGCAGTAATGCTGCCAGCTAGAGCCGCGACTAACACCAAAAGCGGCAGAACGAGGACCGCCGCAGCGATCCATGCTATCGGTGACGAGGCAAGAACGTGCAGCGCCGTAGCCTTTTGCGCGCGGTATTCGAGTTCGCGTAGCTTTTCCTTAACATTGGGGTCTGATGTTTTTGTGAGCGTGTGATCTGGCACTCCCAGCCTAGCCACTATTTTGCGTTCGCGCTTAGAGCTGATCAACATCACTAGCGTCGGGATGAAGACGCCGCGAAGGAACGTGACACGCTCCGCGTACCGCACGAATCCGTTGATGGTGTGGCGCAACGCGACGTATGCAGGATCGTTTGCGGGCAATCGCTCCTGAGCAACGAGGAGTAATAGCTCGCGCCGGATGCCGAACAGGCGGTCCCGAAAACCATCAACCAGCGTTGGCAGGTAGATGTACTGAAACACCAAAACTAGTGTCAGGAACGACAGGCCGACCCAAGCACCGTTTGCGCTGACAACTGGATCAAAGTGCATCTGCGTCCTCTTTTGTTGGTCGTCCGTTGATCTGTAGCCCGCTTGATGAGCGGTCCGGCGTCACCTTCTCCTCCAACTCTTTGATGTACGGTCCCCACTCTTGGATCAATCTAAGTCTTTTGCGGCGCTCCCGCCACCAGCAACCGCCGGTTAGAGCCGAAACTATACCTAGTATGTACCGGTCAGCGCGGAACTCAATCATGCTCCTAACCAGAGCGACCACAGCCGTATTCTTGCCGGCGAATGGCGCGAGCCCGAGCCCGGTAACGTAGAGGGCAACTACCCAAGCACTGCACCGGGCGGCGGTGCGCAGAAAGCTGAAGGCGCCATCGACAACCCGGATCTTGAAGCGAAAATTTGCCTCCAACTCCCGGAGCTGCAACTCCGCCTGCCCAGTCCGTTCTCCACTCGCACGCTTGGAGCGCTCCGCAGTTCGATCGATCATTCAGATACTGCCATCATAGCTTACCTGTGGCCAGCTTCCATTTTCGGATGGTTTCAATCGTCATGCACCGCCACACCTACCTGACCGACTACCATCAGTTCGAGCAGGCGCGTGTCGTCGATCGCAACGTGGACTCGTACGATCTCCCAACAAACAGCCCGAACACGCAGCACGCGGTATCGAGCAGCGCGATCGCTGTGATTCGCAGCTACAGCACTTCCTCGGCCCTCGAACCTAGTCGCGACGGTACCGCTTGCGGTCCCGACGCCATCCCCGAGCTCCTCTGCCTGGCCGACCTGGAAGTGCGCATCCCCCGCCTCGAGATCCTGGCCATGGAACGCCTCGCCGACCGCGACGGCAAGTCCGTCGACGCCGTCCTCGCCCGCGAGCTGCTGGATGTCGTCTCCGCGCACTCGGAGTACCTGGCCACAGCGATACCGGGCTTCACCGCCGCGCTTCGGTGGCCGCAGTAGCTCTCGGCGCATGCGAAACTGCGAATCCGTCATTGGATACTCTGCTTCCTGCTGTCACGGTATTACGCTATTTTTGTGGTACAAATGTACGATGACAGAGGCATACGCCGCTCCTAATCTCGCTCAGTTAGACGATCGGCTCTTCACGTCAGCGAAGCGTTGGTTCGCCGCAGGAGTCACAAGTCGCTTCGCCACAGCGGGCGTTGGATTGCTAGCCATCTTCCCAGATTTCGCATTGGCCGTTCCATTCATCATCGCTCCGCTCGCATTTGCTCCCGAGATTTGTACTCTTCGCTCCGACATCGTCAAGGGCCGCGCGGATCGCATCCTGAGAATGATTGAAATGAGCGATGGCTTCGGGTGGGAGGCCGACAGGACTTCCTTGGCCGACATCCTCGCGACGGTTCCTGAGAAGTTCGAACAGCCATCGAAAACAACGCCCAAACGCTTCGCAAGCCAGGAACCACCGGGCACTGCACGCGCCTTTGACAACTTGAAAGAATCAGCCTGGTGGACGCAGCAGCTCGCTTTGATCACGTTCAAATGGCTTGCCCTTGCCGTGGCGTGCCTCGTTTGTGTCAGTGTCAGCTTCCTCATAATCGCTACGATCACGGTCGTATCGACACAGTCGCGCCTAACGGTCGCACGTGTCGTGACGGCAGTTTTGATGACAGTTTTTTCAGCCGGTCTTGTGAAGCTGACACACGCATATTACCAGCTCTACGAGCGATCAAAGTACGCGGTACTGCTCGTCTCCTCGATGCGGGCCTCTGACGAACTTGCGCGGCGGCTGGGCGCACTTTATGACTATCAGAACGCTCGCTCTTGTGGCCCGTTGATCCCGGATTCCATCTACCGGCTAAAACGCTCCCGCCTGAACGCGCTCTGGCAACTGCAGGGTCGCCCCTAGGCTGATGAAGGCGTCGCGGCACCAGCAAACTCTTCGAATTTGACTCGTGGCTTCAGATGCGGACATTCGTCAACAAACGCTGATACAAACTCTCGTTCGATTCTGGCCTTTGCCTCTTCCGCGGTCGTGGCATCGACTTGGTACAGCGCTGCGTCATGCATTGGTAGCAATAACTCGGCAATGCCTGCGCTGTCAACTCTTAGCATAGCTCGCTTCAGAATTAGCGATGCCGTGCCCTGGATCCTCTGGCTCATACTCCACCGGCGCTCGGAGGAGTTGAGACTCCCCTCAACCCGGACTCGATAACGATAATTACCATAACGAGATCCGATACGCCCGTCACGTTCGAGTTGCGCATAAATGCCTCGACGCCAGGCTTCTAACCGTGAGTATTCCTCGAAGAATGTTGCGATCAGGCTTTCGACATCCGAGGTAGCTCCAGGATCAGGTGCGATCAGTTCCGCAGCCCGAGCCGCGCTCATCCCATAGCAAAACGATAGAAAGACTAGCTTCGCCTCTTTGCGACGGTCAGTCGCTCCGAACACCCTTTGCGACAGTGTTACGTACAGGTCATCGGTATTGAAGTCTTGTCGCAGCCTCTCGTCGCCGCTGTCTTCTGCCAGAATCCCGGGCTCGAATTGCGAGAAGTCCGGGTAGAGCAGTTGTTTTCCTTCGTCTGCACAAAGAACTGACCGTGTCGACCGGCTCAGATACTGCAGCGCCGGCGTGCGAGCGAGAGCGCGGCCTGTAACGGTGCCCATCACCGTGAAAGGCGGGTGAACACGATCAGCTACCCTAGCTGACATGTTGAGCAGAATAGACTTATCATGCGACGATGCTCGGAACCGTTTGATTTCGCCAGCCAGCGCGTGATCTTTCGGTAGCAAGTCGAGCGCGGCGTCCAACCGCGCTCGAATGGCTATTGCCAGAGCCGGTTGGCGTAGCACTTCGTCGACTCGGACGCGTTTGTCATACCCGAGCGCCTGGACTAGCTGGGACGAGTCGGTTGCCCTTCGTACGTTCCAGTTCGCTCGAAGGGCCGCAGCTGACCGCGCCATCGCTGTTCCTAGCTCGCCGAGACGCCGATTCACCTCGAAGCGATCGAAGCGAATACCACGCTTCTGCGCATTGAGAAGCACTATACCTACCGGTTGCTCCACGGCCTCGAAACGTCCCAACTCACCGCTCGTTTCGAGTTGGTCCCGCGTTCGTAGCCATAATTCGCGAACACCTCGAAGGAACTCGACCATTAGTGGAACAACATCATAACCGCCCTCGTCCTCCCTACCGCAATGACGAAAAATCAAACTCTGTAGCTGTATCGCGGCAGCTCCATGCTGCGTCTCCCGTCGCAGCAAATTCCAGATCGCACAGTGATCCGGCGATGAAGCTGGGCGGCCGCGAATCAGTCGGGCCGCCTCGGTGAGATCTATAATCTGTGGCGGCAGCGCGAGTTGCTCATCGCCGAAGAATGGTGCGAGCGTCGGTAGTTCGTAAGAGACCAAGGTACCTTTGGCACGACTTATCGCCCGTAACGGAAGCTCCGCTAGGTCAGAATCGCCATCGCCTAAGAACACACGTAGGCGAGGGTTCTGTTCGTACGGGGTATAGATGTATGCGAGATATCGAGCTTCTTCAGTATTCATCTGGGAGGTCAACGTTGAGGTGCGAAAGTCGACGGCGCGGTTCGTCAGCCACATACATCGGCTTCGGTTGCCCGCGTACGTATTCACGGAGGCGTACTTCATCGGGTCTAAGGTTCGAGAGGTATCGATCGACATAGAAACCGTCTAGTTCTTGCGTCGCGAGAACGGCCGCTCGCCTTATTAGTCGGTGTTCCGGCATTTGACTGATTTCTCGTGCTACGCGAATACGGTCTTCATCGCTGCCACACGCCCCTAGGTAGGTAAGAGCACCCGCTGCGCGAGCGGGTTCGTTTGCACTTCCGGCTTGCAACTGCGCAGACAGCCGCAACTCACGGCTGTGGATTCCGAGCGCGGCGAGAAGAATCCATACGTGATAGCTCTGCCAGGAGTAGATATAGGTATCTGGATCGACAACTATCATCGAGAGAGGTTCAACGTGACGGGTTGAAACGTTTCCATGGCGAAGAAACGCGGCCATCTCGTCAGTGAGCCATGGGTAGTCTACGATGGCCGCGACTAGACCGTCTGTCACAGCCGAATAGTCAAGGCCTTGTCCATCGAAGCTATTCGCGACGCGTCGCAGGCGGCTTAGACAGGCGCGGAACGATCGCTCACCGAAGGCTCCTGACGCGACAAGCCGCTCGGTCTTCGCCTTCAGGAGCTCAATCGATTGCGGATCAGAGCCGAGCCGCGTACGTGCGGCCGCGTCAAACCGTTCGACATCAAGGTCGGGCGTAGGGACAAATTGATCAAGTTTGTCCGTGTCCCCGGAATCGAAAATCATGGTCTTGCTCGCGTTCACATTTAGGTGCCGATGCCGCAGACTCCCGATAAGGTCGAAGAGCGCTCGACGGGCAGCGAAGCGATCTTTGCAGACAACTCGAATGTCATCCATATATCGGAAGTACTCGTAGCCTTTGTCCAACATGTCAGCGTCGGTTTGCTGTAGGTAGATGTTCGCCAGGAATGACGATGCGTCTCTGTTCTGAGGTAGCGCAAAACCGTCGTACCTGGACCACGCGCTTAGCATGCGTTGTAGAAGTCGTCGCTGCGCGAGCGTAACCTTGCCAAGTCTCTCAATGTCTGCAAGTAGCTCCGCATGCCTAATGCCCTCGAAAAAGTTTTGAACGTCAGTTGCGAGCAAGACCCCAGAGCAATCCCGGGCACGCACGCGAACTTCGCTATTGAAGTCGAGCCACAGCTGTACCTTCGGCAGAAACATCTGAGCCCCGCGACCACGTCTGACACGATATCCGTAGACTTGCGGAGCGAGCGCGCCGTCGAGATGGTCGAGGGTGTCTACGATCGCCTGATATGCGATACGATCCGAGATACATTGTTCGAGCGAATACCTGAGTGTGAAGCCGCTTTTGGGGACATTGACTTCGAGCGCGGATTGGGGAGCATATCCGTCCTTGAATTGTCTCGATACGGATTCGGTTGTTAATAGGTCCGCGTATCGAACGGGATCGGGAAACCAATCGTCACGCAAGTCGCTTTTCAGACGAAGTGCTGCCATGTCAAGATCTAGCTCCACGCCATCAATCTCTTGGTTCATACGCTTGCGGCACACAACCGTCGCGGCTGTGAGGTGTCAATCATAGACCGATAAGTGCTGACCAAGCGGATTTTCTCCGGCATGGGAGCCGCTGATGAAGATGCAGCGCTGGATCGATGACAGTGCCTTGTCTACTGTCGCTGGCGTCGGACCCGCTCTGGCACGCTCGGATCTCGTGCTCCGGATTCCACCGCGGTTTCGAGGACGTCCGTACGCACCTCAGCAATCCGGCAACTCCCCTTCTATACACCTCCCGCCCTCCGCCACCCACCACCCATCCATCGCCACCACAAGTGGATCGATGGTCGCCTGGCACTTTTCGTGGATGAGCGGTGTGGCGATCATCGCCATGAGGACCGGGCGGGACAGCGTAAATGCGCTTCGAGGTGCTCGCGGTCGGATGGTTGGAAGATAAGCGACAGCTCGTCAGGCCAGTCGAATCGGTCAATGTGGTCATCGATAGTCCGCAGAAGTGGGCGACGTGTAGTCGCGACGAAAGGCCGGAGCCCGCTTTCGCGGGCCCCGGCACTACCGCTCGGTCATTGCCGCATGTGACCCTCAGCAAACCGGCAACTCCCCCTCCCACTCCCCCGCTGAATCCTTCGCATCCGCGGCTACGCCATCCAGCGCGGACACGAGCGTATCGACGGCCTCCTGCCACCGCTCCGGGATCAGCGGGGTGGCGATCATCGCCAGGAGGATCGGGCGGGCGAGGGTGAAGGCGGTGGTGAGAAGCTCGGCGCGGTTGACGAACTCCAGCTCCGGATTCAGTTTCACCTCTGCCCCGTCGAATTTGTAGAAGTGGTCGTCGATGCTCTCGAAAGTGACTTCCTCGTTGTCGATCGTTTTCATGATGGTTCCTTTCGTTTTCGTTGAGGTAAATGCCGGGGCCCGCGTCCCGCGGGCCCCGGCGCTACTGCATCAGCCGACCGGGAGCTTGGGCTCCATTTCGACTGTGGATCCGCCGTTGCCGACGGCGAGGTCCTTGCCGGCCTTGAAGCTGGCGGTCACGCCGTCCAGCGAGGCCACGAAGACGCTGATCGCGGCGCGCCAGGTCTCCGGGACCAGCGGCACCGCCGCCAGCGCCAGCAGGATCGGACGGACTCCGGCGTACGTCGTCATCAGACGCTGGGCGCGGTCGGCCGCCGTCTGCGGCGTGGCCACGGCTCCCTCTCCGAACGTGTCCAGCGACTCGAACTCGTCGAGAAACAGGTTCACGTAGTCGTTGATCTGGTCGTCGATGCTCTCGAAGGAGAGATCGGGTGTTTTGTTCTCGTGTTGCTGTCCAGTGCTCATGGTTTTTCCTTTCCAGCACAGACAAGAGTGTCTGTGCCACATTGCGCGGGCGTGATCGGAACGCCCGCGCGTCGGTTGACAGGTCAACTACTCAGTCATGCAGCCTTGCGCTCGCGCCATTCGCCGCGCCGGAGCCGGCGCACCGGCCGCTCCGCGGGGCGGGGCGGTTTGATCGCGGCACGTTTGCTCACCCTCGGCGGAACAGGGAGGCCGACGGCCGACCACGCTTCCGCGATCGTCGTCTGCACCTGCCCGCCGATGCCGTACAGCTCGCCGGCCATGGCCACGGTGGCCAGGGCGAAGTCCGTGAACTGCGCCGTTGGAAACAGCTTCTCCGTCAGCACGCGGTACCAGATGCGTCCCACAACCACCCAGGTGAAGCCGCCCAGCGCCACCGCCGCGAGGTAGAAGGCACGGTTCGGGATCCCCGAGTTGATGTGCACCCCGCCGTCGTCGTCGGAACCGGTCACGTAGCCGCGCATGTGGGCCGGCTGCGGATCTTTCCCGAGCAACGGATCGTCGTAGGCGGTGCCCGGGGCCTTCATCGAGCGGATGGCGTTGCCCCGCACGTTCGGGCCGAGGAGACCGCGGCCGATCAGCCAGTCGGATTGCAACGCCGTCTGGCCGAGGGCGTACTGCTTGACCATTATTCCCATGACATCGGAGATGTGCTCGTTGAGAGCACCGCTCTGGTCGTGATACTCGAGAGCGGCCGTGTACTGGGTGACCCCGTGCGTCAGCTCGTGCCCGATCACGGCGCGGTCGATGGTGAAGCGGTTGAAGAGCTTTCCGTCGCCGTCTCCGTAGATCATC
>JADGNY010000072.1 GCA_017883235.1 Thermoanaerobaculia bacterium | reverse complement strand
TGCGCTCTTTTGAGGCACACCCGTCTCTTCCTCGAGGCAACGCCGCGCTCTTTTGACGCACACCCGTCTCTTCCTCGAGGCAACGCTGCGCTCTTTTGACGCACATCCGTCTCGTTCTCGAGGCAACGCCGCGCTCTTTTGACGCACTGCCTCACGACAGCGAGGCAACGCTGCAAGCTGGTGACGATCGTGCCTCACGACAGCGAGGCAACGCTGCAAGCTGGGGAGGAACGTGCCTCACGACAGCGAGGCAACGCTGCAAGCTTTGACGAACGTGCCTCACGACAGCGAGGCAACGCTACAAGCTGGGGACGATCGTGCCTCACGACAGCGAGGCAACGCTACAAGCTGGGGACGATCGTGCCTCACGACAGCGAGGCAACGCTGCAAGCTGGGGACGATCGTGCCTCACGACAGCGAGACAACGCTGCAAGCTGGGGACGATCGTGCCTCACGACAGCGCCGCAACGTTGCCCGCCGGCGACGCACGTGCGTCGCGTCCGCGACGCAACCTGGCACGCTGGTAACGCACGTGCGTCACGTCCGCGACGCAAAGTCACCCGCAGGGCCACACCTTCGTTTTTCGCATTCACGTAACGAGTTGAATAGAAGTGACTTACTGATCGGCCACGGCGAGGTTCCATCACCAGGTCAATTATTTGACCGGGCGTCCTCGCCCGGCGGTGGGGACGAACGCAAACGCAAAGGTTGGCAAAGACGGCGATGTATCGATCCGCGTGTTCAGGTTCACCCCTGCCGTTCCTTCGGACCCACCGCCGGGCGGGACGCCGCGTCGGGAGCAGGCGAGACGCCTGCTCTCCTGTCCGCGCTCTGACGGTTCCGCACGGTGGTAGTGGTTGATGCAGCCTACGCATTGATCGGAGAGCGGGCATCCTTGCCTGCTCCCGCTGGGCGTCCTCGCCCGGCGGTGGGGACGAACGCAAACGCAAAGGTTGGCAAAGACGGCGATGTATCGATCCGCGTGTTCAGATTCAACCCTGCCGTTCCCTCGGACCCACCGCCGGGCGCGACGCCCGTCGGAAGCAGGCAGGATGCCTGCTCTCCGCGTACAGGGCGGCGCGATACACTCCACCCATGAGAGCGATCATCACCGGGGCATCGAGCGGCATCGGTGCGGCGCTGGCGCATGAGCTGGCGCGGCGCGGCTGGACGCTCGGGCTCCTGGCGCGCCGCGCCGACCTGCTCGACGCGCTCGTCCGCGAGCTGCCGGCGAAATCGGTTGCGCTGCCGTGCGACGTTACCGATGCCGCCGCGGTCCGCGAGGCGGTCAAACGCGGCGAAGAAGCCCTCGGCGGCCCGTTCGATCTCGCCGTCGCAAACGCCGGGGTCAGCGTCCCGTCGCATGCGGCGAAGTTCAAGCTGGCTGACGCGGAGCTGATGACGCGCGTGAACATCCTCGGCATGTTCCATCTCTTCGACGCCGTGATCCCGTCGATGATCGAGCGAAGATCCGGCCGCTTCGCCGGCATCGCTTCGATCGCCGGGCTGCGCGGGCTGCCGACCTCCTCGGTCTACTCGGCGACGAAGGCGGCCATGCAGGCGTTCCTCGAGGCGAGCCGCGTCGAGCTGAGGCCGTACGGCGTCGGGGTCACGACGGTCAACCCCGGCTTCGTCATCACGCCGATGACGGAGAAGAACCGGTTCAAGATGCCGTTCCTGATGACAGCCGAGGAGGCCGCGCGGATCATCGCCGACGGTCTGGAGCGGGGCGCGCGCGTCGTCGAATTTCCACTTCCGACGTCGCTCCTGATGCGCATGGCGCGCTTCCTTCCCGATGCGGTGTGGGATCGCGCCACCGGCGGCTACTCGAAGCGGAAGGTCGATTCTGAGAAGGCCAAGCGATGAGCCGCGACTGGAAAGCAACCGCCGGCGTCCGCCTCTGGGCGCTCCGCAACGTGTTCCTCCTCTACTTTACCAAGCCCTCGGTGCTGGAAGTGAACGAGCGCCGTTGTGAGGTGCGCATCCCGCTGAACTGGCGGACGAAGAACCATCTCAAGTCGATGTACTTCGGCGCGCTCTGCATCGGCGCCGACGTCGCCGGCGGTCTGATCTGCTTCCATCTCATGGGGGTGATGAAGGTCCGGCTCTCGTTCGTTTTCAAGGCGGTGCGCGCGGAGTTCCTGAAACGCCCCGAGGATGATGTGCACTTCCTCTGCGAAGACGGCGAAGCGATCCAGGCGCTCGTCCGCCGCGCCGTCGAAAGCGGGGAGCGCGAAGAAACGACCGTTCACGTAACCGCCCGCGTGCCGAAGAAACTCGGCGACGAGCCGGTGGCGCAGTTCGAGATGATGCTGTCGGTGAAGTTGCGGTAGCGCGTGTAGACTCGTCAGTGATCATGTCGCCTCCCATCGGCGTTTACGGCGGACGCGAGCTCGTGACGTTCCTTCGGGAGCGCTGTCCGGGCTACACCTTCGTCGAGGGGGGCGAGCGGGAGCGATCCCGGATCGTGATCATCGACGCCGACAGCCTCCACGTGCTCGATGCACCGCCGCGCAAGAGTCTCGTCCGTGTCGTGCTCTACGACGATGTGCTGACGGGCGATCGCCGCGATGGCGACATCCGCGTGCCGCGTGCGAGCTTTCTCGCCCATCCGGACGACACGCTTGCCGTCGCGTCCGACCTCGCCAGAACTGTCATTCATGCCTCGAGTCTGGAGACCGAGGTCGCCTATCTGGCGCAGATTCATGAGCTGATGACCATCGCCGACGCGAACACCGTCTCCGAGCGGATCACACGCACGGTCCTCGACTTCCTCGGCCTGACGCGGGCGGTCCTGTTTCTCCACGACCCGCGCGTGGAGCGCTACGTCGTCAGCTACAGCTCGGACCCCACCGTACGCGAGACCGGCGAGTTCCTGCCGGGCATCCCGCCGGGCCTCCTGCAGCGCGCTCTCTCCTCGGGACAGTCGTTCGCGGCCGACCGGGATGAGGGGATGATCGTGATGCCGATGCTGGCGCAGCACGATCTCATCGGCGTGATCCGCGTGGCCCTCGGTCCGCACGATCCGCTCGACGACGAGGCGGTGGCCAACGTCACGCGCTACCTTCGCTCGGTCGCGTCGGTGATGAGCAACATCTACCAGCTCACCCGCAGCCGCGATCTGGCGATGCGCGACGATCTGACCAAGGCCTTCAACCGGCGCTTTTTCGAATCGTATCTGGACGAGGAGATCGAGCGCGCCCGCCGCTACGGTGCCACGTGCAGCATCATCTTTCTCGATCTCGACGATCTCAAGACCGTCAACAACGCCCACGGCCACCTTGCCGGCTCGCGGACGCTGCAGGAGGTGGCCAAGCGCATCATGGCCGCCGTCCGCGGCATCGACAAAGTGGTCCGCTTCGGCGGCGACGAGTTCTGCATCATCCTCCCGCAGACCGACCAGGAGCAGGCGGTGGCCGTCGCCCATCGCGTCCGCAAGGCCATGACCTCCGCTGTATTTCACCTCGGTGACAACATCGATATCTCCATCAGCGCCAGCTTCGGCATCGCCACGTTCCCCACACACGGCCTGACCAAGGACGATCTCATCCGCCAGGCCGACGCCGCGATGTATCGCGTCAAGTCGACGACGAAGAACGCCGTGGGCGTGGCGGTCGTGGGGGGCGGGCAGGTGTCGTCGCTGGCGTGAGGGCAGGATCGCCGGAGCGCTGGCGTCTCGCCGGCTGGCCCGGAGGCGTCTCGCCTCCGGTCTGGCAAGATTCGATACAGTCATTCGTGACCGCAGCGGCGAGACGCCGCTGAGCCAGCCGGCGAGACGCCAGCGCTCCGGTCGTATCATCCGCCCCGACGATGACTCTTGATGCGCTGATCGAGTGGGTGGATGAGGCGATGCTGCGGCTGCGGGGCGGCGGCAAGGTTCGCGAGCGGGTCAAGCACGCTCGGCGGCTCTACAACATGCTCGATGTTCTCGGGTGTAATTGGGAGCTTCGCGATGACTGGCACCGGCTGGCGGTGAAGGTGGCCAAGCTGCTGAAGGAGCCGCCGCCGGACTCACCATCAAAGCCATCGGGCAGTCCGCGGAAGCGGACGCCCCCGAGGCGGCGCTCGTCCGCGCCGCCGCCGTCAAAGGGATCGCAATGGCCGGCACCATCCAAGCGCAAGCTGGCGAAGAAGCCGGTCCGGCATCCGATCGAGATCAATGCGCAATTACAGGCGGCGTTTGACGCCGTCGGCGCGGGACGGCCGATCGTCTTCGTGACCGGCGGCGCGGGGACGGGGAAGTCGACGTTCATTCGCGAGCTGCGGGCGCGCTTTCCGGAGAAGCAGTCGATCGTCCTGGCACCCACCGGCGTGGCGGCGCTCAACGCGGGCGGACAGACCATCCACTCGTTCTGCCATCTGCCGCTACGGCCGGTGATGCCGGAGGATGTCTACAAGGTGAAGGAAGAGGAACTCCTCAAGGTCATCGAGGCGTTGCAACTGCTCATCATCGACGAGATCTCGATGGTGCGCGCCGACGTGCTCGATGGGGTCGATGCCTTTCTGCGCATCAATCGCAAGTCGGCGCAGCCGTTCGGCGGTGTGCAGATGGTCCTGGTCGGCGATCTCTTTCAGTTGCCTCCGGTGGTCACGCCGCACGACGCGGATTTGATTCATCAGCGATACGAGTCGCCGCATTTCTTCTCCGCGCACTGCCTCAAGGGGCTGAAGTTCTTTCCCATCGAGCTGGAGATCGTCTATCGCCAGCGGGACGCCTCCTTCGCCGCGCTGCTGGCCTGCATTCGCGACGGCGACGGCGCGGCCGCGGCGGTGGGGCGGCTGAACGAGTCGTGCGTCGGGCGATCGCTCACCGGGCGGCACCTGATCCTCGTGCCGACGCGCAAGGCTGCCGCCGAGGAGAACGACGTCCGGCTGGCCGCGCTCCCCGACAAGCCGCGCACCTACGAAGCGGTCTGCGAAGGGACGTTCGTGAAGGCCGCGGAAGATCGTCTCCCAGCGCCGAAGCAGTTGGTCCTCAAGCGCGACGCGCAGGTAATGTTCGTCCGCAACGACTACCCGGAGCGCCGTTGGGTGAATGGGACGATCGGTGTGCTGGCGTCGCTCCACGACGGCCGCATCGGCGTCCGGCTCGATGACGGGACGACGCACGACGTCGAGCCGATCGAATGGCAGGACATCCGCTACGCGCTCGACGAGACGACGAAGACGATCGTTGAGGAGGTGGCCGGCACCTTCATCCAGTTCCCGATCATGCCCGCCTGGGCGGTGACGATCCACAAGGCGCAGGGCCTGACGCTGGCGCGGGTGCTGGTCGATCTGGCCCGCGGTGCCTTCGCCGAGGGGCAGGTGTACGTGGCGCTGAGCCGCTGCCAGACCATGGAAGGGCTCTCGCTCCGGCGCGCGGTTCGCGTGAGCGAGGTGCGGTGCAGCGAATCGGCGAGGGGGTTCTACGAGAGGATTCGCGCGCGGGCGCGAAGGTAGGAGCGCTGGCGTCTCGCCGGCTGGCCCGGCGCCGTCTCGGCGCCGGTGTGGCGAGACTCCATACTTTCGCTGGTAACCCTCCTCAGCGGCGAGACGCCGCTGGGCCAGCCGGCGAGACGCCAGCGCTCCGGACGTGAATCCGCTAAAGTCCGCGCAACATGTCGACCCTCTTCGAGGAACTGAGCCGCGTTCAGACGTACGAGTACACGGAAGAAGACGTCCGCGAGTTTGAGCTGCTGCATGAGGAGATCCGGGCGCTGAAGAAGGAGCGCAATGCGGTCATCGTGGCGCACAACTACTACCGGCCGGAGATTCTGAAGGTCGCCGATTTCATCGGCGACTCGCTGGAGCTGGCGTTGATGGCGTCGAAGGTCACCGATGCCGACGTCATCGACTTCTGCGGCGTGCACTTCATGGCGGAGACGGCGAAGATCGTCAATCCGTCGCGTACGGTGCTGCTGCCGAACCTGGCCGCGGGATGCCAGCTCGCCGACTCCGCGCCTGCCGAGGATCTACGCAGGCGGATCGATGAGTTGAAGGTTCAGTACGACGATCTGGCCGTCGTCAGCTACGTCAATACCACCGCGGCGGTGAAGGCGCTCTCCGATGTCATCGTCACGTCGGGGAATGCGGCGAAGGTCGTGCGCACGCTTCCGAACAAGAACATCCTCTTCGTCCCTGACCGCAATCTGGCGCGGCACGTCGGCGAGCAGGTGCCGGAGAAGAACATCATCCCGTGGGAAGGGTTCTGTTACGTGCACCAGCAGATCACGCCGCATGAGGTGGCGCGCATTCGGGCGGCCGATCCGGAGATCAAGATTCTGGTGCATCCCGAGTGCCGCGAGGACGTGGCGGTGCTCGCGGACGCGGTGCTCTCGACCTCGGGGATGGTGAAATACGCGAAGGAGCGGCCGGAGAAGCGGTTCCTCGTCGTCACCGAGTGCGGTCTCTCCGACCGCCTGGCGATGGAAGTGCCGGACAAGACCTTCGTCAAGGGCTGCAAGCTCTGTACGTTCATGAAGGTGACGTCGCTCGAAGACGTTCGCGACTCGCTGAAGTACATGCGCTACGAGATCATCGTGCCGGAGGAGATCCGCGTTCCGGCGGAACGGGCGTTGCGGCGGATGTTTGATGCCAGTCAGTGACACATGAGCTGATAGACGCCGAGGACATCTCCGGAGACGTCGTCGAGGTCGGCTTTCATCTTACCGAGGACCGTCTGGAACTCGGGATCGGTCTGGAGCGACTGGGTCCAGGGATGTTTGATCCAGGCGAACCAGCTGTGGTTTCCGAGCTCGGCGCTGCGATTGACCCAATGCATGGCGGCGTCGCGGTCGCCGAGCTTGGCGTAGCAGAGGGCCTGGCGCATGGCGGCCCAGTGAAGGCGGTTCGCGTCGGGCTCGAATGAGTGCAGCGCGGCCTCGGCGGCAGGGCGGTCGCCTTTGGCCACGGCGATCATGGCCCGCAGGCTCTTGCCGAGGTAGTTCTGGGGGACGAGCTTGATGATGCGCTGCGCCTCGACTTCCGCACTGGCGAGATTTCCGTTCAGGATGAAGGCGTTCGCGCGGATGTCACGTCCGGCCAGCTCCGTGTCGCGCGCCGCCATCGCCGCGGCGGCGTTGGTGAGCGCCCCTTCCGGGTCGACGGCGTTCACGTACCAATAGCCGCGAATCTTGGCTTCGTTCGAATTCGGATCGAGGCTGATCAACCGGTCGCCGACGCAACGCACGCGTTCCGTGTCGCCGACCGAGACATAGAAATTGGCGACGTTGTTGAGAGAAGTGATGTCGTTCGGGTTCAGACGCAGTGCGGCCAGGTTCTCGCGCACCGCCTCACGGAAACGATCGGGAAACTTCACGAACACGCGTCCCATGGCCAGGTGGGAGGCGGGGAGATTCGGATCGAGCCGCACGGCCTGCCGCGCGTACCACTCGGCGCGGGTGGTGGCGTCGGGGGCGTTGTCCAGGCCGCGGGACTGTCCGAGCGAGATGGCGATGGCGAGATCGGCGTAGGCGGCGGCGAAGTTCGGATCGAGAGCGATGGCACGCCGCAACGCGGTCTCCTCGGCCTGATGCTCGGCAGGGACCAGGCTTCCGCTGAGCGCGCGGGCGCGAAGGAACTCCTCGTAGGCGTGCGGATTCGACGACCGCGGTTCCGAGGCATTGCCTGCTTTCTGCACGCCGAGCTTCTGGTTCAGGGCGGTCACGGTGCGCGACGAGACGTCATCGATGAGTTTGATGAGATTGGCGCGCTTTCCGTCGATGGCATCGGCCCAGACGGTGTAGCCGGTGCGCGAATCGGTGAGCTGCAGGTTCACGCGCACCAGATCGCCGGCGGCGAGGAAATGCCCTTCCAGCACGCTGTCGACGTGGAGCTGATCGGAAGCCGTCTTCGTGTCGGTTTTCTGGTTGTGGTATCTGACGATCGCGGATGTCGGCCGCACCTGCAGTGAGGGAATCTGCTGCAGCTTCGTCACGAGCGCATCGGCGAGGCCGACCGAGAGGAAGTCGTCCTTCGTATTGTTCGAGATGTTGTCGAGCGGAAGAACGGCCATCGAATGGATCGGCGGCGGCGCGGCGGGGGCCGGCGGCAGCGCATCAGGCTTCGTGTGGCGATTGACGTAGACGATCGCCGCGCCGCCGATCACGAATGCGGCGATGGTCAGCACCAGGCGCGACCAGCGCGGCCGTGAGCGCGTGCGGCCAAGCGAGGAGTGCGAGCGCGTCAGAGTGGGGAAGCGCGCCGTCGGCGTGTCGAGATCCTCGAGATCGGCCAGGAGATCGCGCGCGCTCTGATAGCGGTCGCTCGGATCCTTCTTCAGCAGCCGGCCGATGATCCTGGTCGCCGCGGCCGGGAAGGCGGGGTCGCGGGCTACGAACGGCTCCGGCTCGTCGTCGCGGATCTTCTCGAGCACCATCAGCGGCGCGTCGGCGTTGAACGGCAACTGACCCGTGGCCATCTGAAAGAAGATGACGCCGACCGAGAAAAGGTCGGACCGCTCGTCCGCCTGCTGTCCGCGCACCTGTTCCGGCGAGAGATAGTGAAGCGTGCCGAAAATGCGCCGGCTCGACGAATCCGACGGCCGGGCAAATTGGGTCGGGAGTGTTTTGGCCAGACCGAAGTCGAGGATCTTCACCTGCCCGGTCGGCTCGATCATGATGTTGGACGACTTCAGATCGCGATGGACGATGCCGCCCTCATGCGCCGCGGCGGCGCCGGCAGCGATCTGCCGCGCGATGGTCAGGAACTCGCCAGCCTCGATGGGACGGCGGCGCATCCGCTGGGAGAGAGTTTCCCCATCGCAGTACTCCATGACGATGAAGGGGACCCCGTCGCCGGTCTCGCCGACCTCGTAAATCGTCGCCACATTCGGGTGCCGGACGGCCGCGGCTGTCCTCGCCTCGCGCATGAACCGGGCCCTGCGGTCTTCGGCGGCGAGATCTTCCGCGTGTAGAACTTTGACCGCCACCAGACGGTCGAGGCGCTGGTCGCGGGCCAGGTAAACCGTCCCCATCCCGCCTTTGCCGAGGATGCGGACAACGTCGAATCGATCAACGCTCTGCGGAAGGTCGGACACGGATGGCCGGCATTGTACGACGCGGCAGAGGGTCAGCCGGAGCGCTGGCGTCTCGCCGGCTGGCTCGGGGGCGTCTCGCCCCCGGTCTTGCAAGACTCAATACATTCGCTGGTAACCTCCTCAGCGGCGAGACGCCGCTGGGCCAGCCGGCGAGACGCCAGCGCTCCGTTGCGCCAGCGCTCCGACCCTCCTGCGGGTCAACTTTTTGCCCACCTTTGTGACGGCAGGGTTATATTTGCACCCGTTCACAGAAACGTATCAGAGACCATGACGACAATCGCCGAGACGGCGTTAGCTCCTGCGTTGCAACTTCCCCCTCGCTATCAGACTCGCGCGATTCTGAAAGAGACCGCGGCGACCTGCGTCTATCGGGTCTTCGACGTTGCCGACGGATGTGACGAGGCGATCAAGATCCTCAGGCACGAACTGTCGGAGCCGCAGCAGCTTCTGCGGTTCAAGACCGAGTTCTCCACGCTGGCCTCGCTCGAGCACGAGAGCATCGTCAAGGTTCGCGAGTACGGGCTGCTCAACGAGCGCTTTCCGTACTTCACGATGGAGTACTTCGCCGGGAAGAAGATCTCAGAGTACTTCGATGGTCACAGTTGGGCGGCGCTCTACGACGTGATCCTGCAGATCGCCTCCGCGCTGCACCACATCCACCACCTCGGCATCATCCATCTCGATCTGAAGCCGTCGAACATCCTCGTCGACGAGCGTGGCCGGGCGAAGATCATGGATTTCGGCGTCGCCGTCGAGAGCCGGCAGGTGCTCGATCGCCAGATTCGGGGGTCGTTGCACTACATGCCCCCCGAGGTGCTGAAACAGGATCGCGTCGACTCGCGCGCCGACCTCTACTCTCTCGGCATGACGCTCTACGAGACCGTCACCGGCGCACTGCCCGGATACGGCAGGCCGTCGATCGAGGTCATCCGGATGCACCTCGACGAGGAGATCCGTCCGCCGTCGTCGATCAATCCGAGCGTGCCGCCGGAGCTTGAGCTGATCATCATGAAGCTGCTGGAGAAGGATCCGCGGCATCGCTATGCCTCGGCCGCCGCACTGCTGCACGCGGTGGCCATTGCGGCGGGAAAGAAAGCGGATGCCGGCGAGATGCTGGTCGGCCGCGGCGAGCTGTTTGCCGCGCCGCTCATCGGACGAAAGACCGAGGTCTCACAGCTTGCCTCGATGATCGACGAGGCGCGCGAGGGGCGTGGCAACGGCGTCATCGTCGTCGGTGCCGAGGGGATGGGGAAGAGCCGCATCGTCCGCGACGCCACACTTCGGGCGCAACTAGAGGGGGCGCGGGTGTTCTGCGGACGTTGCCCGATCAACCGCAAGACGATCTACGCACCATTCGTCGAGATCTTCCAGCAGATGGTGATGGCTGTGAATCCGGACGCCGATGTGTCGGGCGAGATCCGCCGTCTGATGCGGCCGGTTGTCCTGGCGGCGCTGGGGGAAGAGGCGACGCCGGAGACCGGCCAGAAGTACCGCCTCTTCAATCGCATCGTCCAGGCGATGCAGGACATGTACGGCTTCCTCAGCGCCAGTGTTCCCGGCGGTGAGTCGAGCGCGTCGCCGCTGATCCTTGTCGTTGACGATGTTCAGTGGGCCGATCCATCGACGGCCGAGCTCTTCTCCTTCCTGGTCGGCGAAGCCAAGCAGAACCGGCTGGTCGTGATCGGGACACTGACGATCGATCCCTCCGGGGAGGCTGCCACCGAGCCCGGCGCGCATCTCGCGGCGTGGGAACGCCGCGCGCGCGAAGGAACCTTTTCGATCATCCGGGTCGAAGCCCTCAGCGAGCCGCTCGTACGCGAGCACCTGCAGTCGCTGCTTGGCGAGGAGAACATCTCGGACGATCTGGTCCGCTGGACGCTTTGGGAGTCGGCCGGGTCGCCGTTGATCATCCGCCGCGTCGTCGACTATCTGATCGCCCACGGCTACCTGCACTGGGAGGCGGAGGGGTGGGTCGCCGAGATGGATCGGATCCAGGGGTTGCGCATCCCCGGCGGGGCGGCGTCGATCCTGATGGAGAAAGTCGAGGCGCTCGAGCCGCGGCACCGCGAACTGCTCGAAGCCGCGGCGGTCTTCGGCGAGTCGTCCGGCGTCGATCTTCTGACGAGCGTTACCTCGGCGTCGCGGGAGGATGCGTACCGCGCGCTGCGCGAAGTCGTGGCATTCGGTCTGCTCGACGAGTCGAACGACGGCAAGACCATCGTTTTCCCGCATATCCACCTGCGCGAGGCGGTGTACAACGCCATGACAGAGCGCCATCGCACGGAGTTGCATCAACGCGTCGGCGCGGCGTTGGAGCCGGCGCTCAACGCGGGCTCGACGCAGCTTCTGGGACAGGTCGCATTCCACTACGCGCGTGCCGGCGACGAGTCCAGGGGTGTCCGGTACGCGGTCGAAGCCGGTGACATGGCCATGCGCACCATCGCGCACCAGGGGGCCACCGATTTCTATTGCAGCGCTCTCGAGCTGATGGATCTGGCCGGCGCCGAAGAAGTCAGAAAATCGGAGGTGCGCGAGAAACTGGCAGACGCCTACCACCGCAGCGGCGACTATCGCAGCGCGGTCCAGGCGTATCAGTTCCTGCTGAAGAGCATTCAGGCCCGCAGCAAAGACGACGCGCCGAATGCCGATCTCGCGCGGGTCATGAAGAAACTCGGCAAAGTGCTCGGGAAACGCGGCGATCAGGAAGCGGCGATGTCGTACTTCCAGAACGCGATCGAGCAGTTCGAGAAGCTCGGGATGACGATGGAGGTTGCCGAGCTGCTGAACCGGATTGCCGGGCTTCATCGCGAGAAGGACGATCCCGAGGCAGCGCGAGCCTCATCAGAGAAGGCGTTGCAGCTTCTCGATCCGAGCGAGCCGAACGTCGTATTCGGTTATGTGAAGAACATGCTCGGGCTCGTCGAGTATTACCTCGGCAACTGGCAGAAGGCGCGCGAGCTATACATCGAGTCGTTGAAGATCGGTGAGAAGGTCGGTTCGGAACGGCTCTGCAAGGTGGCCTCGACGAACCTCGGCAACACGCTCTGGAAGCTCGGCGACTGGATCAGCGCCTTGCAGTACTACAAGATGAACATGGCCCTCTCGGAGTCGGAGGGCGATTTGTGGGACCTGATCAGCTCCTACAACAACATAGGGATCATCGAGTTCAGCCGCGGCGACTTCCAGGTGGCGGCCGAGTACTTCGAGAAGAGCGTCCGCATCGACGAGAAGATCGGTGCCGTCGAGTACGAGGCGCTGGCGCGCGAGAACCTCGCCGAGGCCTTCGAGATGCTCGGCCGGTGGGGCGATGCACTCGCGCAATACAACCGCTGCCTGGCGCTGCAGGGATTTGACGACACACGCGCCTCGCGCTCCTCGGTGTACATCCCGCTGGCTCGGCTGATGAACAAGAAGGGCGATATCGCCAGGGCGATGTCGTATGCGCAGAAGGCGCTTTCGGCCGCCGAGCGGGCGCGCGACGAAGACCTCATCGCCGAGGCCTCGTACGTCATATCCAACATCGAGGACGAGCGGGAGAACTACACCGAGGCCGAGCGCTATCTGGCCCGAAGCATGTCCATCTTCGAGTCACACCAGACCACTCAGGGTCTGGCGCGCGCCCACACGGCCGCGGCCAGCATCGCCTTCAGCCAGCAGCGGATCGGCGAGGCCACCCTGCACGCGGAGCTGGGAGCTAAGTTCGCCGGCCAGCTCGACGACCGTTTCGCGCTGGCCAAGAACGACTGGGTCTGGGGAAAGATCCTCTCCTCGCAGGGCAACCGGGAGGCAGCGAACGCGAAGTTCGATTCCGCGAGGGCGACCTTCGAGGAGTTGCAGACGCCGTACGAGCTGGCGCGGCTGATGTTCGACGTCGGACTCCTGAAGGATGAGCCGGAAGAGGCGACGCAGACGATTCGCGGCGCAATCCGGATTTTTGAGCGCCTGGAGGCGACGAACGATCTCGAGCGCGCCCGCGGCGCGCTCTTCCGCATCAAGCCCGCGGGCAAGGCGCCGGAGAGCGGGGTGGTCGGCCTCTACGAAGTGGTGAGGATCATCAACTCGACACTGAACCTCGAGGAAGTCCTCACCCGCGTCCTCGACCTGGCCATCCGGCGCGTCCGCGCCGAGCGGGGAATGATCATCCTTCTCGATCCGATCACGAGCGCTCTCCGCACGCGCATCGTCCGCAACATCAAAGACACCGAGGGGGGCGAGGGGGGCTCCCGACGCTCGCCCCAGTCGATCGTCAAAGAGGTCATCCAGTCCGGCCAGCCGGTGATCTCCGCCGACGCCCGCGCCGATGCCCGTTTCGTCGAGTCGGAATCGGTGATCGCCGAGAACATCATGTCGATCCTCTGTGTCCCGCTGGTTATCCGGGAGCGGATCGCCGGCGCGATCTACGTCGATCACCGCGAGGCTCGCCACCTCTTCTCGCAGAAGGACCTGACATTCATCGAGGCCTTCGCCGATCAGGCGGCCATCGCCATCGAGAACGCGCGGTTGTACGAGGAGCTGGAGGAGGCGCGAGCGCGCCTTTCACTGGAGAACGAGTCGCTCCGCCGTGAGGTGCTGGTGGAGAAGCATCTCGACTCGGTCGTCGGCGGTTCCGAGGCCGTGGCGAAGATCCAGTTTTCCATCCGCAAGGCCTCCAGCGGCCACTCCACCGTGCTGCTGCGCGGCGAGTCGGGGACCGGCAAGGGGCTCATCGCCCGCATCATCCACAACGTCTCCCCGCGGCGGAACGGTCCGTTCATCATGTTCAACTGCGCCGCGTTGCCCGAGACGCTGGCGGAATCGGAGCTGTTCGGACACGAGAAGGGAGCCTTCACCGGCGCCGACCGCCGCAAGCTCGGACGATTCGAGCTGGCCAACGGCGGAACGATCTTTCTCGACGAGATCGGCAAGGTCAGCCTGGCTATTCAGGCCAAGCTGCTGCGGGTCGTCGAAGACAAGGAGTTCGAGCGCCTCGGCGGGACGAACACGATCAAGACGGACGTCAAGATCATCGCCGCTACCAACCTCGACATCGAGAAGGCCATCGAGCAGGAGACGTTCCGTGAGGATCTCTACTATCGCCTGAACATCATCCCGCTCCTTCTCCCTCCGCTGCGCGAGAGAAAGGACGATATCCCGCTCCTTTCCGAGCATTTCATCAAGAAGATCTGCAAGGACCTCGGCGTGGAGACGAAGCGCCTGGAGCCGGGCGTGCTCGATCTCTTCACCCGCTACAACTGGCCGGGCAACATTCGCGAGCTGGAGGCGACGATTCACCGCGCCATCGTGATGTCGAACGGCGAGACGATCACCCGAAACGACTTCTACGGCCTCTTGGCTGATGCCGGCGCCGCGGCGGGCGTGGCCGGTCCGCTGCCGATGCCCGGATCGCTGCTCAGTCCGATGATGAGCAAGATGGAGATCACGAGCGATGTCTACGAAGAGGTGATGGCGTCCGTCGACCGCCAGCTCATCGAGCGCGCCCTGGCAACGTCGGAGGGACGCATCCGCGAGGCGGCGCGCCGCCTCGGCATGGCCCGAAACACGCTGAAGGCGAAGATCCAGAAGTACAACATCAGCGCGCGGGACTGAGAGGCTGTCTCGGCGGCGAAGCCGTTCGGGTGAGCCGCGCCGCTGCGATTGCGCCGATGACGAACGCAACGACGGCGATCCAGAAACCGGCCCCAAAATCGATCTGAATGAGTCCGCCACCCTGTTTGAGGATGTCACCTTCCAGTTTTGATTTGAGCATGAAGAGGAAGATGACTCCCGCCGCGCCGCTCAGGATTGTCAAGGTCTTGGTGTTCACGCCGCCGAAGCTGAGAGCGAAACCGGCGACTGCCGCGCCGAGGGCGATGACGGCAAACGGTTCGGGCTCGATCTTCTTCGGCTGGTCGCCGGACCCCTCGACGGTGGTTCCAAGGGCGAGTTGCACACCGCTGAGCATGGCCACGGGCTTTCCCTGACAGGAGAACGTAACGAACGTTAATAGGAACGAGACGAGTGCCGCGGCGAAACTGAGGAGCGGGAGGCGCCTGGTCGCGCCGCTCTGGGCAGGGACGGGCGTGACTGCAACGGCGGCAGGAGGGGCGAACGAATCAGTCATGACGTATCTCCTTAGGACACGGCTGCAACGATCGCGACCTTTGCGATCCAGATGGTGACCAGCAACATCAAGGCGACGGCGGGAATGGCGACGGGCTCGGAGATTTCAGAGAGCCTTGTTGCGCCGGCAAAAAGGAACAGGATCGTATAGCAGAGCGCGAAGACGAACAGCACGGCGATGATCTCGCCGTTTGCCACGCCGACGATGCCGCCGAGGAGTGCCACGACGGCCATGGGAAGAAGCGCAGTGCCGGCGATGAAGACGTCGGCCTCCATGGAGCCGCCGCGACCCTGGAAAACTCTGCGCGTCACGAGGCTGGTGAGGGCAAAGGCGAGAAGGGGGACAAGTCCGAGGAACACTAGTTTCAGAAGCGTCTTGAAGGAAAGCTCGTCGAGCGAACCGCCAAGTGCGCCCAGGTTGCGCCGGAGAATGAGGTAGGTGCCGAAGAGCGCGCAGATGTCGTACACAACGCCGAAAGCGATGCCGGTGATGAGCGCACGGCGAGGGCCAAGGGCATGGAAAGCGTCGAGGATGCCACTCACGGGATTGCGCGCCAGCGTCTTCAACGCGCCTAGCGCATCGGTGGAGACGGCTTTGAAGCGCGCCCCGACATCGACTCTCGTGCCGGTTGCCGCCGCCTGACCACAGCCGCCGCAGACCGGCGTTTCGGCCGTCATGGCCGTACCGCAATGCTGACAGAACATGCTTCTCCTCCTCGTTTACTGCTGTTGAGCTCCGCGGGGGTATTGGACGAAGACGCCGTTCGAATAGACGATGTCGCAGTCGTAGTTGTCGGTCGCCGTACCCGCGGCGTAGGCGTGCCCTTCGCGGACTCCGTCGTGACCGTTCGAGCGGATCTCGTATCGTTGCGCGGCGGGCCCGTTACCGACAGGTGCGTCGATGCGGAAGTCGAATGGATTGCCCCATCCATCCTCGCGGGGCATTCGCTTGATATATGTTGGTGCAATCATGCTATCGAGTTGAGGCGGTGTCAGGTCGTATGCCGGTTCGGCGAATTGCTGACCGCCGGCGTTGTAGCGGTTCACGTCGGTCGCGCGCGCCTCCCAGGCCGTGGCGATCGTGCGCATGTCGGCCATCGTCCTCTTTGCGTTGCGGTCGTCGTTCATCGCAGCTGGCGTGGAGGCGTCGCCCGTGCGCTCAAACTCGTGACCGGCAAAGATGAGTGCACGAAGCGACGGAGCATAGAGCGCATCGACGCGCCCCATCGGACCGGAGATGCTGAGGATTCCGTCGTGGACGGTGCCTACGAACTTCTTTCCATCTTCGTCCTCGATGACGTAGCCGTCACCATCTCGGAAGATGGTCAGCTTCTCGCGCTGGTTCGCGCGGTTCGCGCGGTTTGTCCAGACGCCGGTGTATTTGTCTGACGGCAGGAGCGAAGAAAGAGAGCCACTCTTGCCCGCTCGTTCGTTCCCGCAGGCGGCCAGCATGACCAGCAGCAAGCTAAAGGCGGCAAGTTTCGCAATGGTAGTCATCACATCCCCCCAGGGTGTTCAATGGTGTTCAATCAGACTCGGTCGGGCTGGTCGACTGTTGCAGCCGGAGCGAATGTCTCACTCGCGACGCTTACGTCATTCTTGTTGGATGGGGAATGCGCGCAGTCTGGCAGAGGCTGCGGGAAGAGTCAACGCCCTCAGCGGCGCTCGACTTTCGGGCCCCAGTCGTTCATCCTCGCGCGCCGTAACCTGTTGCGTGCAAGATGACCGAGGGGAAACGAATGACCGAGAGTGGCGTGCGCCCCGTGGAGTTCACCGAAGACCGCATCCCCCGCGAAGGGATCGAGGAGACGATCTCCGACCTCGTCGACCTTTTCGGGGGAGAGATGATGGGCTCCCGTGAGAACGAGCGCCGGTTCACGTTGCCGCTGCGGCGCGGCATCGCCGCGGCCGGTGGCATCGAATGCACCGTTTCGTGGACAGCGGCCGAGGACGGGCAGGCTGTGGTCACGTTGAATTGCAACCGCGATGTCGATGCGCCGAAAGCGCAGCGAGTCGCGTTTCTCGTCGCCGGCGTCATCGGATCGTTCCTCTTCATGATCTGGCCCTTCTTCATTCACTCTCGGGAGTTGGGCACCCTTGCCTGGATCGGAGGCCTGGTGGCACTGGCGGTCTATCTCCTGACGCTACGGAAGACGAGCGGCGGGATCGCCTACGACTTCCTGCAGCGATTGGCGCGCAACCAGCGGGGACGCGAGGTGGCAGCCGAGTCGTGATCTGGATCATGATTCCTCTGCTCGCGCTGGTGGTGTTCGGACTCTACGTCCGGCGCGAAGCCGAGCGGATCCGCGCCGAGGATCTCCGGCCGCGGGTGATGGTGAAGCTGAAGCTTGCCGGAGAGGGCATGGCCACGCCCGGCGAGGTGCACCTGCGGCGAATGATCGAGGATGCGATCGAAACGCGCGGCATCGGCGCGATCGCGGATACCGGGTCGGGGGAGGGGTGGGCGACCATCCAGGTCGGCGTAGCCGATCAGGGAGTGGCGATCGAGCAGATCGGGGGGCTCCTTCGCGAACGGGGTCTATTCGATGGTGCGGTCGTCGGAAGCGTCGAACCGCCTACAACCGCCCTGCAATGATCGACTTGGCGATCGTGGCCAGTTGCATGTTCGACGTCCCCTCGTAGATCTGGCCGACCTTGGAGTCGCGCCAGAACTTCTCGACGGGATACTCCTTGGTGTAGCCGTTGCCGCCAAAAAGCTGCACGGCCAGCGAGGTGACCTTTTCGGCCACCTGCGACGAGAAGAGCTTGGCCATTGCCGCTTCGCGGAGGAACGGCCGCTTCGCGTCTTTGAGCCGCGCGGCGTTGTAGACCATGAGGCGCGCCGCCTCGAGCTGCGTGGCGGCCTCGGCGATCTGGAACTGGACGCCCTGGAACTCCGCGACCGGCGTGCCGAACTGCTTCCGTTCCTTCGTGTAGGCGATCGCGTATTCGAGCGCGCCGCGGGCCACGCCGATCATCTGCGCACCGATTCCGATGCGTCCTTCGTTCAGCGTCTCGATGGCGATCTTGTAGCCCTTGCCCGGCTCGCCGACGACATTCTCTTTCGGCACGCGGCAGTCCTCGAGGATCAGCTCGCAGGTGGACGAAGCGCGGATGCCGAGCTTGTCCTCCTTCTTGCCGACTTTGAACCCCGGGAAGTCGCGCTCGATGAGAAAGGCGGTGATGCCTTTGTAGCCGGCGTTGGGGTTGGCGTTGGCGAAGACGATGAAGACGCCGGCCTCGAACGCATTGGTAATCCAGAGCTTCTGCCCGTTCAGGACCCAGTGATCGCCCTTGTCTTCGGCCTTGAGCGCGAGCGCGAAGGCGTCCGAGCCGCTGCCGGCCTCGGAGAGGGCATACGCGCCGACCGTGTCGCGGGCCAGCATCGGCAGATACTTCGATTTCTGGTCCTCGTTGCCCCAGCGGATGATGGCGTTGTTCACCAGGGTGTTCTGGACGTCGACGAGAACGCCGCAGGAGGCGTCGACGTGGGACAACTCCTCGACGACGAGCACGGCGTTGAAGAATGACGAGCCGGCGCCGCCCCACTGGTCGGGGATCTCGATGCCCATGATGCCCAGCTCGAAGAAGCTGCTGATCAGATCCTTCGACATGACGGCGTCGTGATCCATCTGGTGGACGAGCGGGCGGATCTTCTCGATGGAGAAGTCGCGGACGCTCTGCTGGAACATCTGCTCTTCTTCGGAAAGGACGGTAAGGGGAGTGCCCGCGGGGATTTCGATTGTTTCGGCGGCGGTCATCCGCCCATCATATCGAAACGGTGGTGCCCCGGGCCGGACTCGAACCGGCACGCCGATTTCGCGGCAGCGGATTTTAAGTCCGCAGCGTCTACCGATTTCGCCACCAGGGCTGAACACAAGGTAACACGATGGGCGTCTGTAACTGGTGCGGGACAACGTTCCCGCTGACACGGTCCACCCGCAAGTACTGCACGCCGCGCTGCAAGACGAACGCATGTCTCGGACGGAAGCCGAGCCGCATCCGGGCGGCCGAGGTGGAGGCGCTGCCCGACTTGCTGCGTGCCGACCTGCCGAGCGCCGAGCTGTTCCGCGAGCGGCTCCGGGCCATCATCGCCCCGCATCTGCCGCCGATTGCGGTTGAACGCGGCGCGTTTGTTCCGCGGATGGACTAGCTTCTTGCTTCTAACCCGACCGTCAGAGCTTCATCGTGAGAGAGTGACGGGGAGGCGGAAACGGAAATGGCTATGGTTCATCGCTTCACTCTTGCTAGCCATTGCCACTGGTGTCATCGGAAACTGGCTTTTACTATCGCCGTTGCTCGCTTCCAGTGACATTCCGGCTGTTCACTAGCTGGGGTTGGATCGGACCACACGACGAAGATACGAAGATCCTCTCGTAACGCTGGTCAAATTACGTGCCGCACGGCCTCTGGCTTGCGGGCACATTCCTGCCAAGCTCCGCAGCCGGCGGCGAGACGCCAGCGCTCCGGCGCGCGTGGCGAAGAATACGAGCCCGTTCTCCGCCGCCAGCGACGAATGGATGGCGCTATGCGCATCGAGCGTCCAGATCGTGGCCCCGGTGAGCCGGTCGAGCGCGTAGAGGTGTCCGTCGCCGCTGCCGGCATAGACGCGATCCCCCACCACCACCGGCGACGAGATGCCATCCCCCTCGGTGGCAAACCTCCACTGCAACCCAACCAGGTTTCGCCCTTCATGCGCCGCCGAATCGAGCGGGTAGACGGCGGTATGGGCGGCATCGCCCCGGAACATCTGGGCCGAGGCGGAGGCAGGCACCGTGTCGACCGACTTGCCGTCCCGTTGCACCTTCGCTGACCGCTGCACGCTTCCGACCTACCCTGCCGCGGGGCTACACTTCTTCGCGTGCGAGTTCGCGCCGGTGAGCTTGGGGCCAGAAGGCTACAAGGAGGTATAGATGGGGTTCTTCGATCGGCTGTTCGGAAAGCGCGACGCTGCTAAGCCACGTGCTCAAAGACAACGAGCTGCAACCAACGAAAGCGTTTCCGCGTTGGTGACGCTGGGCAATTGGCGCGTTCTCTCCGGCGTCGACGCGGCTCGTGAGGCAGTTGCCCAGCGTGTCATGGACGCCTCGGATAACTTCGCGGCGGCGCTTCTCACCCCGGTAAAACCACAACCATCATCAAGAGGAACGCTGGAGGGCGTTATCACTTGCCACGGCTGTCGGGGCACGTGTCCGTTTGAGGAAAAGGACTGGTTCGGCGGCGGCTTGGAGAGCAGCATTGTCACTTGCCAATGCGGCTGCCAGATTACCCTGATGCTGAGCGGGGCATCGACGCGCGGGGCCGGGTTCGTCGTTGTTTCTCCTTTTACGTCGATTCGGGGCCAGGCCGTCAGTCAGATTGGCCTCCGGATCGACAAGATCACTTCAGAGGGCGAAGGCCAACAACAAGGAGCAAGGGAGCTTCGCCGGTTCGAGGGGCATGCCTACTCGATCAAAAGCGTCGCATTCACTCCGGACGGGCTGCGGGCGTTGGTGGGCGATCTGAATGGGCAACTCTGGTTGTGGGACGTCCAAAGCGGGCAAGAATTGCGCCGCTGGGAGGCGCATGCCAAAGGCGAGAGTGTAACGAGCGTCGCAGTCAGCAGTGACGGTCAGCATGCTCTTTCGAGCAGCAAGGACATGACTGCCCGACTGTGGGAACTGGAGACGAACCGCGAGATCCG
Source organism: Thermoanaerobaculia bacterium (assembly GCA_017883235.1). Classification (GTDB taxonomy): domain Bacteria; phylum Acidobacteriota; class Thermoanaerobaculia; order Gp7-AA8; family Gp7-AA8; genus JADGNZ01. The sequence continues at coordinate 14,375 of JADGNY010000072.1, read as the reverse complement.
CCGGTTCAAATCCCAGGATATAGGTCCCATTGAAGTCGTAGCGTTCGCACCGGACACGCAGCACGTTGCCACAGGCAGCGGTATCAGTCGCATGGACCATCGACCTACGCTTATCCTTTGGGATATCGAGTCCGGCCGTGAAGTCCGCCGCTTCCAAGGTCATAGTACCGGCATTTCCGGCTTAGCGTTCGCCGCGGCAGGTGACCGTCTTTTCTCCTGCAGCGCCGGCGACAAGACGGTGCGGGTTTGGGACGTAGCAGTCGGAAAAGAGATCTTCTGTCACAAGGTGGGCGCTGAGGTGACCTCGGTTGCCTGTTCCCCTGATGGTGGACGTTTTCTCTTCGGGACCTACGGCGCCAATGTAATCGGCTTGGTAGACGTCGACGCTCGAAGCGAAGTGTGGCGCGGTAAGGGGCACACAGAGTCGGTTTCTGCCGTGGCCTTTGCGCCCAGCGGTCTCCAGGCCGTCTCGGGGAGCTGGGATCACACAGCACGCCTCTGGGATTTGGATAGCGGGCGTGAGGTCCAACGGTTCGTTGGGCAAGCAGAATGGGTGACGTGTGTCGCATTCTCGCCGGATGGTCGGTTCATCCTCGTTGGCGGGAACGACGCGGTGTTACGCTTGTACGCAGTCGGATCTGGATGACGAAGCGGGAGCACCGAACAAGCCGCTCCAACTGATCGACTCCGCGCCTAGGATTGCGATGGAGCCTTTGTAGCCTTTGAAAACTAGAACGCAGGGAGGGCCAGGCCTTCGAGTTTTGACCGCGCGTAACTCGCTGCTAAACCCGGTACTTCTCTGTGCTTGCCTGAACGATCGACAAGAATTGAGAGTTATTCGCATCCGTGTAAGGGGTCCCGCCATCCGAAACCAACGGTTTGCCCCCAACTTTTTGTCATGCTGAGAGCAAGAAACGGCGCGACGCGAGTTCCGCGAGAATGCCCGTGGAGTTACGCATTAGTCGACGCAGCAGTTTGGCGACCGTTTCGAAGTCAACGTCAGGGAGCGTGTACATGGCATACGACTCTCCCTCCACGTCGCCAAGGATGAGCACTTCGCCTCCGGGCCGCAGTCGAACATCACCATCGCGTCGCGAAAAGCCATATGAGATGTGATCGATCCCGACCGGATAACGGTGCGTGTCAATATGTCTGAACCGTTCGAGTAGTTCCCAGCCTGCTGGTGTCAGATCGCGAGCGGCGACCCGGACGACCCTTCGAGCGGTAGTCAGGAGCCTCTTAGGCCCGCCAACCTTGCGCTCGATAATCTGTCGCTGGAGCCGGCTAAACGAGACGTTCTTCGGTTTCGTCCCTAACAATAGCCTCCGTTCAGAGACCTCATTGAGGTGATACACGATCTGATCGAGAAAACGGAAGTAATGCCTCGCCGCGTCGCCAGCGTACCTATTCCTGAGAACGAACCGGTAGTAGTTCGCGAGTGAGGGATCGTCGATCTCGCTCGCGGCTCGGTGTGCGCCGAGGGAGAGCGCTGCGACCTCGATAACGTCGCGATGTGCCAAACGCATCGCCCAAGAGCAGCTGCGGATCATCTGATCACGCTTGTCGAGCCGGCGTTTGCGGGGAATCGGCAATTGAACATCGAAGTAACGGCCAGCATCGCACTCCGCCCACATGTGATAGAACATGCGAGGCAGCTCGGCCGCAATTGCGGCGCGATCTTGAAGCACGGAACTTTCGCTAGAATCAACTGAAGAGTTCGAAGCCATCACACGAAACCATCTGGAACTATAGGCCAAGGCTGTTGGCTTTGGAAAGGTGTACGGGGCCAGACTTTCGCTTTTCGTCTGCGCGGCGTACCTTCGGAATCGATATGGACGGCGATCGGCCGTGCGATACATTCTCTAGACGGCCGAGCCCGGGGAATGAGGAACGGTCATGACGTCACGCGTTCGGGTGTTCATCCTGCGGACAAGCGGCATCCTGCTGTGCGCTCTGGGTTTGCTGCATCTCGCCGTCACTCCCATCATTGCGCGGTTTGTGGCGGGAGCTGCACTCCCCTCGGCCGTGGACTGGCTCACGCCGCCGATGCTGCTCAATCACGTGGTGGTGGGTATACTTCTTCTGCCACTTGGCGTGCTCACAACCTACGCGGCCCCATACGCCGCATCGTGGGCGAAGGTCGTCACACGTGCCGTGGCGTTGGCAGTCGCGACATTGCCCCCCACGTTGTTTTGGGTGATGGGCACGCGCTACTTTAGGGCCGTGCCTTTTCAAGTGGCCACTGGCATCGTGTGTATCGCGAGTGTCACGCTGCTCGCTGCGGCGTTCTGGAAAAGCGCGCGGGACAACGGCTCGCGACATGACAGCGCGTGAGCTGGCGTCTTCGGGTTGCGACGAAGTGGCATCTTGACTCGATGCGCAAGCGGCCGGAGCGGGGGTTGACCCTGTCGTTCATTCCGCTCGTTTAGAATGGTTCAAGCAGATCGACGCTCATGACTATAGTTCAAGCACTTGAAGAGGAGATCGGGAAGCTTTCAGCGGTAGAGCTGGCGGAACTGCGGGCATGGCTTTCCGAGCGCGAAGCCGACGAGTGGGACCGTGAAATCGAACGGGATGCGGCGTCGGGCAAACTCGACAAGCTGTTTGAGAAGTCGGTTGCGGACCACCTGGCGGGAAAGAGTCGCGAGATTTGAAGCATTTCACCAGTCCGGATTTGTGGGATCGCCAATGAGTAATGCTTCAGCCAAGACGTTCGATACGGTCGAAATGGTTCGTGCAGTTCGCGATGAACTGAGTGCCAGGATCGCGACGATGTCAGCGGATGAGGAGAATCGCTGGCTCCGCTCCGCGGAATACTCCGATCCAACGCTACGCCGCCTCATGGAGCTGGCTGTACGGCAAGGCGTTGTCGTCGATGATTCGAAGCACAGTCCGCCGGGTTGAGTCGGAGTGCGCGCTACCTGAACTACCAGCGGGCTTGCGGGTAACATCTTGCCAAGCTCCGCAGTCGGAGGCGAGACGCCTCCGGGCCAGCCGGCGAGACGCCAGCGCTCCGGCGCGCTACGCGCTTTTGCGCTTACGCGCTCCTACGTTGCGCGCTGCGGCGCTACGAGCTGCCCGCGGCGGTCTTCTTCTGCGCCACCACCCGCATCGAGTGATCCAGGATCCGTTTGCGGATGCGGATCGATTCCGGGGTCACTTCCACCAGCTCGTCGTCTTCGATCCATTCGAGGCATTGCTCGAGGGTCAGGATCTTGGGGGGCGTGAGCTGGACGGCCATGTCGGAGCCGGAGGCGCGCATGTTGGTGAGGTGTTTCTTGCGGCAGACCTGGACCACCATGTCGGCGTCACGGGAGTTTTCGCCGACGATCTGGCCGCCGTAGACTTTGAGGCCGGGGGAGACGAAGAGGATGGTGCGCTCCTGGAGCGGCTCGATGGCGTAGGCGGTCGTGTCGCCGCCTTCCTTCGAGATCAACGCTCCGCGGTTGCGGCCGGCGATCTCGCCGCGGTAGGGGCCGTATTCGAGGAAGGTGTGGTACAGCAATCCGGTGCCGCGCGTTTCGGTGAGGAACTCGGTGCGGATGCCGAAGAGGCCGCGCGTCGGAATCTTGAACTCGATGCGGACGCGGCCGGAGCCGGGGTTGACCATGTCGGTCATCTCGCCGCGGCGGGTCTGGAGTTTCTCCATCACCGCGCCGACGTGCGCTTCGTCGATGTCGACGACGAGCGCTTCGTATGGCTCGCTCTTGCGGCCGTCGATCTCCTTGAGGATGACCGTTGGGCGCGACAGGGCGAACTCGAAGCCTTCGCGGCGCATGTTCTCGGCGAGGATCGACAGATGCAGCTCGCCGCGTCCGCTGACTTCGAAGCGGTCGGGGAGGTCGGTCTCCTTGACGCGCAACGCCACGTCTTTGCGCAGCTCGCGGTCGAGGCGTTCTTTGATGTTGCGGGAGGTGACGTACTTCCCTTCGGTTCCGGCGAACGGGGAGTCGTTGACCAGCCAGAACATGGAAACCGTCGGCTCGTCGATGGCGATCGGTTCGAGGGCCTCGGGGCTGGCAGCCGAGGAGAAGGTCTCGCCGATCTCGACATCGGCGAAACCGGCGATGGCCACGATCTCGCCGGCGGAGGCTTCTTCGATCTCCTCGCGCTTCAATCCTTCGAACGCGGTCAGCCTCGTGACGCGCCCCTTTTTATGCGTTCCGTCGCGGAGGATGAGGATGACATCCTCGGATTGCCGGATCTTGCCGCGCTGAATGCGGCCGATGCCTTGGCGGCCGACGTAGTCGTTGTAATCGATGGCGGAGACGAGAAGCTGCAGCGGCGCGTCGGCGTAGCCGGGCGGCGGCGGGATGCGCTTCAGGATGGCGTCGAACAGCGGTCGGCAATCCTCGGTCGTATCTTCCAGGTTGGTCCGGACGATCCCCTGGCGGCCGATGGCGTAGAGGATGGGGAAGTCGAGTTGCTCGTCCGAGGCGCCGAGCTCGATCATCAGGTCGAAGACTTCGTTGACCACTTCGACCGGCCGCGCGTCGTGGCGATCGATCTTGTTGATGACGACGATCGGCAGCAGTCCCAGTCCGAGGGCCTTGCGCATCACGAACCGTGTCTGCGGCATCGGCCCCTCGGCGGCATCGACGAGGAGGATGACGCCGTCGACCATCGACAGCACGCGTTCCACTTCGCCGCCGAAGTCGGCGTGGCCGGGGGTGTCGACGATGTTGATCTTCACCTCGTTCGGATGGATGAAGGCGGCCGGGAGGTCGTGGCCGGATGCGGTGTGCGTGGCCTCGTGATGGACCGGATGCCCGAGGGCGTCGGGATCGTCGACGAGGTAGCGAATCGACGTGTTCTTGGCGAGGATGGTGATCCCGCGCTCTTTCTCGAGATCGTTCGAGTCCATGACGCGCTCGTCCATCTGCTGGTTGGCGCGTACGGCGCCGGCCTGACGGAGAAGAGCGTCGACGAGCGTGGTTTTCCCATGGTCGACGTGGGCGATGATGGCAACGTTGCGGATGTCGTATCGAAACTGCGGCATGTTTTGGGGGTAACGTATCGAAGTGGCATGAATTCCTTGCGCGGGGGTCGGGAGTCGGGAGTCGGGGGGCGGGGGTCGGAGTGGAAGAACGCGGATCGAGCTCCGACTCCCGACTCCCGACACCCTACAATTAGCCATGCCTTGTGACCACGTCGGACCCACTGAACTCATCGAGATGGCGGAGACAGACCTTCGCGAGCGCGGCGTCCCGCCGGCGAACGGCATGCGCTTCCGCTGGAGTGAGAATCCGGCCGATGGGATGTGGGCGTCGGTGGTGACGGAGATCGAGCGGCGAGGGGAGCAGTGGGTAGTAACGCGGCTCGACCGCAAGCGCGAGACGGTTCCGGACGGCGAGACAGGATTCCGCGCGCTGTGATCGGGAGCGTCTGCGTTTTCTGTGGATCGAATGCGGGGAACGATCCGCGCTTTGCGGCGGCGGCTCGCGAATTCGGCGCGCTGCTGGCGCAGGAAGGAATCGCGCTCGTGTATGGCGGCGGACACGTCGGACTGATGGGCGTCGTCGCCGATGCGGTGCTGGCGAACGGCGGCAAGGCCATCGGCGTGATCCCGCGGGCGTTGTGGGACCGCGAGGTCGGGCATCGCAATCTGACGGAGATCCACATCGTCGAGACGATGCATGAGCGCAAGGCGAAGATGGCCTCGCTGGCCGATGCCTTCGTGGCCCTTCCCGGCGGCCTCGGCACGCTGGAGGAGATCTTCGAGGTGTGGACGTGGGCGCAACTCGGCATCCACGCAAAGCCGGTGGCCTTTCTCGACATCGAGGGCTTCTACAGCCTGCTCCTGGAGTTCCTCGACCGCGCCGTCGACGCCGGCTTCGTCCGCCCACAGTTTCGGGCTATCGCCATCGTCGACACCGATCCTGCCGCGCTGTTGCGAAGCCTCGGGAGCTATGAACCGCCGCGCGTGGAGCGGTGGATCAAGGCCAGCGAGACGTAACGGTCCACCTTGTCATCGCAAGGTATTGCGAGTTCAATGGCTGAATGTCCCGATCCCTCGGTTTGCTTTTTGTTTTACTGTTCCTTTCCCTTCCATTGAACGCCGCCGTGGAACGCTGTAACGGATATACGGTTGACGGCGCCCGGTCGAGCCCGATGCAGGGGATCATCGGAGTCGCCGACTTCAACGGCGATGGCGTTCCCGATATCGCCGGTTTTTCCAGCGTCCTCTTCAGCGGGACCACCGAAGTGAAACTCCCGGGCCTGGAGCCTGTCGCGGCGATCGTACGCCTCACACGCTCGGGCCAGCCGGGGCTGTTGCGCATTGCAGGAACGTCGCTGCAGTCGATCCGCTTTTCGCGGGAGGGCGCGATCTCCATTCAGTCGACGACGTTGGCCGGCCCATCACCGCTTTTCCTTGCCGTCGGTGATTTCAATGGCGACGGAATCGACGATGCGGTTCTGCGGGAGGGGATCTTCTTCGGCAATGGCGACGGTACGTTTACCCGAGGACCGGCGCTGCCGATGGACATTCCGGTCGGGTTTACGGCCACCGTTGCCGCTGGCGACTTCGACGGCGATCATCACGTCGATCTGGCAATCCGGCCGGACTGGTTGACGGGAACCGGGCCGAACTTCGTCTACCCGTCCCTGACGATTTACTCTGGTGATGGCACCGGGCACTTCCGTACCTCGCGGCAGGTGGTGGATGGCTTTGACCTGCCAATCCACGTCGCGGACGTCGATGGCGATGGAATGGATGACCTCATTATCAATTCATGGAGCGGCATCGACATCGTCCCCAGCCGTCCGGGGGCAATCACGCAGCATCTCGTCACCGGAGGGACGGCGGGATACGTCGAGGAGCTCGTATCGGGCGATTTCAATGGCGACGGCAGGCCTGATATTGCAGCCATCACACAGGCGGACAGCACGTCCGCGGCGACAGAACTGCGCGTCTGGCTGAGCGACGAAAACGGAGTTATGAAGCCCGCGTGGCGCGTTTCAATGCGGCCGGCTCATCTGCTCGCCGCCGATATGGATGGCGACGGCAATGACGACATCGTCATTTCGTCGTGGTATGTGCCCGAGGCCGCCGTGATCCATTCCAACGGCAACGGATCGTTCGCCGGCCTCCGGGCAATCGGAGCGATGGCGGCATCTACCGGCGTGGCCGGCGATTTCGACGGCGACGGCGACGACGATCTGCTGTTGACGGATTACACGCGGACCATCGTCATGTGGAATGACGGCAACGGTTCCTTTCACTCCACACCGCTTAGTTTGAAGTTGTCCGGTCCGGTGACCGCGGCGGACATCGATGGCGACGGGAGGGCGGAGCTCCTCGCGCCGGCCGGTCCCGGAATCGTCTCCGTACTCAGGATCGCGCCGAATGGCTCGCTGACGAAGCTCTTCGACATCTTCACCGATCCGGCCATGTATCTGACCGGCATCGCCGTTGGCCGGTTCAGCGGCGGCGCGCCGGAAGTGGCGATCGTGGAGGCAGCTTTGTTTGGTTCGCCGCAAGGGAAGGTCGAAGTCTTCGACCTCCGCAGTCCGATCGTGCCGCGCTTCACCGCGACGTTGCCGCCCAGTCTTGTGTTTGATGTCGCCGCTTCGGACATCAACGGAGACGGCCTCGATGACGTGATCGTGCTCGGCGAGGGTCTGGCCAACGGGTCTCCGCACGAATTCGGCCCCTCGATCAGAGGCTATGTGTCGGTGCTGCTCTCGACCGGCCGGTTTTTCGAACCGCTCGCTTCGTTGTACCAGTCGCCGACGGCGCCGCTCTTCGCGCCGGTAGCCGGGGACTTTGATGGCGATGGAATCGGCGACGTCGTGTTTATCGGCTACAACCTGAACGGCACCACCGGGATCACCGTTCTCTATGGGGATCGCCAGGAGCGTTCCCGCTCGCAGAGGATCGAGGTGGCCCTCCCTTACCTGCCCAGGCTCACGGCCACCGATCTCGACGGCGACGGAACGGACGATATTCTGACCGCCACCGGCAGCTCGAGCGTCCTGTTGTTCGGGAGCCCGGCCGGCATCGCCCGTCGCGAGGGGTACCTGGCGCGCGGTTTTGCTTCGACCGTCTTCGCCCTCCGTTCCCGCCCGGGCGGCGTCCCGTTACTGCTCGTTCCTGATGACGCGCAGTCCCCGGAAGCGCTGCTGTTTTTTCCGGCCTGCGGACGCAGCCGCGCGGCGCGACACTGATGAAGCCAATCCGCAGATGACGCGGATGAACGCAGATGGGGAATCCCTCATCTGCGTCCCATCTGCGTCATCTGCGGATCAGTACTCCACCCGATGCTCGTACACGAACGCCTCGCGCCGTCCGTGGCGTACCACCGGCGAAAACGTCGCGCGGCGTAGCTCGGCGATGTTGCGCTGTTCGAGTGATACAGAGCCGGTCGTATTGCGGATGGTACGGACGTTCGTCACCACGCCGTCGGTGTTCACGTCGGCTTCCAGGGTGATGTTGCCGTGCACGCCGGGCTGGGTGACCGGCTCGGGTGCGCGGATGAAGTGAGGCTTGGTGTTGTCGGCTTCCTTCGTCGCCTCGGGGGCGCCGGCGAGCTCTTCGCCGTGTACCCATCCGCTTCCCGCCGCGATGCGAACCTCGGCCCAGGCACCGCGCCGCGACAGGACCGACACCGCCTCGCCGTGCTGATACGTCGAGACCACCGGCGCGGCATCGTCCGGCTTCGTATGGATCTTCAGCGTGGCCTCGCGGACGTATTCGACCGAGAGCGGTATCCGCGTGTCGGTCGTTTCGGTCGTCGGTGCTTCGCCGCTGCACGCGGCAAGGAAAACGATGGCGATCATCAGCCGGCGCATCACCCGAACACGTCCCTTCGCGTAAACACCACGTACGAAATCGCCGTGGCGACGATTGCCCACGCACCGAGCAATCCGATGCAGAACAGCATCGACATCCCATCGTACGGAGGGGGTTCGCCGGTGTAGTAGTCAGCCAGCGGCAGCGCGCTGACGAAGAGGTATTTGCCGGCGATCCAGTCGGGGCTGATGCGGGTCAGGATCGTGCCGCCGATCAGCGAGGCCAGCATCGTTCCGATGGCGGCGGCGCTCGATTTGAAGAGAACCGACAGCAGCAGGGCGATGCAGGCCACCGTCAGCAGCGCGAACCACTCCAGGCCGTAGGCGATCAGCGTGTCTTTCCACAGCGGGAGTTGGCGAACGGCATCGATCTGCAGGGCCCCTCGGGCAACGGAGAAGCCGGTGAAGGTCGGCGCCGTCCATCCCCCGCGCGGCAGAAACGGCGCGGAGACGGAGTAGGCGAGCACCGCGCCGGTGAAGAGCGTCAGCGTGGCGAAGGTCCAGAGCGTGATCAGTTTCGCCGTCAGCACTTTCCATCGCCGCACAGGCCTCGTCAGCAGCAGCTTGTCCGTCCCCTCGGCGTTCTCGGCCGAGACGATGTCACTGCCGAGGATGCCGACCAGCAAGGGGAGCAGGAGAAAACCCGCCACGTTGGCGAACGTGCGCACGAAGATCGGCGCTGTCGGCTTGTTCGGCTCGATGTCGTGATCGAGATAGAACTGCAGGCGGTTGATCTCCGCCCGCATCGACCGCGCCCATGTCTCGTTGATCCGTCCGCGCCGCAGCGTGTTCTGCATCGCCGCCACCCGCTGTTGGATTTCGGCGCGCCAGTTCAGATTGCGCTGCTCGTGCAGCCTGCGATACTGCGAATAGGTCACCAGCGCGATGATGGCGAAGAGAATCGCCGCCACCACCGCGAACCGCTTTCGGCGCAGGATCTTCAGCGTTTCGTTCTGGACGAGGGGGATCAGCATCGGAGAATTGTATGTTCAACGCTGATTGTTCAATGATGCCCGGCCGCTACCCGCGGGGTTGAACCCGCGGGCAGCCTTTTCGTGATCCGGCGCTGGAGCTAGTTTCCCACGTTGAAGAAGACGTCGTAGGCCTCGCCGGTCACGCGGTGGCCATGCTCCTCGATCGCGATCGTGGTGCGGTAGCGGAACAGGTTGTTGTTCCCATCGCGCCGTCCGCTCCAGTGGTAGCCAAGGTCGATGGCGACGACGCCTTTCTGTTCGAGCGTGAAGATCTCGCCGGGTTGCGAGATCCCGTCGTGGTTACTATCGATCCAGAGCCGCAGGTGCGACCAGACATGGTCATGGCTGTCGATGACGCCGTCGGCGTTGCCGCCCCACAGGACGTCTTCCTGGTCGCGCTGGTCGAACTGAGCGAGTGCCTCAAAGCCGTTGTCATCCATGGCCGAACCGAAGAGCTCCGTGCCGTTGTCGACCCTGCCGTTGCCATTCTTGTCGATCCAGAGGAATGCTTCGTCGGCGCCGGCGGAGGTCCACGCGACGCGGTCAGGGATGCCGTCGCCGTTGAGGTCGAAGAGAACGCCGCCAGACACACTGGTGAGGTGAATGCCGTTGTGTGCCAAGTCAAGAATGACGGGGCTCATGTGGCAGTCGAGGAGCGTTTCGCATCCCTGGTACTGTGTGCCTTCGTACGGGACGTGGCTTGCCGAGTCCGCGGCAGTGCATTCATCACCGGTCAGGCTCGCTGATGGATCGACCGGCACGTTCATGATGCCGTTGGTGCAGGTGTCGTCATGAAGGCCGAGCGCGTGTCCGAGCTCGTGCGCCAGAAGCGCGGTCCGTTGCCCGTCGGTCAGGTCTGTCCAGACGGCGGGGTTCGCCGGATCGCCGGCCTGTTCGTAAATCGTGATCGTCTGTGTCGAGGGGTCCCACCCTCCGCGGCAGTACTGTGTGTTGTTGACGCAGCTCGGAGATGCCTGATGGCCGGAGACGTAGTTGATAGTCATCGATCCGGTGAAATCCGGGTCATAACCGAAGACGGGGTAATCGCCGTAATTGTTGCAGCCGTTGTTCCACATCGAGGTCGCTGTCCCGAGGTTGGAGCCGGGTAGGTTGTTGACGGTCATGCGCACGCCGTAGTTGTTGTTGTAAACGCTTGTCCCGTAGCTGGAGCACTGGGCCCAGGCGGCGGTGGCCATGACGAAGGAAAGGACAAAGGCGGCGGCTGTTGCTCGGTTCACTTTTTCTCCATATCAGTTAGCTGGTGCCGAAGTGACGACAGGGGAACGTGGTGTTCGCCGGCGAGATTCATCGCTGGCGGAACGATGACCTGCTGCTCCTGAACGCGGAAGACCGAATCGCGGGAAGTGACGATGTGCGATGGCTGCCCGGCGTCGCGGCTGCCGGCGACGAGAAATGTGTCGCCAGGATGCGGAATGGGAATGTGCGGCTCGCTACACAAAGCGCGGCCGGCGACGACGATGCGGCCGCCGTCGATCTCGAATGTCACTTGCTCGCCGTTTGACCCGCCGCGAAGCGCGTCCGTCACGCGCAGAGAAACGAGCGTCGCCGGCCGGTGTGCGTCGGTGTCCCAGCCCGAGACGATCGTCTCCACGCGTCCGGCAACGATCGTTTCCGACGGCCTGAGATAGCGGGCGAGCTCAGGGAACTGCTTCATGCCGGCGGATTCCGCGTCGATGTCTGTTTCCATCGGCGGCAGGCAACCGTTGCGCGCATCCCACTGAATTGCAGCGATCTGCCTGAGCGCGCCGGCTGCCGCGGGCGTGGCAGGGGAGTTCAGTACCCCTTCCGGGACGAAGTGAACGGCGAGCAAAAGAGCGAAGATCATCGTGGTGGCTCTAAGGCAGCGTAGAGCTGACGCAAGTACGTAGCCCAACCGAGTATATGCCTCGGTGAGTATCGGTGCCGGCTTGTTTGCAGGTTGATGAGCTGAGGACTGATCAGTCTACCGTCTCGCCGCCCGTTGCTTCGAGGAACATATCCTCCAGCGACTGGGTCCGGCGTTGGGCGTGGAAGACGTTGACTCCTGATTGCACCAGCGCGGCGATGAGCGGTGGCGTGTCCGTCTCCTCGATGGCGATCCAGATGCGGTCGGTGTCGGTGCGGAAGGGGAAGTTGTGCTCTGTGGCGATCGCGCCGGCGCGGGCGACGTCGTCGACGCGCAGCTCCATCTCGCGGCGGCTGGAGATCAGCTCGCGGACGGTCCCTTCGCGGAGGATGCGGCCTTTGTGAATGATGGCCACGCGGTCGCAGGTCAGTTCGATCTCGGCGAGCAGGTGCGACGAGATGAAGATGCTCATCTCCCGCTCGCTCGCCAGTTGGCGGAGCAGCTCCCGGATCTCGCGGATGCCGGCGGGGTCGAGGCCGTTGGCCGGCTCGTCGAGGATGAGCAGCTTCGGGTCGCCGAGGAGCGCCTGCGCGATGCCGAGGCGTTGTCGCATTCCCAGAGAATAGGTCCCGACGCGCTGGTCGAGCCGGTGGGCCAGCGACACCAGCTCGGCGACGCGGGCGATCTCGCTGCCGGAGACGCGCAACATCCGCGCGAAGTGCTCCAGGTTCTCGCGGCCGGTCATGAAGCGATAGAGGTCGGGATTCTCGACGATGCAGCCGACGCAGCGCATGGCGTCTTCGAACTGCCGGCGCTGATCGAATCCGCAGATGGTCACTCTGCCGGCTGTCGGACGAATGAGGCCCACCAGCATCCGGATCGTGGTCGTCTTCCCGGCGCCGTTGGGCCCGAGGAACCCGAAGATCTCGCCCCGCTGCAGCTCGAACGAGACGTCATTGACAATCGTCTTGTCGCCGATGATCTTGGTCAGGTTTGTGGCGGTGAGGGTGGGTTGGGTCATGAGTTCGTTCGGGAGACGGGAGTCGGGAGTCGGGGGTCGTAGAGGTGATGCGCGCATTTTTTCTACGACTCCCGACCCCCGACAACCGACCCCCGCTTCCTGCTATCGTTCATTCGCTATGCGCCGTTTCCTCGTCTGGTACCTGCCGATTACCGCCGCGCTCGTGGCGGCGATTTTCTTCGGCGCTGGATTCTACTCATTCCTGAGCGGCGATACCGGTACTTCCGTTGCGATCCAGCCAGGGCCGCGCGTCGCAGTATCGGCGCCGGAAAAGCAGATTGCACCGATCATCCTCGGCGATTCCCTCGGGCGCGGTACCGGCGACGAGTCCGGACTCGGCATCGGCGGACGCCTGGTCGATGAGCTCAGGCGGCGGCATGTCGACACGAAGAACATCGTCAACATCGCCGTGAACGGGGCTCGGACCCGCGATCTCGAACAGCAGCTCACCAGTCCCAACGTGCAGACGCTCGTGGCGCAGTCGAACGTCGTCATCGTCTCCATTGGCGGGAACGACCTCTGGGGCGATGCCAACTGGCGCAACGTGCAGCCGCGCGATCCGGAGCGGGCCATGAAGGAAACGCTCGATCGCCTCCAGGGGAGCGTACGGACGATCCGCGGGGTGAATCCATCCGCGCGGATCTTCGTGATCGGGCTCTACAACCCGTTCATCACCACTCCGTTCGGGAAGAACCTGACGCCCTTCGTGAACAACTGGAACGCGTTGCTGGTGGAGCGCTTCGCCGCCGACCCGAGGATCGTGATCGTGCAGACCTCGGACATCTTTGCCTATCGCGACCGGCTGTCGTTCGACCGCTTCCATCCGAGCGATGAAGGCTACTCGCTGATTGCGCGGCGCATCGCCGACGCCATTTGAGCGCCTGCGGCGCGCGATGAGCCGCGGAGCGGCGAATTTGCGTTCGCCGCGTTAGCGGCAACAAGACGGTAGCCAGGGGTGCTCGCGTTTTTTGCGAGCACCCCTGGTGAAGAGATGTCATGTTTTAGTGCCGCGTCAGCGGCACTGGAGTAATCGGGGATTCCATCCAGTGCCGCTGACGCGGCACGCTTTCAAGGTAACGTAGACCAGGGGTGCTCGCAAAAAGCGCTCGCACCCCTGGCTACCGTCTTGAGCCGCTATCGCGGCGTCGTCCAATCTCCAGTGCGCCGAGGAGCGGCGCGCGTTGAAATGCGTCTATCCTTTGCGTATGCAACTGGCAAAAGACTCCTGTGCCTGCGGGCATCCTCTCGAACAACACGACAGCGGCCGCGGCGGTCCGTGCAACTACTGCGGATGCGCGGCCGGCGAGCCCCCCTCGGCATTCCAGGTCGGCGTCATCCATTCGCTCCACGAGATGACGATGGTCCTCGTGCGCCTGGTGAAAGAGATCCAGGCGAAGCAGCCGTAGGCTGCGCCTTCGGCGCGTTGTCTGCGGCTACGCCGCGTTGTTTGCGCTATCGCGCGTTGTCTGCGCGCTGCGGCGCGCGTGGCCTTCTGGCCTTACTGCCTCGCGGTCCTGAGAAAGATCCGACCACGCGCGGCGCGCAGACAACGGACAACGCGGCGAAGCCGCAGACAACGCGCGAAGCGCAGTTACCGCCGCCGGCCGCCGAAGAGGCGGAGCAGGAAGAGGAACAGGTTGATGAAATCGAGGTAGAGCATCAGCGCGCCGATGACGGCGAAGCTCTCCTGCTGCGGGCCGGTGGCGGTGGCCATGACCTTCAGCTTCTGGTTGTCCCAGGC
>JADGNY010000165.1 GCA_017883235.1 Thermoanaerobaculia bacterium | reverse complement strand
TCGCTTTTCATTCTAACGGATCAGCTTCAGATTAGCTACCCCGAATGCGCTCTATCTGTCCTTCTTTTCTGTTACTTAGCCCTCCAAGGACAGGAACTACTTAGCCCTCCAAGGACAGGAACTAACTAGCAGAGATATCAATTCTGTCAAGTGTTTTTTTTGCAGGCTCTTCGAACACAAAACATCGATTCCACTGGAGCATGCACGGACACGAAAATAGCGCGCACGGACACGAAAACAGCGTGCACGGACACGAAAACAGCGCGCACGGACACGAAAACAGCGCGCACGGACACGAAAACAGCGTGCATGGACACGAAAGCAGCGCGCACGGACACGAAAACAGTGCGCACGGACAGAAAAACAGCACGCACGAGCCGAAACACAGCGTGCACGAGCCGAAACACAGTGCGCACGGCCGAAACACAGTGCGCACGGCCGAAACACACCACGCACGGGCCGAAGCACACCGTGCCCGAGGCCGATGCGCACCCGCACCCCGGCATTCCGCACCGCCGCCGAGGAAACTACCCGGATGACCCTCTTCTCCTCCGTGCTAGTTTAAAGGCCTTTGACTATTCGAGACCTACCGTTGATCTCACCTCCACCTCCAGCGCGTTCATCTCGCCGTCGTCGGTCTCGTGGTCGTGGCCGAGGGCGTGGAGGATGCCGTGGAGGATCAGGTAGCGGACTTCGGTGGCGAGGGAGTGGCGCTGGTCGGCGGCCTGGCGGCGGGCCTGGTCGGCGGAGATGACGATGTCGCCGAGGGGGCGGCCGTGGGCCTGGGGATCGGCGTCGGAGGCGTCGGCGGGGAAGGTGAGGACGTCGGTGGTCTTGTTCTTCCTGCGGAACTGACGGTTGAGCGTGCGCATCGCATCGTCGTCGACGATGGCGATCGAGACCTCGTTGATGTCGTCGTCGACGCGAAGGACGATCAGGACCTTGCGAACGAACTCGGCGATCTCGCGGCGGCTGAATCGGGGGACGGCCGCGCCGGTGACTTCGATGTTCGTCAAACTTTCTCCTGCTTCTCGCGCGCTTCGCGCTCGCGGTCGGCGCGCTCGTAGGCGGTGACGATGCGCTGGACCACCGGGTGGCGGACGACGTCACGGTCGGAGAAGTCGAAGAAGCGGATGCGGTCGATGTCGCCGAGGATCTGCCGGACCACGCGCAGACCGGACTTGGCGCCGGTGGGGAGATCGACCTGGGTCACGTCGCCGGTGACGACCGCCTTGGCGCCGAAGCCGAGGCGGGTCAGGAACATCTTCATCTGCTCGGGCGTGGTGTTCTGCGCCTCGTCGAGGATGATGAAGGCGTCGTTGAGCGTGCGGCCGCGCATGAAGGCCAGCGGCGCGATCTCGATGATGCTCCGTTCCATCAGCTTCTCCACTTTCTCGAAGCCGATGATGTCGTAGAGCGAGTCATAGAGCGGGCGGAGGTAGGGGTTCACCTTCTCGGCGATGTCGCCGGGAAGAAAGCCGAGGCGCTCGCCCGCCTCGACCGCGGGGCGGCAGAGGACGATGCGCTTCACGTTCTTGTCGGCGAGCGCGCCGGCCGCGGCGGCCACGGCCAGGAAGGTCTTGCCGGTTCCGGCCGGTCCGATGCCGAAGGTGATGTCGTTGTCCTGCATGGCCTGCAGGTAAATCTTCTGGGCGACGTTGCGCGGCGTGACCACGCGGCGCACCGAGGCGGTCACGGCATCGTCGGTGAAGAAATCGACCAGGTTGGCCTCGGGGCGGTCGCGGAGCACGCGCATGCCGGTGTTGATGTCGGAGCGCTTGAGCGGGTAGCCCTGCTCGATCAGCTCCTGCATCTGCGCCAGCAGCTTCTCCACCGGTGCGACGTTGTCGGGTGCTCCGCTGACGAAGATCTCGCCGCCGCGGGACGAGATCTTCACAGTGAACTCGTCTTCCAGCATGCGCAGGTTCTCGTCGTGATTCCCAAAGAGGGTGTGGGTGCCTTCGTCGTCGAGGGTTAGTTCCATTCGGACCTTTCGTTCATAGAATCAAAATGTTGAATGTTGAATGCAAGGCAACATCGTCGTCTCGGCTCCATTCAACATTGAACATTCAACATTCAACATTCAACATTTCGCTTTTGACTCTCAATACCTTGCCATCCCCGGCTCGATCTCGATCGCCCAGCGATCGATTCCGCCGGCCAGCGATAGCGCATCGAAGCCGTTCTGCGCCAGCCATTGTCCGGCCATCATCGAGCGCATCCCGTGGTGGCAGTAGAGCGCTACGGGACGGTCGCGGGGGATCTCCTGCAAGCGCTGTGGCAGCGTGTTCATCGGGATCAGGATCGATCCCTCGATCGTGCAGATGGCGGCTTCGATCGCTTCGCGGACGTCGATGAGCGTCGGCGGGATTTCGCCGGACAGAAGCTGCTGCAGTTCGGCCGGTGTGATTTCTGCGATTGGCATCGGTTCCTTTGGTCTCGCGGTCTCGCGGTTACGCGGTCTCGGGGTTTGGTCGCGCGACCTCGAGACCTCGAGACCGCGCAACCTCGAACAAGGTAATCCAGACCTCGCCGTATTCGGCACGGCGAATCGATTTCAGTCGTTTTGTCTCGATCGTAAACGGTTCGGTACGGCGCTGGTGCTCGATGGCCACGATGGCGTCGCCGGCGACAGGGATATGGCCATCGATGGCGGCCAGAAGATCATCGTAGCGGCCGAAGGAGTATGGCGGATCGGCGTAGATGATGTCGAAGGGGCCGCCTCCGAGTCGAGGGAGTGCGGCGAAGACATCCGATGCGATGGCCGCGACCGGCACGTTCCACTCCTCCGCCAGATTTGTGATCGTGGCGACGCTCCGCCGGTCCTGCTCGATGGCTGTCGACGAGGCCGCCCCGCGCGAGACCGCCTCAAACGAGAAGACGCCGCTTCCGGCGAAGAGGTCGAGGAAACGCGCCCCTTCGATGCGCGGACCGGCGATGTTGAAGAAGCCCATCCGCGCACGCTCGGACGTAGGCCGCGTCTCGCGGGGAGGGACGGGGACGCGGCGCCCCCGCAGTGTGCCGGTGGTGACGCGGAGCGTACTCAGCGGCTGGCCGCTCCCGGGGTTCCGATGAAGTAGTTGTAGAGGTCTTTCACGTCGACGTAGATCGTTGTCGGGTTGCTGAGGCAGCGCAGCTCCACGATCTTCCCGCTCACGACGCGCGTCACCTGGTAGATCTTCTTGTCGTCGCCGACGAGCTGGTCGCCCGCTTTCGGCATGTAGCCGGCCACGCTGTTTGTCAGGCCGCGGTCGAGGTAGATGGCGCGCATCAGGTCCTGCATCAGGACCACCTGATCGGAGAGCGTCTTCGGCATTGTGGCCATCGGATCGAACTGCCGCTCGACGAAGTTCATCTTCGAGTCGTAGACGCGGAGCAGGGCACCGCGCGTGTCGCGCGGTTTGCTCAGCTCGCCGCTATGCACCGTTGCCAGAGCCGTGGTCGAGATGGTGCGCAGGTAGATCGCCAGGGCATCGGCGGGGATGATGACCTTCTTGCGGATCGGGCCGCCCGCGCCGCGCGACTCCACCACGACCAGTCCTCCCTCGAAGATCGAGAGCCGCTGATAGACGGCGCTCGTGCTCATGCTGTAGTCGACGAGCGGCTTCGGCAGCCGGCCGTCGATGCGCTGGGAGCCGATGGCCTGCCTGCAGTCGGCGAGCTCCGGGATCTCGTATTTCTTGAGCTTCTTCCGGTCGCGCTCGGTGAGGGGGATGGCGATGGCGCCGCCAAGAGGGGCCGGGTCGACCTGGGTGATGTCGTGCGTCGGCGGTGGCGGAGGCGCCTCCTCCAGCCCGCGTACCTCCGGCAGCGTCTGCGGTGGCTGCGACTGCGCCGCGAGAGGGGCCGCGGCGAGGAGGATTATTACGAAGACGGCTAGACGGTGCATGTTTTTGAGTGGATTAGTGGATTAGTAGATTAGTAGGTTAGTGAATTGGCAGAAACCTCTAATCTACTAATCTACTAATCGACTAAACCGCTCCATCTACTCCGTCTCATCCGTTTCACTGACCTCTGACGACGGACTACTCGAATCAAGGTACTTGATCGCAATCTCCCGCGCAAACGTCCGGGCCTCGTCGGGTTGGATCTCGCCGGTGAATACGGCTTTACGGGTCCGCTCCAGCGCTTTGGCGACATGCGGCCCGGGAGGAACCTCGAGGTCGTTGCCGCGCAGGGGAAGCTTGAACGACTGGAACTCCAGGAACCGCACCACGTTCGGTCGTTCATCGGGGACGGTGGCGGCAACGATGCTCAGCATCTCCGGCGAGACACGTTCGAAGAGCTGGAAGCGCTCATGGTCGGACGACGTCTCCGAAAGGGCGTCGGTGTACCGCGGCAGCTCGTTGGCCAACTGCACCACGTTGCGGGCTCGTTTCTGCGAGAAGCCGGAGCCTTCGAGATCGACCGGCGAGGCGTCGCCGTGCAGCAGTGCCGCGGTGTACATCACCTGGCGATCGAGCTCGGTTCCCGCCAGGGCGGCGGCGGTGCGATCGAGGCGTGCGCCGAGGCCGGGATCGGGGGGCCGGCGGCCGAAGAGCACCTCCAGTACACCGGCGGCGCTCAGTGCGGCGACGGCATGAGGCGCGTTGTCCTCATCGAAGGCGAGGAAGAGCTCGCGCCAGACGCGCTCCCGAGCGATGGTCCCCAGCGCGCCGGATGCGACCGCGTTTTCCAGCAGGCGCGCGGTGTCTGCCTCGAGCGAAAAGCCGAGGCGCGTGGCCAGGCGGACGGCGCGAAAGATCCGCGTCGGATCGTCGAGGAAGCTCTGATCGTGAAGCACCCGAATCGACATCGCGGCCAGATCGCGCGCACCGCCGGCCGGATCGTGAAGCTCGCCGGTCATCAGATCGACAGCCATGGCGTTGATCGAAAAGTCGCGCCGGAGAAGGTCGTCCTTGAGACGCCCGGCGGTTACGGTCGGCAGCGCGCCGGGGGAGCGGTAACGTTCCTTGCGCGCCGTGACGATGTCGATCTCCGGCTGTCCGTCGGCGGTGACCTTGTAGGTCAGGAATTGCGGGAACGAACGGAGCCGGCCGCCGACGAGTTTCGCCAGCGCCCGGGCCAGCGTGGAGCCGCCGTCTTCGAGGGTCAGGTCGATGTCGATGACGTCGTACCGCCCCAGCATCAGATCGCGGACCGGACCACCGACCAGGAACGGCCGCAGCGATTTCTCCGTGGCGACTTCTTTCACGAGATCGAGGGCGCGTTTCTGTGGGTTCGGGAGGTCTTCGAGTCGGATCATTGGAGAATGGATTCGTAGAGCTGCGTCAGCGCCCGGGCGCGGTGCCGGGGGCGGAACTTCGAGGCCGTTTGCTGCGCGGCCGCGACTTTCGTATGACGGAACTCCTGCTTAAACAGAGTGGTTAGTATCGCATGAGTCCATTCGTTCGGATCGCGCGGCGGAGCGAGCATGCCTGTCCGCCCTTTTTCCAGCCGTTGCGCGTTGATGGCCGTTCGCGAGCCGATGACCGCCGTTCCTGCCGCAATGGCCTCGGCGACGAAGCCGTCGAAGTCGTCTTCGTCGACGGACGGATCGGCCCAGGCATCCACGCCTCGTAGATCGGAGGGGGAGGGGGGTGCATCGAAGAGCAGCCAGTCGACGTCGTCGCGGAATCGATGAATGCGGGCCGCGGTCTGCTCGATGAGGTTGTTCGCCGCTCTCCGTCGGTAGCTGCCGACGGTGGCGCGGCTGCCGGGTTGCCTGACTGCCGGGTTGCCGAAGTAGATCTCGTCGACGGCCTCGGGGATGAATGTCTCGGCCGTCTCCTTGAGCGGTGTAACCAGGCGATGCGGCTGGACGCTCTTGCGGAAGCGGCGCGCCTTCGGCCTTGCGTTGCTGACGTAGGGAAGCCCGATATCGCGGACGGCCTTAGGATCGAAATCGTGCGGCGCGTAGATGTGGACGATGTCGGCGTTTGCGATTTCGCCGAGGCGGACATCGTGTTCCGCCGCGAGGGAAGCAAAATCGATCCGCTGCGACTTGCGCTCGTATTCGGACGCTCCGGGGAGGAGCAGTTGGGCGATGATCACGGTGCCAGTCTGCCACGTGCAGCAGCACGGCCTCTAACGGCGCCGCCTGTCCGGCAGACTCCAGACGTTTGCTGGTAACCTCTAACCCGGAGGCGAGACGCCTCCGGGCCAGCCGGCGAGACGCCAGCGCTCCGGTGATGCCTGCTGCGCTTTCTCTGATCCCTGATGACGTTGCTTCTTTATCTTGCGAGCGCGCTGGCGCTGTTGCTCCTCGCGCACGCGTGCGTCACCCGCCTCACGCGCGGGACGGCGCTCGTGCTGCTCCTGCTGCCGCTCCTCTTCACCGGCCGGGCGCTGCTGACCGGCCGCGTCTACGCGCCGGTGGAGCTTGCCTACACGACCGAGCCGCTGAACGGTTATCGCGCGGAGATCGGGGCGCCGGAGCCGCGGAACCGGATGCTCTCCGACATCACCTTCCAGATGATTCCGTGGCGGCAGGCGCTGCGGGAATCGATCGCCGGCGGGGAATGGCCGCTGTGGAATCGTTTCGAGGCATGCGGCGATGTGCTGGCGGGCGCGGCGCAGGTGGCTCCATTCAGTCCGTTCACGCTGCTGGCGTTGCTTCTGCCGGCCGCGGAAAGTTTCGGCTTCACGGCGTCGATCGCTTTTTTCCTCGCCGCACTCGGGACCTGGCTGCTGGCGAAGGAGCTCGGTTGCGGAGAGATGGCGGCGCTCATCGCCGCGGCGATGTTTACCCTCTCCGCGCCGATCGCTCTGCAGATCCTCTGGCCGCTCGGCTTTGGATGGGCGCTGCTTCCGCTGGTGATGATGGCGGCGCGTCGCGTCGTCGAATCGCCGTCGGTCCGTTCCGCTTCCATCCTGATGACGGCGTTGACGCTCGAAGCACTGGCCGGACACCCGGAGACATTGCTCCACGTCACCGCGCTCGGCGCGGTGTACGGCGTTTACGAATGGCTGCGCCGAGGACGGCAGCAGCGAGGGCGGGCGCTGGCTTGCGCCATTGCGGCGGGCGTCGCCGCGCTGCTCCTGAGCGCGATCGCCCTTCTGCCGTTTCTCGACGCCAGCCGCCAGACGGTGGAGCATCACATCCGGACCGATTTTTTCGCGAAGGGGCCTCTGCGCGTCGCCCCCGGCCTCTCGCGCGCGGCGTTGCTGGCCGACCTTCTGCCATTCGCGCGGGCCTCGTTCCGCAATTTCCTGATGGCGCGCGCCGAGGCGGGGAGCATCGCTCTGGCGTTGGCGATCTTCGCGCTCTGGCGGTCGCGCGCGCGGGAGAGATGGCTCTTCGCCATCCTCGGTTTCGTCTGTCTTCTCGCCAGCGCCAATGCCTGGCCCGTCGCGCAACTCCTGCATCGCCTCCCGCTCTTCGATCTCGCGCTCAATGACCGCCTGGCGTCGGCGGTTCCGCTTTGCCTGGCCATGCTGGCCGCGTTCGCGGTCGATAGCCTCTCCGACCGCGCCGGTGCGGTCATGGCCGCGCTGCTCATCCTGCTCGCCGCCGGCGCCTTGGGCATGCGGCCCGGTTCGATCGACGCGCCGCGCTTCGTCGCCGAGCTCGCGCCGCTCGCCGTCGCCGCGGTCATCGTCCTCTTCGCCAGGAATCGCGCAATCGTCGCTCCGCTGCTTCTCGCGCTCATCCTCCTGCAGCGGACCATCTCCGACGGCGCGTTGATCCCGGCAAACGACTCCCGCGTGGCGTACCCGCGGCTGGCGATCTTCCAGCCGCTGCAATCGATCCGCGAGCCGTTCCGCATCGCCGGCATCGGGCCGGTTCTCTTCCCGAATACGGCCACGATGTACGGTCTCGAAGACGCCCGCGTAATGACGGCGATGACCTTGACGCCGTTCGACGATACGTTCCCGCTCTGGTGCCGCCACGGCGGCTTCGGCTTCAACCAGATCGACGACCTGACCCGCCCGATGCTGTCGATGCTGAACATCCGCTTCGCACTCGTACCGCAGGACGAGGCCATCCCACCCGGCTGGCGCGACGTCACCACCGACCACGCCACGCGGCTCATCGAAAACGAGCACGTCCTGCCGCGCGCGTTCATCCCGCGCAATGTCCGGAGCGGCGTGTCCAACGACATCGAGGACATGAGCGCCGCCACCGATTTCGCGGAGATGGCGTGGCTCGATCTGCCCGGCTCTCCGCGCGACATGCCCAACGGTCCGGGAACGATCGTCATCCATCCCCGGAGCCTCGATGTGACGATGGAGCACGACGGCTACGTGGTGATCTCCGACGCCGCCTGGAACGGCTGGCGCGCCTACCTCGACGGCCGGCGCACGAAGATCGTCCCCGCGAACCATGCCTTCCTCGGCGTACACGTTCCCGCTGGCCGGCACACGATCCGGCTGATCTACCTGCCGCAATCGTTCGTCGTCGGACGGTGGATCAGTTTCGCGACGATGGCAATGATCGTTCTGTTCTGCATTGGCCGGACATGGGTGCGACGCGCGCCGGCGAAGACGGCGTGAGATTCAACCAACCAAACGACGGGAGTGTAAGATTCACGAAATGAACGCTGAGGAGCGTGCCCTTGCGAATCACCGGCTTCATCTGGCTAGAACACTACGTAGAGAAGCTGGCATGGAAGCACGACGTAAGTCCTGAAGAAGTAGAAGCCATCTTCGCATCGAATCCGCACTACCGATTCGTCGAGAAAGGGCACGTCCCCCGTGAGAATATGTATGCTGCGATGGGCCAAACGGAGGCTGGGCGATATCTTGTCGCCTTCTTCATTCACAAACTGGATGGTCGCGCACTGATCATCTCGGCGCGCGAGATGGACGCTGCTGAAAAGAAACGCTATGGCCGAAAATAGATCGTCGTTGTCGGGCAGCCGATCGTATGAAGAGCTCAGTGACTATTGGGATACGCATAGCCTTGCCGACCTCTGGGATGAAACATCTGCAGTCGAGTTTGAGCTAAACGTGAAATCCTCAGCGATGTACTTTCCAGTCGATCGCGAATTGGCCGAAAAGCTAAGGGCCGTGGCATCTGCACACGGTATCTCAGCAGAAACGCTCCTTAATCTTTGGCTGCAGGAGCGGGTTAGCGACGAGGCGCGAAAGGCCGGCTAACTTTTCCGTTCTTCGCCGGCGATTTGCTCATCTACGTCATCCCCTGATAACCGCCGCCCCCGCACGTCGTATACGTGCGCATGCTTGTACTCGAGGGTGTCAGCAAGAAGTTCCGCGGCGGCAACTACGGGGTGCGCGACGTCTCGCTCTCCATCGGTAGCGGCGTCATCGGACTGCTCGGACCGAATGGGGCGGGGAAGACCACGCTGATGCAGATGATCGCCACCATCACGCGGCCGACAGCGGGGACGATTCGCTTTCAGGGAATCGATGTGGCGCGTGATCCCGATGCCATCCGGCGCAAGCTCGGCTATCTCCCGCAGGACTTCGGCGTCTACGACAACCTCACCGCCATCGAGTTCCTCAGCTACTTCGCGGCGTTGAAAGGAATCCACAGCCGTGCCCGCGTCGGCGAGATGCTGGAGATGGTCAACCTGCACAACGTCGCCAAGCGACCGATCGGCGGCTTCTCCGGCGGAATGAAGCAGCGGCTCGGCATCGCCCAGGCGCTCATCAACGATCCCGATCTCGTCATCGTCGACGAGCCGACGGCCGGTCTCGATCCGGAGGAGCGCGTCCGCTTCCGCAACGTTCTCGCCGACGCCGGCCTCGGCAAACTGGTCATTCTCTCCACGCACATCGTCTCCGACGTCGAATCGGTGGCCACGTACATCGCCATCATGAACGGCGGATCGATCGTCGCCTGCGCCACGCCCGAAGAACTGATGCGCGGCGCCGAGGGGAGCGTGTGGGAGCTGGTGGTGCCGTCGGAACGGTTTGATGAGCTGCGGCGTACCGCGCGCGTCTCCAGCGCCGTGCGCAAATCAGACGGCGTCCACGTCCGCATCGTCAGCCCCGATAAGCCGTACGGTGAGCCGCACGGCGGCGCTATCGCCGCCGAGCCGACGCTCGAAGATGCGTTCCTCCATACGATGAGCGCGAAGGCGGCGGCGTGATCGGCAGAATTGGCGCCATCGTCCGCGCCGACTTCCTGATCCGCTTCCGCCGGCTGTCGACGGTCGTGGTCTTCCTGCTGCTCAGCGGGTTTGCGTACGTCTGGGTTCCCGCGCCCTCGACGGGCAGGACCCTGATGCAAGTCAGTGGGGCGCGTGTAATCTACAACTCCGCGGCGATCGGCATAGGGACGTCGATGCTGGCGTCGATATTCGTCGGTCTCTTCGGCTTCTATGTCATCTCCAACGCTGTGCGGCGCGACGTCGATTCGCGCTGCGGCTATGTAATCGCCTCCACCAACGTGGGAACCGGCGAGTACATCCTCGGCAAGTTCCTCGGCAACGTCGTGTTCCTCTCTTCCTTCGTGGGAGGGTACATGGCGGTATCGATGGTGATGCAGCTCGTCCGAGGGGAGGCCCGCCTCGAGCCGCTCATCTTCATCAAGCAGTACGCGATCATGACTCCGGCCACGATCGTCTTCGTCTCCGTGGCAGCGATCGTCTTCGAATCGATTCCGTTTCTCTCCGGCCGCTTCGGCGACGTCGTCTACTTCTTTCTCTATTGCGTTGCGCTCGGCATCGTCGGCAGCACGATGGAGCATGGCGGCTCGAGCATCGCCCGCTACTTCGACATCAGCGGATTCGGGTTCATGTTCGAACAGACCCGCCGGATTTTTCACACGACGTCGATGTCGATCGGCTCGTCGTCGTTCAATCCGGCGGTGCGTCCGATCCTGATCGGCGGACTCGATCTGTCGGGCCAGGACTGGGTCACGCGGATCGTCTCGACCCTGATCTCGATTCCTCTTCTGCTGCTTGCCTGGCTCTTTTTCCACCGCTTCGATCCGGCCCGCCTCCGCGCCGCCGGCGCAAAAGGAAAGCGCGGCTGGATGCGCAACATCAACGCCCTGGCCAGACCGTTCGTCCGTCCGCTGGCGGCGATTCCGGTGCGCGGCGCGGCATTGAAGGACGCGATGATGACCTTCGCCTCGACGCCGTTCACCGTCTTCGCCCTGATCGGCATCACCATCGCGGCGCTCGCCAATCCGGCCTCGCTCCCGATCGCTTTCGCCATCGTGGCGGTCTTTATCGCCGACGTCGCCTCGCGCGACCGGCGCTCCGGTACGACGGGCCTCATCTACGCCGCGCCGCGCCTGCGCGAGCGTTTCGTGACCTGGAAGCTCTCCTCGGCCGCGATCGTGGCCCTGCTGCTGCTCGTTGCTCCGATCCTGCACACGGCGGTCGCGCAACGTGCCCGGCTGCTCCCGCTCATCATCGGCATCCTCTTCCTCGCCGCCGCCGCCACGTCGCTCGGCGTGATCAGCGGCAATCCCAAGACCTTCATCGTCCTCTTCCTGACGTTCTGGTACGTCGTCGTCAACGACAAAGGCGCGACGAAGGCGCTCGACTTCGCCGGGTTCTTCTCAACGCCGGCGATGGGGGTGATGGGGATGTACGCGGGGATCGCGATCGGGTTGATCGCGATGGCGGAGGTGGTGCACCGGGCGAGGTTACGAGTGTGATTCCACGCTGTTATCGCCGCTTATCTTCGCTGTCATCCTGAGGCGGCGGCAGCCCCGGAGGGGCAGAGCGCGCCGAAGGACCCCCAGCTTGACAACCCGGACAGGGCGGTGGAATGTCGACTATTCCGCCGCCCAACCGGGATACAACGTGGGGGTCCTTCGACCGTCCTGCGCCGCGCAATCGCTCCGCGATTACGCGGCTCCGGCGGCTCAG
>JADGNY010000164.1 GCA_017883235.1 Thermoanaerobaculia bacterium | reverse complement strand
CTCTGGTTATATCGCGTGGGCGTTCATTACGAAGAACAGTCCGCGCGGCGCCACCGTAGATCCTGCGCGCTTCGCCGCAGGATGAACTGCCTTTAATTCGACATTTGTAGCACGTCGTCCGTTTTACGCGGCGGAAAGGCGATCGACCACAGGCGCATCATCGGCCCCGAGGCCAGGTAGACGAGGGCCAGGCCGAGGCCGAAGGGGCGGGGCCAGGCGAAGCCGACCGCGATGATCGCCGCAATGACGACTACGACCATCAACGGCCGCCCTTTCTGGAAGTTGAGCCCCTTCTGCGCGCGCCAGCGGATCGGCGACACCATCGCGAATGCCGTGCACGCGGTCAGGATCATGATGACGATGGCGAATTGCCGGTCGACCACCGGCGCCGGCGCGTAATAGATGAGCGCCGCGATCGTCAGTGCGCCGGCCGGGCTGGGCAGGCCGACGAAGTAGCGATAGTCGGTCTTCCCGGTCATCACGTTGAAACGCGCCAGGCGCAGCGACACGCTGACGAGAAAGAGGAAGGCGATCCCGACGCCGAGCTTGCCCAGCGGCTGCAGCCCCCACGCGTAGACCAGGACCGCCGGGGCGCAGCCGAATGTCACCACGTCGGCCAGCGAGTCGTACTCCTTCCCGAACTCGCTCGTGGCGCCGAGCTGGCGCGCGGCCAGCCCGTCGAACGTATCGAAGATCGCCGCGATCAGCAGTGAGACGCAGGCGATCTCGAAGCAGGTGATGGCGCGATCGTGCTGGCCCGCCGTCATGGCCTGCACGGCGCGCAGGCTGTTCACGATCGAGAGGAAGCCGAAGAAGATGTTCAGCACCGTGAACAGCGTCGGCACGATGTAGACGCCGCGGCGCAGGTTCTTCCGGACGTCCCGCCGCTCCATCACTTCGCTCCGAGCTCGGCCACGACCGTCAGCCCGACCTTTACCTTGTCCCGCATCCCGACCTTGATCACGGCATCGGCGGGAAAGAATATGTCCACGCGCGAGCCGAACTTGATCATCCCCACGCGCTCGCCGCGCACGATCTCATCGCCTTCTTTTTTATCGAACACGATGCGCCGCGCCAGCAGGCCGGCGATCTGCTTGAAGGCCAGCGTCGCGCCGTGCTTGTCTTCGACGACGATGAGATTCTGTTCATTCTCCGTCGACGATTTCTCGGCGAAGGCGGCGATCTTCTTTCCCGGGTTGTAGCGGTAGTGAATGATCCTCCCGCTGATCGGTGCGCGGTTGACGTGAACGTCGAACACCGACATGAAGATGCTGACCTGCTTCGTCAGCCCCGGCCAGATATCGCCGTCGGGGATGTCTTTGATCTGCACGACCGTACCGTCGGCGGGGGAGAGGACGTCGACGTGATGATCCGAGCCGAGGCGATGCGGATCGCGGAAGAAGTTGGTGAGAAAGATGCAGAGCAAACCCAGAACGATGGCCGCGACCGTCCACTGAATCAACAGCGCCACCGCGGTGAGGATGAGAACGGGAATCAGGAACAGCCATCCCTCGGGCGCAAACGGCACTTTCCGCATTGGCGCGATGGTAGTGCAAAGCGGAAGCCGATGGGAAGGTACGTCACTTTGTGACGGCAACCACCTGGAAACGCGCCACTTAGCGTGATCGAAAGTTGGTGTGCAGAGTGCTACAATTTCCCGTGAAGGTACTTCGAAGGAGGATAGAGGATGTCGAATCAAATCGCTGACATTCAACGGATTCTCAGCACCGAAGACGAAGAGTTCCGCAAATGGCTCGATGAGCATCACGCATGCGAGTCGCGCCTCGGCGAGCTCACGACCAAGAACGAGGTCTCGATCGACGAAGAGCTTGAAGAGAAAACGTTGAAGAAGCGAAAACTCCAGTTGAAGGACCAGATGGCCGCCAGGATCCGCTCGTACGAAACATCCAACGCCATGGCGTAGCGGAAACGACGACACACCTGATCATCGAAAGGCCGCGGGGGTTACCTCGCGGTCTTTTTTTTGCGGGGGTCTCGCGGTCTCGCGGTCATCCTGCGGCGAAGCGCGCAGGATCTCGGGTGGTGCCGCGCGGATCTCGATTCGAGCACAACCCGCGCAATGCCACCGGAGATCCTGCGCGCTTCGCCGCAGGATAGACCGCGCAACCGCGAGACCGCGAGACCATACAATCCCGTCCGCATGCCGCGCCCGCTCCTCATCACCGCCGTCGCTCTCCTCATTGCCGCGGCGCTCATCACTCCCCTGCAGCGCGACCTCTTCGTCGGCGATGAGACCAAGTACGGTCAGGTCGTTCGCGAGATGCGGGCGACGCACGCCTTCTTCCTACCGACGCTGAACGGCGCGCCGTTCACGCACAAGCCGCCCATCCATTTCTGGCTCATCGACCTCTTCACCTTCCCGCTCGGCGTTTATTCGACGTGGGCCTTCGTCCTGCCGTCGCTGCTGGCGTTCGTCTTTCTACTCTGGCTGATGTGGAAGATCGGCGGTCCGCTGGCAGCCTTCGTCTGCGGCTCGTCGATGTTGATCTGGGCCTCGGCACAATCGGCGCGGATGGACGTCAGCTTCACCGCCTTCATCGTCCTCGCGCTCTGGCAGTTGGAGCGCTTCTTCGACCGCGACGATTTCCGCGCCTTGCTCTGGTGCGGCGTCGCCATCGGCGTGGCCATTCTGATCAAGGGTCCGATGGCCCCGGTCATCGCCATCGTCCTTTTCTTTCTCGAATGGATGCGCCGCAAGCGCGCACCACGCGGCAACTACGCTCCCGCCATTCTGGCGATGACGGTGATCCCTCTCCTCTGGTTCATCCCGGCCATGCTCCTCGGCGGAAGCGCCTACACGCACGACGTGATCGTCAAACAGACTGTCGGCCGCGCCATCTCCTCATGGGTTCACAACGCGCCCCCCTGGTTCTACGTCATTCACCTCCCCGCCACGCTCTTTCCCTGGTTCTTCCTCGGAGTGGCCGCCGTTGCCGTCCTCTGGCGGACGCACCGCTTCCTGATCAACTGGATCATCGCCGTCGTCGTCCCGTACTCCGTCATGAGCAGCAAGCTCGATGTCTACATGATGGCCATGATCCCGCCCCTGGCCCTGCTGATTGCCGAATTCATCGCACAGCCCTGGGACCGCGGGCGTCCCGCCCGCGCGTCTACCGCCGCCCGTGCCGCAAACTTCCTAACCATCTCTCTGATCCTGCTCGTCGCCGTCGCCGCCCTTTTCATAACTCCGAAAAGCCTCCAAGGCCCCGAAGCCGCACTTCTCCAGCTTCCGTCGGTCAAGACGCTCTGTATCGTCACCGCCGCCGCGGCGATCATCGCCTTCGTCATCGCCGTTCGCGGCTCTCTGATCACATCGACGATCGTCACCGGACTCGTACCGATCGTGGCGATGGTTTTCATCGCCATCGTGCTGATGCCAGTCGTCAACGACCTGGCCTCCACCCGCCCGCTCGTCGTCGCGCTGGAACAGCAGAACGTCCCGCCCGAGCAGATCGCCCTCTACGCCGCCCCCTATCTCTGGACGCGGGATCTACCGCCCAGGTTCGAGCTGGTCAGCTACGCAACCCCATACACGCTGGCGCTGTCGTCACCGACCGTGATCGTGGCCGCGCGCGCGCACGCCGGCGAGATCGCTCCGTCGTTGGTTGGATACCGCGTCGTCGATACCGTCCGCATGATCGGAAAGTGGTTCTATGTCTATCGACGGTAAGCGACGCCTCGCCGCGGCGGGCTTCATGGCCCTCTTGGCCTTGTCGGTCTTCTGGCCGTCGCCGGCGATCGCCGTCAATCAGCTCTGCTGTCACGCGCATCTCACCGTCGACAACGCCTCCTTCCTCGGTCGCGAGGCTCCGGCATGGGACGCCGCTTTCTGGTGTATGGCCGGCCTGTTCGCGCTCGCGCTCCTCCATCCGAGCGGTGCCTACAAACCGTCCGACTTCGGCGAGGCCTGGACGCTCGTGCGCGCCACGCGTATCCGGATGCGCAGGATGGACGCCATCGCCGCCGTTTGCGCCACCATCGCCGTCGCTCTGGTCTGGCGTTTCGCCGACGCGACGGTCACCGCGTGGGCCGAGCTGATTCAGTCGGCCAGCGTGCAGGACACCATCCGCCTCGCCAACCGCTTCGGCGGCGGCATGAACCCGGCCATGGTGGTCCTCTTCTTCCTCTTCGCCGGCGTCGCCTACCGTCAGCATCGCTGGATCGCCTACGCCGTGGCCATGGCCTACGCCGGCGCCGCCGCCGGCATCGCCGTCCAGATCGTCAAATACACCGCCGGCCGCACCCGCCCGGAACTCTGGCTCGGCCCGTTCCAGCACGTCCGAGCCGCCGCCACCTCCTTCCCCAGCGGCCACACCGTCGGCGCTTTCGCGCTGGCCGGAGTGCTGATGATTGCCTCGCCGTCACGAACGATGCGCATCGCCGCGTTCCTGCTCGCGCTATCCGTGGCTGTCTCCCGCGTCCTCGCCTTCCGTCACTGGACGAGCGATGTGCTCGCCTCGGCCGCGATCGGGATGCTGCTTGCGGCGGTGGCGGTGAGGGGAGTGATGACGACCGAGGTATCATTTCGCGAATGACGGAACTGGCGTTGAGACCGGCGACGTATGAAGACCTGCTGAAGGTCCCGGACAACCTCATTGGCGAGTTGATTGATGGCGAGTTGTACGTGACGCCGCGACCTGCCATTCCGCATATGAATGTCATCTCCGCTCTTGGAGCCGATCTGAATATCCGCTTCCAGCGTGGAAGCGGGGGACCGGGCGGATGGTGGATTCTCGTCGAAACAGAGGCGCACGTTGAAGGACATGGTTTCGTTCCCGATGTAGCCGGCTGGCGCCGTGAGCGTCTGCCTGTGCTCCCCACAACTGCGACGATCGACATCGCTCCCGATTGGGTTTGCGAAGTGCAGTCACCCAGCACGGCGCGCCTTGACCGTGTAAAAAAACTGCCGATGTACGCGGAGATCGGCGTTCAACATGTCTGGTTGATCGATCCTCTCGGTCAGACATTAGAAGTCCTGCGTCTCGAGAACGACCGATGGATACTCGCCGGTAACTATGTCGGCGATGACGTCGTGCGGGCTGAGCCGTTCGAGGCCGTCGAGATCGAGCTCGCCGCGTTGTGGATCGATCCGCCAGCGAAGTAATCCGCAGATGACGCTGATTGACGGAGATAAGAGGGATCCGGAAACCTTCGCCGTAATTGGGGCGGCGATGGCCGTTCATGCCGAGTTGGGGCACGGGTTCCTCGAGGCCGTATATCAGGAAGCATTGCAGAGAGAATTGGCGGCGCGCGGTGTTCCCCATGCGCGCGAGGTTGCGCTGCCAGTGTTCTATCGCGGAGCCCTTCTCCAGACAGCCTACCGTGCCGACTTCGTCTGCTTCGGGTCTGTCATCGTGGAGGTAAAGGCGCTCCATCGTCTGTCCGGCGTCGAAGAGGCGCAGGTCATCAACTACCTCAAAGCATCCGGCATGCAGAGAGCGATGCTCCTG
The DNA here is from genome assembly GCA_017883235.1 of Thermoanaerobaculia bacterium. GTDB lineage: Bacteria > Acidobacteriota > Thermoanaerobaculia > Gp7-AA8 > Gp7-AA8 > JADGNZ01. Next base: position 6,310 of record JADGNY010000164.1, on the reverse strand, counting down.
AACTTCGGTGCCCTACGCCTCGAGTACAAACGCCTCGTCTTGAATCTGCCGGATGAGCCGGCGCGCATTCGCATGTCATCCAAGCGCGATTCAGAGAACGAATCCGCAGATGACGCAGATGTCCGCAGATAAAACCAAGACAAACCCCCGTTCTCCATCTGCGGATGATCAAGTCTTGCGCTGAACGAACCTTGTTGCGAAGCCATCTGCGTAAATCTGCGTCCATCTGCGGATGATCAGGTCTCGCGCTGAACGAACCTTGTCGCGAAGCCATCTGCGTAAATCTGCGTCCATCTGCGGATGATCAGGTCTCGCGCTGAATGTACCTTGTTGCGAAGCTCATCAGATCTGCGGACTAAGCCTCAACCTCCGCGAAGTTCACCGACACCAGCCGCGAGCATCCCGCCTCCTCCATCGTCACCCCGTACAGCACATCCGCGGCCTCCATCGTCCGGCGGGAGTGGGTGATCACGATGAACTGCGTGTCGCGCGACATATCGCGGACCAGGCGGACGAAGCGCTCGTTGTTGATCTCGTCCAGCGGTGCGTCGACCTCGTCGAGGATGCAGAACGGCGACGGCTTGTAGCGGAAGATCGCGAACAGCAGCGCCAGCGCCGTCAGCGCGCGCTCGCCGCCCGAGAGCAGCGCGATCGACTGATTCTTCTTCCCAGGCGGCTGCGCCACCAGCTCGATGCCGCTCTCCAGCACGTCTTCCTCGTCCAGCAACTGCATGCGAGCCGTGCCGCCGCCGAAGAGTGAGATGAAGATTTCGGTGAAGTATTCGTTGATGGCATTGAAGGCATCGCGGAAAAGCTCGCGCGAGGTCAGGTTGATCTTGCGGATCGTGCCGCGCAGCGAGTCGATGGCCTGCACCAGATCGTCGCGCTGCGTGCGCAGGAACGACTCGCGCTGCTCCAGCTCCATATGCTCGTCGATGGCCAGCACGTTGACCGGTCCGATCTTCTCCAGCCCGTCCGACAGCTTGGCCACCTCCGCTTCGAGTGCCGCACGCCCGTCGTCGTCCGCCGGCGGCTCGACGTCGGCCAGCGCGTCGATGCCGGCGTGAAGGTCGAGCGAGATCTGTTCACGCAGCAGATCGAAGGCCGACTTGGCCCGGTCGCGGCGCCGCTCCGATTCGAAGAGCGAATCCTTGGCCGTGTTCCACAACTCCCGCGACGCCACCGCGCGCGTCTCCAGCTCCCCGACGCGCACCTGCAGATCGGCAACCTCCGCCTCGAGGCCGACGCGCACTTCGCTCAGCTCGTGCAGTTTCGTCAGCGACTCATCGAGCTGGCCTCGTGAACGCTCCACGGCCGCTTCGGTCTCTTCACGTTTGCGCGCCAGCGACTCGATCTCCTGCTGCAACTGCGTCGTCCGCGCGCCGAGGGAGATGACGATGCGGGAGAGATTCTCGTGCTCGCGCTGGATGGCGTTCACGTTGCCTGCCGACGCTTCCACATCGACGCGCGCCTTCGATGCCGCCTCGGTCACTGCTTCGAACGTCGAGCGAAGATTCGCCAGCTCTTCTTCGTGCTGGCGGATCTGCTCCTGGCAATCGGCTTCCTGCTGTTCGAGCTGCCGCAGGTCGGCGATGGCGGCGTTCTTCCTGGCGATGAGCTGCTCTTTCTCCTCGGCGTACAGCGTCTGCTCTTCGGACGCGACGGCGAGGTCACGCTCGAAGCGGTCGAGCTCCTGATTGGCGCGCTCGCGGTTGCTGCGCCGTTCGCGCAACTCCTGCTCCGCCGCCCGGGCCCGCTCCTCGGCCAGAATGCGCGCGTCGTCCGCGGCGCGCAGCTCCTCTTCGATCGTCTGCAGTTGTATGGCGATGTCGCTGGCGCGCGACTCTTCGCTGCCGAGGGCCGCTTCCAGATCCGAGAGCTGCCGCTTCAGCGAGAAGACCCCCGGCGTCGCATTCTCCAACTTCCCGCCGATGACCAGCGGACCGCGGACGATGTCGCCTTCCAGCGTGACGAACGTCGCGCTCGGACGTTCTTTCGACCGGTCCAGCGCCTCGCGCAGCGTGCCGACGATGTACGCCTCGGGCATGGCCAGGCGCACCGCATCGGCGATCGGACCCTCACCGACCACGGCGTACTTCGCGTCGCCGCGCCGTCCGCCTTCGCCGGACGCCTCGTAGTCGAGCGTGATGAACGCGCCGCGTCCCGCCCCGCGCTTCCGCAGGCGGGCGATGGCGTTCGTCGCGGTCGCCGCTGTGTCGACGACCACCGCCTTCGAGACGTCGCGCAGCAGCGTGTCGAGCGCGGCCTCGAATCCTTCCGTCGCCCGCACGGCCTCGGCGGCCGGCGTCGCGTTCGGGATCAGCTCGAGGATGGCCCGGCGCACATCTTCGTCCTGCGACTCCAGCGAGATCAGCAGCGTCCGCAGCGAATCGATCTTGTACGTCATTTGCGACACACGGTCGCGCGCGCCGGCCAGCGTGTCGCGCAAACCGTTGCGTTGCACCGACAGCTCATCGTTCCGGATCACCGCATCGCGCGCCAGTTGGCGGGTCATCTCCAGCAACTCTTCCGCCTCGTGAACGCGCTCATCCCATTCGACGCTGAGCGACCGCGCGCCGTCGCGGCTCTCGGTGGCCTTGCGCGCCGACTCGCTCAACTTGCCGAGGTAGAACTCGCACTTCTCGACCGCCACCTCGATCTGATGCACCTGATTGCGGGCCTCGGAGATCTTGGCGATCGTCCGCATCAGCATTTCGCGCGCATCGGTCAGCGCCTTCTCGTGACGGCGGACCTCGTCGGAGCGCTCCTGCCGGTCGCGTTCGGCCTGCTCGGCGATCTCGCGAAGATGATTGCGCTCGCCGCGCGCCGCTTCCAGCGCCTGCGAGCGCTCGTCGAGGAGCGCCTGCTGTTCCGCTCCCTCGCTCTCGAGCTGGGCGATTTGCGTCTGCGCGTTCTCGCTGCGCTGCACCAGATCGCCGAGGTTCGTTTCGGACTGCTCCATGAACGAGCGGAGGCGCTCCACGTCACCGGACAGCGACGCCACCTCTTCGCGCACATGCGACGCGCGCGACGACTTGCCGGTCAGCGAGGTACGGTTCTCCGCCAGCTCCGCCTCGTCGGTGGCAAGTTGCGCCGCCAGCTCCGACTCGCCCGCCTGCGACGCCGCGACGCCCTCGTCCGCCGCCGACTGCTCCGCCTGCGCTGAAACGATGCGCCCCTTGTACAGCGCGCGCTTCGCCGTCGACAGTTGTTCGCTCAGCTCCTTGTGCCGCCGCGCCTTGCCGGCCTGGCGCTTGAGCGAGTTCAGATTCCTGGTGACCTCGGCCAGCGTGTCGTCGATGCGCAGCAGGTTCTGCTGCGTCTCTTCCAGCTTCATCTCCGCGGCGCGGCGCTTGGTCTTGTACTTCGTGATGCCGGCCGCTTCCTCGATCAGGCGGCGGCGGTCCTGCGGCTTGTTGGAGAGGATCAGATCGATCTTCCCCTGCTCCATCACCGAATAGTTGCGGATGCCCAGGCCGGTATCCATCAGGATGTCGGAGATGTCCTTGAGGCGGACGCGCTTGCCGTTGAGGCGGAACTCCGACTCGCCGGTGCGGAAGACGCGGCGGTTGATGGTGATGCGGCCGTCGTCCGACATCGGATGATTGCTGTCGCCGTTGACCGTCGCCAGCGTCAGCGTTACCTCGCCCATCGACAGCGGACGGCGGCGCGCCGAGCCCTGGAAGATGACGTCGTCCATCGTCTCGCCGCGGATGTGCGAGGCGCGGTTCTCGCCGAGGACCCAGATGATGGCGTCGCAGATATTGGACTTACCGCAGCCGTTCGGGCCGACCACAGCCGTCATCGGCGACGGAAAGGAGAGATGGGCCGGATCGTAGAACGATTTGAAGCCGTGAATTTCGAGTTTGTCGAGACGGAACATTAATGAAGAACACCTGACGGTTCTGATTTGGACGCGCCGGATACTAGCAGCAATCCCACGGCGCGCCGCGATGCGAATTCGAGGTCCGTAAACCGCTCATTGCAAAGAGAAATTCGCGGTTGACAGGGAAGGAGCGCAACCGTTCCTGTGCAGCGCGAAGCGCAACGGAGCGCTGGCGTCTCGCCGGCTGGCCGGGCGTGCGTCCCGCCGCCCGAGGTTACCAGCGAATGTGTCGTGTCTTGCCGGGCGGGGGCGAGACGCCCCCGCGCCAGCCGGCGAGACGCCAGCGCTCCGTGTGACGCCTTCGGCTCCGCCGTTACAATGCACCCTGTGACGTCGATCGACGACTTCCTCCTCCGCGAGATCGACGCCGGCAGTTTCCCGAGCGCCGTCTACGCCATCGGCTCCTCGCGCGGCATCGAGCACGAGAACGCCCTCGGCCACGCGGTAGCAGTCCCGCTCCGGATCCCGGCGACGCTCGACACCATCTACGACTGCGCGTCGCTCACCAAGCCTCTGATCACGACCACGCTCGCGTTGCAACTCCTCGACGTCGATGCCATCCGCCCTCTCCTGACGCACACCTCAGGCCTCCGCGCCTGGATGCCGCTCTATCTCCGCCGCGACTACGTCGATGCCATCCACGAGCACGGCCCGGAGTACGAGCCGGGCACGCGCGTCGTCTACTCCGACCTGAACTACGTCCTGCTCTGGTCGATGCTGCCCGACTACCTGACCCTCGCGCGCGAACGGATCCTGGCCCCCCTCGGCATCGAATCCGAAGCAATGTTCCTCCCCCCCGAATCCCTCCGCCCTCGCATCGCAGCTACCGAATGGGGCCAGCGCTACGAAGCCCGAATGGCCGAAAACCCCGAGGTGGCGGTGCTCCGCGACGGCCTGATCTGGGGCGAGGTGCACGACGGCAACTCTTTCTTCAACGGCGGCACCGCCGGCAACGCCGGCCTCTTCGCCACCGCCCGCGCCATCTTCCGCCTCGCCCAGTCGTGGTCCAACGCCGAACTCCTGCCACGCGACATCGTCGACGAAGCCACGCACAACCAGACCGCCGGCTTAAACGAATCCCGCGGCCTCGGCTGGTTGATCTCGCCAACAGGGATGTACGGTCACACCGGCTTCACCGGTACGTCGGTCTGGGTCGACCCCGAACGCGACCGGATCATGGTGCTGCTCACCAACCGCGTGCATCCGTGCGCGGCGCCGAATTCGATGCAGCGGATCCGAGGGGAGTTTCACCGGCTGGCACTAAAGCAAGCGTAGCGGCCCCCTAACCGCATTTCTCACAGTCTTCATGAAGCACTTGCGACTCCCTTAATCGAGAGTCCTTCTCCCCCCGCGGTTTCTTGCGGGGGGAGAAGGTGCCGAAGGCGGATGAGGGGGCGGTTCTCGCGCTGAAGTTGCGTGTTTTCATGAGTTTCCCACGCCCATTCCTGAAAATAGTTCACTGCTCGGCAAGAGCCAACGCCCCCTCATCCGCCTGTCGGCACCTCCTCCAGCTGAAAAGCGCTGGGGGAGAAGGCTCTCGACGAGTAACAGGGTAGCGACGATTCCAGTGAGAGTGTGAGAAATGCGGGCTAACGCAGGGCTAACGCTGGGCTAACGCACATTCTCACTCGACGAGCGGAATCGTCAGCAAGCTGCAAGCACGCAGCGACGGCGGCTCCGCCCGGGCACAGACAAGAGTGACTGTTCTGTGCCACATCGGCCCCGGCGATTCGGGCGATTGGGCAGTCGAGATGCGCATCAATCACCAGAAATGGTGACTCCGTCCGCTCACGGAGGCCGTTAACAGGCTCACAGCGCCGCGTAGCCGCACCAAACCGTGGATGCCGGTCGGGACATAGCAAGCACCGCCCCTCATCCGGCTTCGCCACCTTCTCCCCCGCTGGAAAGCGCGGGGGAGAAGGGCTCTCGAGGGGAGGGAAGCGCCAGATCGAGATCTTCCCGTGTTCCTCCGCCTTTGTGTCTTGTTCCTCCGCCTGTGTGTCTTGTTCCTTCGCCCGCGTGTCTTGTTCCTCCGCCTGTGTGTCTTGTTCCTCCGCCCGCGTGTCGTGTTCCTCCGCCCACGTGTCGTGTTCCTCCGCACAGCGTGTCGCGTTCCTCCGCCTGCGTGTCGTGTTCCTCCGCCCGCGTGTCGCGTTCCTTCGCCTGCGTGTCGTGTTACTCCGCCCGCGTGTTCTGTTACTCCGCCGGTGTGTCGCGTTCCTCCGCCTGTGTGTCGTGTCCCTCCGCCTGTGTGTCGTGTTACTCAGCCGGTGTGTCGTGTTACGCCGCTGGTGTGCGGCGAACGTCGTCGATGTACCTATTGACACATCCGGAAAAGGGATGGCTAAACTTTCTGATAGCGGCCAACTGACGAGCCGGAGCGCTGGATAGTGCCGGGTGCTCGTCAATGCGGGAGTCGAGTTG
>JADGNY010000071.1 GCA_017883235.1 Thermoanaerobaculia bacterium | reverse complement strand
TGCCGCGTCAGCGGCACTGGAGTAATCGGGGACTCCATCCAGTGCCGCTGACGCGGCACGATTTCAGATCGCATCGGGTTCCAGGGGTGCTCGCAAAAAAACGCTCGCACCCCTGGCTACCGTCTTGAGCCGCTATCGCGGCGTCGTAACGTCCAATCTCCAGGGCACAAATACGAGTGTCCGTGCCGCATTGCATACGTGCGGCGCACTGCTGAATCGCCCCGCTTGTGATCTGGAACACGGCAGGCCGCCGGTCGGCGACCGATTGTGGACTCGTTCACATTCGATCGGCGCTTCCGGCAGCGCCGCCCAATCTCTCTCTATTTCTTGAAGAAAGGAAGTCCCATGAAACGAGCCTTTGTCGCTCTCGCTGTACTTGTTGCGTTCGCCTCCGCGCTGCTGCCGTCCACGGCCGCGGCGAGCGAGGCTTGGATCCTCGACATTCCGGTCCGCGGCATCCCGAACCAGGAATCGGGGATGGTGCGGGTCATCCTCGAGTTGAGCGCCGCTCCGGCCGGCTCGCAGCTCGTGGTCAACGGCAGCACCACCCTCAACCTCGGCGACACCCTCGTTGTGGCCGGAGACTCGGTGACCTACGAGGCGCTGACGGGCAACAACGTCCGCATCACTTACGTGCCGCTGTCGAACTTCGGGGCCGACTTCTGCGCGGGCACGTTCGCCGTCGAGAAGCAAATCCCCATGCGCTTCGTCGGCGCGCAGGACGTCACCGCCTACCGGATGTCGACCTACGTCGTGGCCGCGCCGATGGCGGAGTGCTCGCAGGTGTCGAAGCACACCGGCGACACGCCGGCCAGCCTGATTCCGAACGACGACGGCGTGGCGCCGGCGCTCACGGCGACGTACAAGGGCCGCAACACGTTCGACGTGGCACTGGTGCTCGACAAGTCGGGCAGCATGAACGATCTTCCGCCCGGCGCGCTGAGCGGACCGAAGAAAATCGACATCCTCAAGTCGGCGGTACAGAACTTCGTCGGCCAGTGGGAGCTGCTCGACGCGCCGCCCGGAGGCGGGCCGGAGTGGTCGGGCGATCGCATGGGGCTGGTCTTCTTCGACTCCACCGCGCAGCCGCAGACGCTCATCGGCGCCGATCCTCCGGCAAACTTTTTCCTGCAGCGCGGCGCAGCCAATGCCTGGGACGCCATCATCACCAAGGCCAACGCGCTCGTTCCGGGCAACTCGACCTCCATCGGCGCCGGCATCAACGAAGGAATGAGCCAGTGGAAGGCCGATCCCAAGAACGATCTCAACGTCATCCTCATCACGGACGGCATCCAGAACACGGCACCGCTCATCACGCCGACCGGCACCGGCTTCCTCGGCCTGACGCCAGTGGCCGGCCTGCCGCAGGAGCTGCGCAAGCGCTTCATCCCCATCCAGACCATCGCCTTCGGAACACCGGCACAGGTTGACGACACGCTGCTCCGCAACATCTCGTTCGAGACTTCAGGCGCGTCGTATCAGGCCATCACCTCATCGACGATGTTCGACGTGTTCGGAATGACGCTGGTGGCCATCCTCAAGGGCAACACGGCGTCGATGGCGACACGGGTGCTGGACACGCTGACCGGCACGGGTCCGAGCGCGGCCGTTCCGGTGACCGTCGACCGCTCGCCGCAGCGCGTCGTCTTCACCGTGCAGTGGGCGCCGCCGGCGCGGCAGATGCTCGACCTCGACGTCTATCCGCCGGGCGCCAGCGTGCCGGCGATTCCTACGTCGTCGAAGAAGACGCCGCAGGCCTCCATCCAGGCCTTTGACATGAGCCAGGGATTCAAGTCGGGCGCGTGGAGCGTGCGCGTGAAGCGCGACCTCAAGAGCGCCGACGCGGTGCCGTACCTTCTCAATGTGATGTTTCTGGAGAAGGAGCTCGACTATCAGTTCTCGCTCGACAACCTCCACGCCGTCACCGGCGACCCGCTCGGCATTCACGTATTGGTCGACTGGGACGGCAAGCCGCTGCCCGGCCTGCCGGCCGGCGCCATCAAGGTCCGCATGCAGCGGCAGCCCGACGGCATGGGCAACGTCCTTCACGCGTCGCACATCAAGACGCCGGGCGGCAACACCATCACGCCCACCGGCGACATCCTGACTCCGTACGATTACAAGATCGCGGCGCTCGGGCAGCCGCTGATCGACAGCACCACGCCGAAGGACGTCGCCGTCATTACGCTCACGGATCAGGGACGTGGATTCTATGGCGCGACGTTCCCCGACACCTTCATTCCCGGCACCTACGTCTTCGAGGCCACGCTCGACTGGGACACGCCGCTCACCGGCCACGTGGTGCGCGAAGAGCGGCTCGAGGAGGACGTGAAGCCGCGCGCCGATTCGGCCGCCACCGCCATCACCCTGACCGGCGACGCGTTTGGCGTCTGGACGCTCACGGTCACGCCGCGCGACCGCTTCGGCAACTACTTCGGACCGGGCTACGCGCCGCTGGTGCAGGCGCGCGTCCGCAGCGGAGGGAGACTGCGCAGCGCCACCCCCGCCGATCAGGATCAGCTTGGTACGTACACCTTCACCATCGCCGGAGCCCCCGGCGTGACGCCGGTCGTCGACGTCATCGTCGACGGAGTGCTGGTGTCGGGAGGGCGATGATCGTTCGTCGTCTGACGGCATCAACCTATTGAGAGTCCCTCTCTCCGCGTCGAGCGGGGAGAGGGAGACTCCGTTAAATTGAATAGCGAAACGGAGCGCTGGCGTCTCGCCGGCTGGCCCGGCGTGCGTCCCGCCGCCGGGTTACCCGCGAATGTTGGGAGTCTTGACGGTTCGGGGGCGAGACGCCCACGGGCCAGCCGGCGAGACGTCAGCGCTCCGGAAACCACCGCCGCCCGACCGGCAAGACTCCAAACATTTGCGGTAACCCGGCGGCGGGACGCACGCCGGGCCAGCCGGCGAGACGCCAGCGCTCCGAAAAACCGCCCTGCGACCCGGGCCCCCTACCCCGCCATCGCCTTCACGGCCGCCGTCAGCGGCGCGTAGAGGCGCTCGTGGTAGCCGAACGCTTCTTTGTAGATCTGCTGGAAGGCGCCGAGGTCTTTGGGGGCGACGACGAGGTTCACGCCATAGAGGAAGGCGGCGTTGCCGTCGAGGGTGCGGAGGTTGTCGGAGAAGAGGATGAAGAAGGCTTTTCGCCGGTCGGTCGGAGTGAGAGAGACGATCGGGGCGAAATCGGCCAGAGGCGGCGTGGTGATCTGGGCGGGGTTGAGCATCACCACCGGCGGGTACTCGTGCATGAAGTAGTCGCGGGCTTGTGGCGGAGCGGCGATGACGACCGGCATGAAGCCGATCAGCTTCGCTGCCTGGCGCAAGGCGGGAGAATCGTTGCCGACGATCATCGCTTTCGCGCCGAAACCGTCATCCTCTTCGTGCACGGGAGCGGTCGTGTCCGAGGCGGCTGCGGCCATCTCCAGGTTGCGGCGGTCGACCGGCAGCTTCGTACCGCAGACGGGACAGGGAACGAGGACCGGCTTCATCGGAAGCTTCGTCTCGTCGAGGGAGAGCGCTTTCTGGCAGGAGGTACAGGTGATCTTCATCGCCTTACTCCAGCATCGACAACATCGATTCGTCGCCTGAGGCCACCGTTTCGGACTCGGCGCCTTCGCCGAGGCGAAGGGCAAGGTTGGTTGGGTTCGTGGAGTACGCCAGCGCGATCTCCCGCGTGATCACGCGGGCAGTCCACAGTTTCTCGAGCTCGTCGTCGAAGGTCTGCATCCCGTCGACCGATCCATCGTGCATGGCGTCGATCAGCGACCGTCCCTCGGTCTCGCCTTTGAGCACGTAGTCGCGCGTGCGCATCGTCGACTTCAGGACCTCCAGCGCCGCGATCCGTCCGCCGCCAATCTTCGGCAGGAGACGCTGCGAGAGGACGTAGCGGAACGACTGCGCGAAACGCGTGCGCACCTGCGACTCCATATCCTTCGGGAAGACGCCGACGATCCGGTCGATGGTCTTGGCGGCATCGATGGTGTGCAGCGTCGAGAGGACCAGGTGTCCCGTCTCCGCCGCTTCCATGGCGATCTCGATGGTCTCGACGTCGCGCATCTCGCCGATCAGGATCACCTTCGGTGCCTGCCGCAGCGCGGAGCGCAGCGCGTGGGCGAAGCTCTTCGTGTCCGATCCCAGCTCGCGCTGGTTCACGGTCGCCTTGATGTGTTTGTGCATGTATTCGACCGGATCTTCGATGGTGATGATGTGGTACGCGTAGTCGTGGTTGATCTTGTTGATCAGCGCGGCCAGCGTGGTCGACTTTCCCGAACCGGTCGGCCCGGTAACGAGCACGATGCCGTTCTTGAGCCTGCAGATGTTCACCAGCTCCGGCGGCAGGTTCAGCGATTCCAGCGTCGGAACGCCCTCGGGGATGACGCGCAGGACGATGGCGTAGGTGCCGCGCTGCGAGAAGACGTTCACGCGGAATCGCGTCTTCTGCGGAATGGAGTACGACAGGTCGACCGATCCGCTGCTCAGCAAGGCGCGCGTCAGCTCGCGGTCGCCGCGCAGCATGTGCATGGCGATCATCTCGGTCTGGTAGGGAGTCAGACGCGGGAGTCCGGGGAAGTTGACCGGAACGAGCTGTCCGTCGACTTCCACCTGCGGCGGCCGTCCGACGGAGAAATTGAGGTCGGAGACCCGGTCCGACGTTTTCAGCATCGCCTCGAGGATGGCGTCGAGATTGAAGTTCTTCATGGTGGCGCTGCGCGCGTTGTCGGTTATCGGTTGCTTGCGCTATCGCGCGTTGTCGGTTATCGGTTGTCAGTTGTCGGGTTGCCCGCGCAAACCGAGCAACGTTGCAACCCGCGGACCGGTATCCACATTGTACGCAACCCGACACCGAGTCAACTCGACAACCGACAACCGATAACCGACAACCAGTCACCAAGTACAATCCTCTCCATGTCGATCATCGCCATCGATTACGGTGGCCGGCGCATCGGGGTGGCGGTGAGCGCGTCCGGAACCATTGCCACACCGCATTCGGTGGTGAAGAACGAAGGGGAGATCGTCGACAAACTGGCCGGCATCGCCCGTGAGCTCGACGCGGAAACGATCGTGGTGGGCGTTCCCCGGCGCGCGCACAGTGACACCGGCGAGCAGAAGTTCCGCGATTTCGCGGAGCGGCTGCGGCAGAAAACGTGCAAACCGGTCGTCCTCTGGGACGAGGCCCTCAGCACCACCGAGGCTTCCCGGCAATTGCGCGAGAGCGGAACGAAGCGACGGGACGCTCAGCGCGAGATCGACATGCACGCCGCCGCCGTCATTCTGCAGTCCTACCTCGACGACCTCGCCAGGAGGGCGTCATAGCCCGGCGCGCGCGCGGCCGCGGCGGCTGCCGCAAGCTGCTGCACTCGCTGATGACCGTCGGCATCTTTGCCGTCATCCTCGGCGTCGGCGGCGGCTGGTTCTTCCTGCGGGCCATGCGCTCGCCGTACAAGAACTACACGCAACCGTTCAAAGACGTCGAAGTCCATCACGGCCTCCGCACCGCCGCGATCCTCAAGCACCTCGAAGCCGAAGGGATCATCCGGGATGAATACTTCCCGCTGATCTACATGAAGGTCGTCCGTTACAACGACAGGATCAAGGCAGGCATCTACGAGTTCTCCAAACCGATGACGGCGGAGGAAGTCCTCGACAAGTTGATCCGCGGCGACGTCAACGCCAAGAGCGTCACGGTCCGCGAAGGGCTGGACCGCTTCGCCGTTGCACACATTTTTGTGCAGGAGGGATTCGGCCGCGACGCGGAGTGGGACAGGCTCACCGTCAATCCGGAACTGATCCGCGATATCGCCCCCGAGGCGAAGACGCTCGAGGGGTATCTTTTCCCCGACACCTACAAATTCGATCCCGGCACGCCGCCGCGGGCCATCATTCAGGCGATGGTGGCGAACTTCCGCAAGCACTTCGGCGGTGAGATGAACTACATCACCACCGGCCTGAATCTCCATCAGACCGTGACGCTGGCCTCGATCGTCGAGACCGAGGCGCGCATGCCGCGGGAGCGGCCGCTGGTGGCGTCGGTCTACATGAATCGCATCAACCTCAAGATGCTCCTCGGCGCCGACCCGACGGTGATCTACGCGCTGAAACTGGCCGGGCGCTGGGACGGCAACATCCGCAAAGCCGACCTGCAGATCGACTCGCCTTACAACACCTATCGTTTCCACGGCCTGCCGCCGGGCCCGATCGCCAATCCCGGCCTGGCTTCGCTACAGGCCGCGGCGGCGCCGTCGAAGAGCGACTTCCTCTACTTCGTCGCCAAACACGACGGGACGCACGCCTTTGCCACGAACATGGCCGACCACGACCGGAACGTGCAGATCTGGCAGGTTCAGTGGTACCGGGATCAGAAAGCTAAATAACGGGAGTCGGGGGCCGGGAGTCGGGGGTCGGAGCTCCGTCCGTGTTTTTCCGACCCCCGACTCCCGACCCCCGTTTATTACACAAATAACTACTACCAATAACCTTTTGTGTTATCCTCCCCGCACCGCATACAAAACCTGGGGGTCCCGAGAGAGTATGTCTGCGAAAAACCGTCCGTACGAACAGTTCGGTCCGTTCATCCTCTTCAAGAAATTAGAAACCGATGCTCTCGGTGATCTCTGGCGCGCGGGGCGCGTCGACGGTGGGCAACTCGGTCCGATCATGGCGGTCCGGCGTCTGTCGGGCGGCAATCGCGCGGCTCTGGTTCAAAGCGCGGGCGAGACCAACCAGCTTGTTCCACTGCTGAGCGGGACGACCTTCGCCAAAGATCAGACCATCGACGTCGCCAACGGCATCCCCTTCATCGCGCACGAGTATTCGGGCGGACGCTCGCTGCGGCATATCGTCGATCGCGCCCGCGGCGGCGCGGGCGTCACCGCGAATCCGATACCGATCGATCAGGCCATCGTCATCGCCGAAAAGATCGCGCTCTCTCTGTCGACGACGGCCGATCTCCGTTACCTCGGCAATCGTCTCGCACACGGCGCGCTGATCCCGCAGTTCGTCTGGATCACTGATGAAGGCGAGATCCGCGTGGCCGGCCAGCAGATCGGAAAAGGTCTCATCGCCTCGATGTCCGATTCGAAGGTAGCCGCGGAGCTGGGCAGGTATTTCGCTGCGGAGTACCGTGCCTCGGCCGAGGTCTCGAAGACGACCGATGTCTACTCGCTCGGCGCGGTTCTCTACCTCCTCGTCACCGGCAACGAGCCGCCGGACGCGATGACCGGCAGCGCGTTCGCGCAGACGATCCGCGCGGCGAAGACATCCTCCGGGCAACCGATCCCCGATGATATTCGCGCCCTCCTCGAGAAATCGCTGGCCATCGATCCCAATGCCCGCTATGCATCGATCGGCGAAATGAAGCAGGTGCTCTCGTCGCTCGTGCACGGAGGGAACTACTCGGCGTCGACGTTCAATCTCGCCTTCTACCTCAGCAACCTTCTGAAGAAAGAGATGGAAGCGGAATCGCTGGACCGCGAGAGGGAGTCGAAGGTCAATGTCGCGGCGTACGCGCCGGTGGCGATAGCCGCCGAGGTCGAAGCGGCGCCGGCGCCGGCGAAGAGCCGCATGCCGCTGTATGCCACTGCCGCCGTGGTCGTGCTCGCGGTTGGCGCCGGCGCGTTCTTCATGTTCAAGCCGAAACCGGCCGCGCCGGTGCTGCATGCCGCCACTCCCCCGCCGAAGCCGAACGTCGTCATCTCCCATCCGGTCATCGCCGCCGCGCCGCAAACCAGCACGGCCCCGCTCGACCCCGCCGCGCAGAAGAAGGCCTTCGAGGTCGCGGTTGAGCAGAAGATGCAGGAAGAGATGATGAAGCTGCAGGCGGACATGAACAAGAAGCTCAAGCAGGAGCAGTCGAAGAATGCCCCTGTGCAGACGGCCAACCTGATCACGCCGCCGCAACCGCAGAAGCAGATCGACGATCGCGGCTCCGCCGCCGCGCTCGACCAGCGGCGCGTGAATTCGCGGCCGGAGAATCAGCCGCCGACGCAGACCGTCGCCCAGCAGGCGCCGGTCGTCCCGCCACAGCCGCAACCTGCCCTCGCCGCACCGGCGCTTACGCAACCTCCCGTCGCCACGATCCACGAGGGGGACGTCGTCGACGTGACGGAGCTGGATAAGCTTCCCCAGCCTCTCTCGGAGATCCGCCCGTACTATCCGCCTCTTGCCGCGCAGCAGCGTGCGGAAGCGATCGTGATCCTCTCGGCCCTGATCTCGGAAAACGGCGACGTCGTCGACGTGAAGATTCTCCGCGGCGACTCCCGCTTCGGCTTCAACGACTCCGCGACGCGCGCGATGAAAGCGGTGCGGTTTACGCCGGCAATCAAGGACGGCAAGCGCGTCAAGACGTGGCGCCCGCAGTCGATTTCGTTCAAGCGGTGAGTCAAAGATGATTTCACCACAGAGGCACAGCGCGGCGTAGCCGCAACCAAAACGTGGATGCCGGCAAGGGCATGGCAAGCACCGCCCCCTCATCCGGCTTCGCCACCTTCTCCCCCAGCTGAAAAGCGCTGGGGGAGAAGGACTCTCGATGTAGGGAAGCGCGAGCTCTTGTTCTCGGGGCCGCATGGTTTTGGAAGAAATCTTCGCAAACGTGACGTCGCCCCGAAAAGAGCTCGCGCCTTCCTAACATCGAGAGCCCTTCTCCCCCAGCGCTTTTCAGCTGGGGGAGAAGGTGCCGAAGGCGGATGAGGGGGCCGTGCTTGCCGCGCCCTAACCGGCATCCACGTTTTGGTTGCGGCTTCGCCGCGCTGTGCCTCTGTGGTTAAAAGCCTTTGCTAGTCGCTAATCTCCTTCCAGAGAATCCGATGCAACGCCAGCCCCAGGTCTCGGGGGTCGTTGCTGCGGTGGAGGCGCGAGAAATTGACGGCGTGGTCGACCGAGAGCATCAGGTCGTCCGGCACTCCGCTCCGCGACACGACGACGTACGATCGTTCCACATCGGCCTTCCTCGGAACGAAACGATCGACCACGATACCGTCGAGCGTGACCGTCACCGTGGGCGGGGGCTCGGCATCGAGAGGAAATTGAATGGTCAGGCCGAGCTGCGCGCGATGGCCGAGCGGTGCGAGCAGCATGTGGCTTTCGCTCGCCATCCATCGCCAGTGATCTCCATCGCCTCCCTCCTCGTCTCCGTACCAGCCGGCACCGAATTTGATCCAACCGGCGATCGGGACTACCGAGACCTCGAAATAGCGTCGATTGAAAAGCGCCCACAGATGCTCGCGCCTGCGGCGGAAATTGATCGCCTGCGCGGACGAGCTGGCGAAGTCGGCAACGTACACAGCGTTCCTGTCGGCCGGTGCCTTGGATGGATCGAAGCGATCCTCGGTGGGGATGACCTTGTAATCGGTGAGGAAGTAGGCGACGAACGGCTCCAGGCCTCCGGCCGCGTAGACCTTCGCCCCCCGAGGGACGTTCTGCCGGATCCAGCGCATCGCCTGCACCGGCGGCGAGTCGGTCTTTCGCACCGCGCGCAAGCCGGGCCAGACCCAGACGACGTAGCGGCCGATGATGACGGCGGCGAGGATGGCCTGCAACGCCGCCGCGAGCCGCTCCCGAGGGAGCGCACGCACGCGCGCGGCGATGAACGTCGCCGCGACGTCCAGCCCATCCGCCGCGAGCAGAACGTTCGCGGCGACATACGCGAGCGAGAGACGGCTGATGCCGGTCGGACTCAGTAGAAACCACGCCAGCAGAAAGCCCGGCTCGAATGTCAGGACGATATCGCGCTGTGCACGCCGCGGACGCAGGAAGGCCAGGAGCGTGAAGAAGAACATCAACGTCGACGCCGCGCGCGATTCGAACGGATCGAAGAGAAAATCCTGCAGGAGGAACCGCATCGGCGTCCGCGTCGGATTCAGCGCACCGTCGACGGTGGCGACATAGTGCTGATGCCACTTCGTGGCGAAGATGTATTCGTCGATCCCGGTCAGCTTCGCGGCGATGCCGTAGCCGGTGACGACGAGGACGATAATCAGCGCAGTTCCGGCGATCACCTCGCCACCGCGCCGGGCGCGCAACCGACGCCACGAAGCGACGATCCACGGCCAGGCCATCAACACGTTCTGCGCGCGCACCAGCATCGTCGCGGCGAAGAAGATGCATCCGGCCAGGTACGTGCCGCGCCGCCGGTCATCGCGCAGCAGCAGCGCTGCTCCCGCCAGCGCGGTCACGAGCGCGAGCTCGTCGGTGAAGCCGGTCCCTCCCCAGTACCAGACGTTCGGCAGAAAACAGAAGAGCAGCGCGGCGACGATGCACGTCCGGAATCGGTATCGAAGCGACCGCGCCAGTGCGAAAAGCGCCGGGAAGAGGAAGAGCGAGGCCAGGATGCTGATCCCGCGCAATGCATGAAAGTCGTCCTGCCCGACGGCGCGCGCAACCTTGGCCAATGCGAAGAACAGCGGGAACCCGGGCGGGTGCGGATGATGCTGTGCGACGTCGTAATGATGCAGGGCGGCGACGAAAAGCGCCTCGTCCCAATCCCACATCGAATGGGAGACCGCCAGCAGCCGCGTCAGTGCAACCACGAGCGCCAGGACGATGACGATCATCCGCTGACGGGAGGTCAGCGGCTCGACCGCGCCGCCGTTGACTGCATCCTGCTCGCTGCCAGCGTCCGTCAAGCGGCACCATTCTCGCAAAAATCGCGCACAACATGCCGATAAAGGGAGTGCAACGACGGTGGTACCTCAATCTTCACGGTATCCGTCGCGAGGGAACCAAAGAATCGGGCTTCACCTATCGCAGCGCTCTCGGCTCACCGATCGACGACGACAAGACGCTGGCGCGCATCCGCAAGCTGCGCATCCCGCCGGCCTGGCAGGACGTCCGGATCGCCCGCGGCGACGCGGCGCCGCTCCAGGCCGTCGGCGTCGACCGCAAAGGACGCACGCAGTACCTCTACCATTGGCGATTCCGGGCGCAGCGGGAGGAAGAGAAGTTCCAGCGGGTGGTCGAGTTCGGTGAGTCGCTCCCCGCTCTTCGGCGCCGCGTCCGCGCCGATCTGAAGCGGTCGGACCTCGAGCGCGAGCACGTGCTCGCCGCCATCGTGCGCCTCATCGATCAGGGGTTCTTCCGCGTCGGCAATGACAAGAGCGCGCAGTCGGAGGCGACCTACGGGCTGACCACCATCCTCGGCAAGCATGTGAAGGTCGAGGGATCGATGCTGCAGTTCGATTACCTCGGCAAGTGGCGCAAGGCGCAGACGCGGGCCATCGTCGATGCGAGAGTCGCCGCGATCGTGCGGCGGCTGAAGGCGCTCGGCGAGCCGAAGCTCTTCGCCTACATCGACAACGGCAAGGTTCGCGGTGTCAGCGACCGCCATGTGAACGACTACATCCAGTCGATCATCAGCAAGAACTTCACGGCGAAAGATTTCCGCACCTGGGCCGGCACTCTCCTCTGTTCCATCGCCCTCGGCATGACCCGTCAGGGATCGAGCAAGACGGAGCGCAAACGCAAGATCAAGATGGCCGTCGTCGCCACCGCCAAACAGCTCGGGAACACCCCCGCCGTCTGCCGCTCGTCGTACATCTGCCCGCGCCTGCTCGAAGAGTACATGGAAGGAAAGCCGTTCGAGATGCTGCGCAAACAGCACAAAGGCTCGCCGGTGGTTCGGGTGGGGTTGTCGATTGAGGAGCGGGCGCTGCTGAAGTTTCTGCGTGAGACGATCGCGGACCGGCGCCGAAGGCCACGCGCGGCGTAGCCGCTGAGCACAGACAAGAGTGTCTGTGCCACATATACCCTGCAATATTGTGGCGTATCGATTGCTTATTGTGAGCTCAGGATGATCACAAATAACCGTCTGCTCCCTCTCATGGCGCTCGTCGCACTGGCCATCGCCGCGCCAGCCGCTCAGGCCTCTGTGGCGCAGGCGGCGAGCTTCGATGAGAAGGTCGACCACGCCGCCGCCATCATCCTCGGCAAATGCGTCAAAACAGAGGCTCGCTACGATTCCACCGGACGCTGGATCGTGACGTACGCGACCTTTGCCGTCGAGCAGTCGATGAAGGGAGACGCCGCGGGCCAGGTCATCATCGCCACCCCCGGCGGCAGCGTGAATGGTATCCACCAGGAGACCATCGGCGTCCCGGTGTTCAATGTCGGCGACGAGCATGTGGTGTTCCTCCGCAACACGCGCGTCGGCCTGACCCCGCTCTACTTTGACCAGGGAACATACAACGTCGCCGCCGGCGATCACGGCGAGAAGCTGATCGTGCCGATGCCGTCGAACGTCATCCACATCGATACACAGCGCGGCATGGCCGTCGCTCCCGCGGATGAGCCGAAGACACTCGCGGTATTCAAGAGCGCCGTATCGGAATCGATGCGCACCAGCGGGGAGAGAATGCGGATGAGCGCCATGTCGCCTTCCAAGGCGAAGCCTCAGGAATCAGCTTGGCGGACGCTGGCCGGAAACAAGTGGCTCATCGCGCTCGCCTTCGTCGGAATCGCCATTGCCGCGTGGCAGTTGCTGCGACGCAGATAAGTGCTCGTAGCTGCATCCTGACGGCGAGCGCAGCGAACCTGTCAGGATCTCCGGTGGAGCCGCGAGGGATCTACTGGAACCGACTGCCGCGCGGCCTAACCGGAGATCCTGACAAGGCTCGCTGCGCTCGCCGTCAGGATTGAACGGCTACGGAAGCCGGCCTACGCCGTCTTCCGAAGTCCCTCATCGGGGCAATAGAAATCGCGGCGGCGGTCGAGGTCGCGCATCACGTTCTTCTTGAACTGATCGGCGCCGCCGCTGCGCATCATCTCCTCGATGTAGCCGGCGATGTCGAGGATCTCCAGGCGCAGACGGACGGTCTTGAAGATGCGCGGCAGGCCGCCCGGGTGCTGCACGTGATGCAGTCCGCCGCTGTAGGCGACCAGCATCCTCCCCTGTTTCATGGCCAGGAGGATGTCGGCAATGCCGCCGCGGACGCTCATCGGATTGCCGTGGAGGTCGAGACCGTTGGCGCGCTTCATCCGCCCCTCGGGGAGAATGATGACCATCGAATTCGGGTCGATTTTGTTCAGCAGATTGAACCAGGTGTGATCGCGCTCGCGGGTAATAGCCACAACGTGATGGGCGACGAACTTGAAGATCATGCCGACGAGCGGCCGGCCCGTGGTCTTGTCCGCCGCCGGGACGACGCCGTGCGCGGCCAGACGCCAGAGGAAGTGATTGGGGACGCCGCCGAGGAACACCGGCTCGAAGAGGCTGGTGTGATTGAGGAAGGCCACCAGCCGGATCTGATGCCACGGCTTCGGCAAAACGTCGCCGACCCAGTCGACGTCGTAGCGATAGAAGATCTTGCTCACGTACTTCAGCGTGAGCAACATCGAGCAGACCATCAGGCTCCGCAGCAGTGACACTTGGCGAAGGTTAGCGAGGGCGCGCCGCGCCGTCAACGAAGCCGCGCACGGAAGTCGACCGCGAAGCGCGGCCCCTTCCCCTCGTCCTCATGCTTAAAAAACACATACGCCTCGTTCCAGGCCTGCCGCTTCACCCGTTCCGCCCACGCCTCCAACTCCTCCTCGGCGTACTCCGCCCTGCGCAGACGCATGTATCCCCACGATGCCGTCGGCACCAGGAGCTTCTCGACATCGGTCACTTCATCGGTATCCGCCGCGCAGAGAGCGATGTCCCGCCCGCGGAGGATGTCGTAGATCTCGTCGTCGAACCACGAGTCGTGGCGGAACTCGAAGGCAACCTTGCGCGCGGCCGGCAGCGAGGAGACGAACTCCCGAAGGCGCACCGGATCCTTCCGCGAATACGGTGGAAGCTGAAACAGAACCGGACCGAGCTTCGGCCCCAGAGTCTCGGCAGCATCGAAGAGGAAACGGACGTCGTCCGCCGTGCCGGCCAGCTTCTTCTGATGGGTGATCCGCTGCGGCGCCTTGAGCACGAACGTGAACGCGTCCGGCACCTGCTCGCCCCACTTGCCTACCATCTTCGCGTCCGGCATCCGGTAGAAGGTGTTGTTGATCTCGACGGAATCGAAGCGCTCGCCGTAATACGGCAACATCTTCGCCGCCGGAAGATCCTCGGGGTAGAACGTCCCCTTCCACTCTTTATAGCTGTAGCCGCTGGTGCCGACCCGAATACGCATGAGGATGTAATCCTGACATACTCCCCCATGGGCGACGTCTCCGAATCCCGCAACCGCGAGACCGCGTAGCCCCGTTACTTCTGGTGCCTTCCGCAAAAATACGTCGTTCTGCCGAACACCACCGTTCGCTGGATCGTGCCGCCGCAGAGCGGGCAGCGATCGCCTTCCTCGCGGTGCTGCACGAGGTAGCGTCCCGGGTAATCGCCACCGCGGGATTTGAAAGCGATGGCCTCCTTCAGAATGGCACGCATGGAATGGAAGATCGCTTTGACCTCGGCCGCGGAGAGTGTGTCCACCGCCCGGCGTGGATGGATCGACGCTCGGTACAGCGCCTCGTCTGCGTAGAGATTTCCCATTCCGGCGATGATGTCCTGCGACAGCAGCAGCGACTTCACGGCGCCGCGCCGACCAGTCACGATGCGACGGAAAAGTGGCAGCCGGAACGCGGAATCGAGCGGATCGGGACCGAGACGATGCTCGGTGATGAAGGCGTCTGGATCGGGCGTGACCTCGACGACTCCGAAAAGGCGCATATCGTCGTACGCGAGCCGGGCTCCGTCCTCAAAATCGAAAATGACGCGTGCGAACCGCGGCTGCCCGGCATCGCCCTGGTACCAGTAGAGGTCGCCGCTCATTCCAAAGTGAATGTGCAGCCAGGTCGAGCCGGCGTCGGCGAACAGGTGTTTGCCATGGCGCCGCACGCGCGTGAGCTGCCGGCCGGTCAAGGCTCGCAGCAGCACCGCCTTCCGGACGCCCAGGATGCGCTCATCGAGGACGCGCACCGACGTTATGCGCTGCTGCAGCGCATGACGCGCAACGTAGCGGCAGTACAGCTCGACCTCCGGCAACTCCGGCATGGATCGGAGAAGTCTACGATGCCGGTGACACGATTACCGCTTGCGCCGTGGTTTGCCGCCGCTCCAGACGCCGCGAAGCATTTCGATCATCTGCTTCATGTCGGCGGCATCGGAGAGAACCAGTCCGCTGTGGCTCGCGGCCTCAATCAGGGATCGAATGAGCTCGGCGCGGGAGATCGCAAAGCCGTGCTCGAGACGGATATCGACCGCGATCAGATCGAGATAGGCCACATGCCTGTCCAGAAGTACGACTGTGATCTTGGCCCACGAGTCAGCCTTAATAACCGGGGGGCTTGGTTTATCGCTTTTCGCCATAGGAACAGGATTGTACTGCCCCAACAGTAACATTCGTTACTTGCGCTTACTGTTACTGTTCGCTGACAACGACGCCGTCGCCCTCGAAGCGGATCTTGAATCCGGCCTCATCGGCATTCTCGATCATTACGTTCTCGAGTGACTTGTCGTCCATCACGGCCGGGATCACATTGCCGGTCCAGGCCACGAGCGCATTCGACGAAATCGACAGCGGATATTCGCGCGTGACCCGGAGCGTAAGCGGCTCGATATGCGTGGAGATGGCCAGCGAGCCCTTGCCGAAGATCTTCACTGTGTCGATCTTGCGCTGGTAGGTGCTGTCGTAGATCGGCTCGACGCGGTATGTGAGCGTGTCTTCGAGCGCCAGGAGGTTGCTCCCCTCGACGTAGATGAATTCCTCGTTGAGATCGAGCAGGAAGGTCTTGCGCCCCTTCTCGTAAACGAAAATCTTCCCCTGCCCGACTGCTTTGACCAACGTCTGCGCGGTCGTGCCGAGGAGCCCCGACTCGGCGACGAACTTGAGATTGCCGGAGTAACTCGAGACCGTGCCGCGCTTGACGTGAACGCTGCGGCCGAAGTTGATCTCCAGGAAACCGTTCTCGTGGAGCGTGAAGGTTTTCGACGCCCCTTCGATCTTGTGGGCGAGATCGAGCCGCTTTTCCTCGGCGAGCTGCGTCTCATCGACGGCGTCCTGCAGCTTACGCGCGGCGGTAAGGGCGGTGTCGGGCATCGTGACCGGCGCTCCGGCTGGCATCGGCACTCTGCCGGGCTGGGTCATGAGCGGCTTCACCTCGCCCGTGCGCGCGGGGGCGAGCGGAACGATCTTCTGCGTGGTGACTTTGGTCTCACGGCGAATCGGCTGGATGGGGCTGGCGGCGGGGACAGAGCCTTGCGGCCTCATCTCGGCTTCCACCTCGCGGACGATCTTTTCGGCGCCGGCGAAGCGAAGGTGCTCGAGCGCGGCACTGAATTTCCGGCGCTGGCGATAGAGCAGGCCGAGATAGAGATGCGACTTGGCGTAGTTCGGGCGCAGCTCGATGGCGCGAAGCAGGTATTGCTCCGACTCATCCAGCTTCCCCTGCTTGAAGAGGATCAGCCCCAGGTTGGAGTGGAGAATGAAAACGTTCGGATTCTCCTGCGCCAGCCTTCGATAGATGACTTCGGCCTCGGGGAAGGCGTTCGTCTTGAAGTAGACCAGACCGAGGAGGTTGAGTACGTCGGCATCGTCAGGGCGAAGCCGCTGCGCATTTTCCAGCTCCCGCCTGGCCTCGGCGTACCTGGCCTCCTGAAACGCTTCACGGCCGCGGTTGTAGTGGAGGAGGAAGACGCCTTGGTCGAACGGCGGCGCTACGAGAGGGTCACGTTCGGGCATACCGTGGCGAATTGTATCAGCGGCTCGTACCGCTCAACGGGTGCCGAGGTAACGCATGCCGGGAAGCATGGCCACGATCGGTTGCACGCTCGCGCCGAATCCACCGGTCAGTTTGCGGCCGCGGTAGGCGGCCGCGAAGCTGGCCACCTGGCTGGATTGGTAGGGCGAACCGTAGTAGACCGTCAGCGCCCGCTTCACGTACGTCATCGTCTCCTCATATGGCGGGATCCCGCGATACTTGGCCACGGCGCCATCTCCGGCGTTGTACGCGGCCAGCACGCGGCGGAGATCGCCGCTATGACGCGCCAGCAGGTCGGCCAGGTTGTGCACGCCGCCACGAATGTTGTCCTCGGGATCGAAAACGTTGCGCACACCGTATTGCCGCGCGGTCTCCGGCATGAGCTGCATCAACCCTCGGGCGCCTTTGTTGGAGACGCAACGGGGATTGAAGTCGGACTCGACCTGGATGACCGCCCGGACGAACACGGGGTCGACGCGATACTGGGCCGCATAGCGGTCGATGAAGCTGTCGTAACTGGAGCGCCGGTCGCGCTGTCTGGCCCACCAGCTCCAATCGCTCCCATGCGACGACGACGCCGCGCCGAAGTTCGAGATGACCTTCCTGCCGTCGCGCTTGATGATCAGGTGCACCTGCGCCTGGAGAGAGGCGCCGAAGAGCGCGAGCGCCAGGAAAATGGAAACGGGCCGCATTGGGATAAATCGTAACACGCGGGGGGATCTGTCATTCCGGGGGCGGGGTGTTGGGGGGGAAAATCGCCGGCGCGTCACTCTCATGTTCAGAAGGGGGTTCCAAGTTGTCACGTTGGCAAGCGAGCAATCCACGGCGAGACCCCGCAACCCCGAAACCCGCGCAACCGCTATTTCCTCGTCCAGCGATCGGCATCCCGGACCCGGTACTTCGTCATCGCGGCGCCGAAGGCCTCATCGAGATCGATGCCGAGGGAGTTGGCAAGGCATACGGCGACGAAGATCAGATCAGACAACTCTTCGGCCACATCTCCCTTCGCCTCCCCGCTCTTCGGCTTCTTGAATCCGGCGTCGTGACTCAGCGCACGGGCCAGCTCGCCCAGTTCCTCGGTCAAACGCGCCAGCATCGACAGCGGCGGAAAGTAGCCTTCTTTGAACTGGGAGATGTAGTCGTCGACTTCCTTCTGGATCGGCGCAAAGCTCATGGCATGAGTGTAGCCGCGTCAGTCGGCCTTGGCGGTAACGCTGAACGCTCCGGTTACCGGTTTGCCCGCATTGCTGATGGCCGGCCGGAACTTCCATCGCTTCACCGAGACGATCGCGGCACGATCGAATTCGGCATCGAGGCCTCGCAGAATTCTCGCGGCGCAGACGTCGCCGTTCGGATCGATTTGGACTATCATGTCGCCACACTTACGTCGATTAATGGCCGGGTGCGCGCTCTGAACTCACTCAAGAGTACAGCAGCGGGCCTGGCGCTTCCATGAGGAGGACCGCTATGGATGGCCTCTTACGCGCTCTGATCAAGACGGTGCGCCGTCGTATGCGCGCGGACGAAGAATTGACAGTCGAAGCCGTGACCAAAGAGCTCGGATACACGCGACAGTACGTCTCCGGGCGCTTTCATCGGATTACCGGCCGATTGCTCAGCCACTTCCTGAAAGAGAAGCGCATGGAAAAAGCCGCCCGCCTCCTGAAGGGCGGCAACATGCGCATCTCCCAGATCGCACGCCGCTGCGGCTTCGACTCGGAGAACTACTTCCGCCAGCAGTTCCGGGAACGATTCGGCATGTCGCCGCGCCAGTTCCGCGCAAATGGAACATTGCGGGCGTTGTCGTCAGGGAAACCGTCGCTGCAGCCGCTGATGGCGTGAGTCGAGAGACCTTCACCACGGAGGCACAGAGAACACAGAGGTTTCCGTGATCTCTGTGTCTCTGTGCTGCAAGCGTTGCGTATGAATCACCGGGCTCCGTGGTCGTACCCCGCCTCAAACCACAGATACCGCAACGTGTTCGCGTCGTGCGCGCGGGTGACGGCCACGTGATGCGCGAACAGCAGCAGCCGCCGCAACAGCGAATGCGGCACACCGTTCTTCGCCAGGTATTCGCGATGCGCATCCGAAGAGTCGAAACTCATCGAGCGAAGCACATTGCTCAGTCGAATGACGGTTCCCTGCACACCCAACTCGCCGCGTCGAAGCAGATGCCGGCGATGAAACAGCCGCAGCTCGCCGTCATTCACACCAATGCGCAGCGGCTTGCCGGCGTACATCGGCACCGAGCGGATCCGGAATCCCCAGGCGTTCTGCACGCGCATGGCTTCGGTGATCTCGCGCGCGATGGCGTCATCGACGATCTCGCGCTCGCGGACGATGAGCAGCCAGTCGTCCGATGCCGCGTCGACGGCGCGATTCAATTCCGCGCGATGCTTCGATAACGGATCATCAAACGGCACATCGAGAACGAGCTGTTCGAGATGCTGGAGGTGCGGCGTCAGAGCGGTGAGCTCCTCGGCATGAACATGCCCGAGCGTAATCACGCCGAGTCGCACTACTCCTCGACTCTCTCTTGAATCCGGACGATCCGCGAGGCCCGGCCGGTCGTCTCATCGACCTCGATCATAGCCCCGGTGAGGCGGATATCGCGCCTGGCCACTTCCAGCTTCTTCGGCGTATTCATCAGAAAACGGTAGAGCACCTCGTCGGGACGGAATCCGATGATCGAGTCGTAGGCGCCGGTCATCCCGACATCGGTCTGGAACGCGGTCCCCAGCGGCAGGATCCGCTCATCGGCCGTCGGCACGTGCGTATGCGTTCCGACGACGGCGGAGACACGGCCGTCGAGATGCCTGCCCATGGCCTGCTTCTCCGAGGTGGCCTCGCAATGGATGTCGACGATGATTACTCTTGCCGCGTCGCCGATCTCCTTCAACTCGCGCTCCATCACGTAGAACGGGTTGTCGCACGGCGGCATGAACACGTTTCCCATGACCTGCACGACGGCCACGTTCACGCCGGCCGCCGTCTGCCGGATCACGCGCCCCTTGCCGGCATTAGCCTGAGGATAGTTCGCCGGACGGACCACATGCTCGTAGTGGTCGTAGTTCTCAACGAAGTCCTTCTTGTCCCAGATGTGATTGCCCGAAGTGTAGGCGTTGATGGGAAGCTCGGACAGCTCCTCCATGATGGCCTCGGTGACGCCGAATCCGCCGGCAGCGTTCTCGATGTTGACGATCGTGAAATCGATCTTTTCCCGATCGACGACATGATTCAGTTTCTGATGGAGCGCCTTCCGGCCCGGCTGGCCGACGACGTCACCGATGTAGAGGATGTTGATCATGGGTTGCAGGCTCTTAGCTGTTAGTTCTTAGCTGTTAGGAGAACCGGCTCCCAGCTCGTCGCCCCGCTAAGAGCCAAGAGCTGAGAGCTAAGAGCCCACTAACTACTTCGCGTAATCGACCGCCCTCATCTCCCGGATCACAGTCACCTTGATCTGACCCGGATACTGCAGCTCTGCTTCAATCTTGCGGGCGACGTCTTTCGAGAGCCAGATCGACTGCTCGTCGGTGATCTTTTCCGCGTCGACGATAATGCGAAGCTCGCGCCCGGCCTGGATGGCAAAGCTCTTCGAAACGCCTTCCATCGAGTTGGCGATTCCTTCGAGCCGTTCGAGGCGATGCACGTAGTTTTCGAGGATCTCGCGGCGCGCGCCGGGGCGCGCCGCGGAGAGGGCGTCGGCGGCGTTGACCAGCACGGCCTCGACCGTCGTCGGGTCGTAGTCGCCGTGATGGCACTCCATGGCGTGGATGATCTCGCGCTTCTCATCGTACTTCTCGAGCACCTGCCGGCCGAGCTCGAGGTGCGTCCCTTCCATCTCGCGGTCGATGGCCTTGCCGATGTCGTGCAGCAGTCCGCCACGCTTGGCGATGGTGTCGTTGACGCCGAGCTCGATGGCCATGAGCGCCGCCAGCTGCGCCACCTCGAGCGAGTGCATCAGAACGTTCTGGCCGTACGAGGTACGGTAGCGGAGCCTGCCGAGCAGCCTCAGGACCTCGGGATGGATATCGGTGATGCCGAGCGAGAACGCCGCGGCCTCCCCTTCTTCGAACAGCTTCTGATCGAGCTCCTGGCGAACCTTCTCGACCAGCTCTTCGATGCGGGCGGGATGGATGCGGCCGTCCTGCATGAGCCGTTCGAGCGAAATGCGTGCGATCTCGCGGCGGATCGGATCGAAGCCGGAGAGGATGACCGCCTCCGGCGTGTCGTCGACGATGAGATCGACGCCGGTGGCCAGCTCGAGCGCGCGGATGTTGCGTCCTTCGCGGCCGATGATGCGGCCCTTCATGTCCTCGCTCGGGAGATCGACGACCGAAACGGTGTTCTCGGCGACGTAATCCGATGCCATCCGCTGGATGGCCATGCCGAGGATCTTCCGCGCCTTGAGATGGCCGAACTCGTTGGCCTCGGTTTCGATGCGTTTGATGATCTGGGCCGCCTCGAGTTTGGCGTCGTTCTCGATGCCGCGAATCAGCTCGCGCTTGGCCTCGTCGGCCGTGAGTCCGGCCACCTGTTCGAGCTTGTGGCGCTGCGCTTCGATGAGGTCACCGAGCTCCCCTTCGCGCTGCTCCAGCGTTTTCTCGCGCTCGCCGATGGCGCGGTCGCGCTTCTCGACCTCGGCCATGCGGGAGTCGAGCTGCTGCGTTTTCTTGTCGAGGTTCTCTTCCTTCTGCTGCAGGCGGCGCTCGCTGGTTTTCAGCTCGTCATTGCGCTGCTGTGACTTGCGGTCGAAGTCCGACCGCATCTGCAGAAGTTTTTCCTTGACCTCGAGGTCGGATTCCTTGCTCTTCGACTCGGCGGACTTGCGGGCGTCCTCGAGGATTCGGTCGGCGCTGCGGCGTGCTTCGTCGAGAAGCGCGGCGCCACGTTTACGGGAAACGGCTGCCCAGAGAGCGGCGAGGACGATTGCCCCCACGACACCGATGAGCACTGCAATCACATAACTAAAGTTGATACTCAAAACTGCACCTCCCCAGTCGGGAGGCTTGCAACAGTCGCGAGGAAATTCGGAGAGCCCCGCCTGAGCCGTGTGTAGGATTCTTACTTGAACCTGCCGAAACAGGTGGGCGCTCTACCCGTGCCGTTTAGGCTACCGTCTCCATATCCCGGACGGACAAGCCGTTCGGGACGACGGCCTGCACGCGGCGCGAAGACGCGAGCACCCGAAGTAAGAAAAGCATCGGTTCAAGAGTTAGATCGTTCATCACGAACTCTGCAGGGACTCCGAAACTGCCTGTCTGAAAAACATATGGCTCAGGTGATGATCTTCCCGAGCCGCTCCGACATTTCCTCTGTTTTCTCGATCCAGATTCCGACCGCATTCGCGCGTTCTTTTCTGTAGCGGGAAAACTCATCGGCGATATTGAGAGCCGCCAGGATGGCGATTTTCATTGGGTCGACCGTGGCGACCTGCGCCGCGACCTCGCGCATCCTGGAATCGACGAACCGCGCAAGCTCCGTTAAATAGTTCGGGTCTCCCTCTCCACGAACGTTATACGTCTGACCAAAGATCTCGACCGTAGTCGTCGAGTCGTATTCACCGTCCATCGGAAAAATTTACCAAGAACGGGGAGAGTATAGCAGGTGATGCGGGAGTCGAGTGCGGGGAGTGATGGGGGGCGAAGTGTGCCTGTTCCCCGGAGGCAGTGAGCTGCCTTTCAGATGATCAGACTCCACGAGTCTATGATTGGACTCCAGGGGTGCGCCGCATTTACCGGAATTGGTGGTCAGCCAGCCCGTATTTCTCACATGTGAGGTCGTGTTGACCTGGCATCCCGGCTGTCACTTGCCTCCAATGGCTGAACTTAAGCGGTTCACGGTCGGAGCGCTGGCGTCTCGCCGGCTGGCCCAGCGGCGGTCTCGCCGCTGAGGGTTACCAGCGAATGTGTGGAGTCTTGCCAGACCGGAGGCGAGACGCCTCCGGGCCAGCCGGCGAGACGCCAGCGCTCCTGTTGTAATTCGCTGCGCTCATTAACTGCCTTCAACGCGCGAAGCGCAGCCTCACTTCTTCATCCCCTTCCGCGCACGGAGCACAAGGTGGATGGGGCATCCCACCAGCCCCAGCCCATCGCGGAACTGGTTCTCCAGGAACCGCCGATACGAGAAATGCAGCGTGTCGTCGGTGTTCGAGAAGAGGGCGATGGTCGTCGGTTGGGTCTTGAGCTGGGTGGTGTAGTAGAAGCGGCGCGGCTTCCCTTTCACGGAGGGCGGCTGGTGGGCGGCGATGGCGCGCTCGAGGATCTGGTTCAACTGCGAGGTGGGGAAACGCTTGCGATAGCCGTCGACGATCTCATCGATCCGGGGGAAGATCTTCTCGACGCGGCGACCCGTCTTCGCGGAGATGAACTCCACCGGCGCGTACGGGAGGAACTTCAGCTTGAAACGGATCTCCTCCTCCACCTTCTTGTAATCGTCCTGTTCGTGCGCCGAGGCGTCCCACTTGTTGACGAGGAGCATGGCCGCCTTCCCGGCATCCTCGGCGTATCCGGCCACCGTGGCGTCCTGTCCGGTCACGCCGTCGTTGGCGTCGATCATGACCAGGGCAATCTCGCAGCGCTCGATCGCTTTGCGCGCGGAGATGACGGAGAGCTTCTCGGCCTCGTCGTGCGTCTTCCCCTTCCGCCGGATGCCGGCGGTGTCGATGATGAGGTACTTCCGGCTGCCTCGCTCGATCTGGGTGTCGATGGCGTCGCGCGTGGTGCCGGAGATCGGCGAGACGACGGCGCGCTCTTCGTCGGCCAGCCTGTTGAGCAGCGATGACTTGCCGACGTTCGGCCGTCCGATGATGGCGATACGGATCGGGCCGTAGTCGTCCTCGCCCACTTCTTCGATCGACTCCGGCGGGACGATCTCCCCGATGATGTCGAACAGCTCGTCGATCCCTTCGCCGTGCTCGGCGGAAAGCGGCAGCATCCGCTCGAATCCGAGCTCATAGAACTCCGGCACATTGGCCTCGGCGTCGCGGCGGTCGACTTTGTTGACCAGCAACAGCGTCCGCCCCGAGGCAGGCCGCAGCTCCTGGGCGATGTCGCGGTCCTCGGTCAGGATGCCGGCCGCGCCATCGACGACGAAGAGGATGAAGTCGGCGGTCTCGAGAGCCCGCCGGGCCTGATCCCGGATCTCGCCGGCGAAGGCCGACATCGGCGAGTCGCCATACTCCAGACCGCCGGTGTCGGTGAGCTCGTAGCGCCTTCCGTTATCGAGGGTGATGATGTCGGAGAGGCGGTCGCGGGTCATGCCGGGCATGTCGTGGGTGAGGGCGCGGCGCTTGCCGGCCAACCGGTTGAAGAGCGTCGACTTGCCGACATTCGGCCTTCCGACGATGACGATTTTCTTGAGATCGCTGGTCATAGTTTTTGGGCAGATTTTGAACACGTGCAACGCCCTCGGGTAGCCCGGACGTCACGGTGGATGCTACAATGTCACACATGGCACTGAACGCTGATTCAACCTGCCGGCTCTGTGGCACGCGCGTTCCGGATGCCGACATGAATCGCCGCCTCTGCCCCGTCTGCGATGAGTACGCGCAGCACGTCGCCCTGCAGAGCAACCGGGGACTTGAGCGCGTCGTCGGCGAGCTCCAGAACGGGCCGGTCTTCCGCGCGGCTCTGCGTAACGTGCACTGACTGCGCTTCGCGCGTTGTCTGCGGCTTCGCCGCGTTGTCTGCGCTTACGCGCGTTGTTTGCGGCCTGCGGGCCGCGTGGTCAGAGAATGAACGACAGCGCGGAGCCCGTAACTACCGCCGAACGTCGTGCCCCTCGCAACTGTAGACCACCGACTACGCGCCGCGCGCAGACAACGCGCGACAGCGCAGACAACGCGCGAAGCGCCTTCAGAAAACGAACATCCCTATACATGCACCAAACATGAGCAGCATGGTCACGGCAACGGTGGCAATGCCGAGACGTGAGCTCGGCTGGCCATGCATGATCTTGCGATCGCTGGCCACGAGCAGAATCCCCAACAGGAGGAAGGGCGCGAGCACTCCGTTGATGACCGCGGTCCAGTAGAGCGCGCGAACAGAATTGATGTTCGCGAAGTCCAGCCCGATGCCAACGGCCATCGACAGCAGGACGACGGCGTAGAAAGATCGAGCCTTGTCGATCTTCTCGTCAAGCCCCTGATGCCAGCCGAACGTCTCGGCAAGCGCGTATGCGGCGGAGCCGGAGAGCGTCGGAATGGCCAGGAGTCCCGTCCCGATCAGACCCGCCGTGAAAAGGAAGTAACAGCCCGAACCGGCCAGGGGACGAAGTGCCTCGGCGGCTTGCCGCGAGGTCTCGATGTTCGTAATGCCGTGGCGATGAAGCGTGATCGCCGTCGTCACGATGATGAAGAACATCACGGCGTTCGAGAAGAAGGTTCCCAAACCGATGTCGAATTTTCGGTTGACGATCTCACGCGGGCTCGCGCCGATCCGCTCGATCGTCAGCTTCCGGCCGATGAACTTCTCCTCCTCCACTTCCTGCGACGCCTGCCAGAAGAAGAGGTACGGGCTGATGGTCGTGCCGAGGATGGCCACCAACGTTGCCCAGGCGGTCGGCTGGTGCGGCATGATCGGACGGATGGCGTCGCGAAGAATCGGCGCCCAGGCCGGCCGCAGGATGAACGCCGTCACGACGTAGGCGAAGAGAAACAGCGCCAGCCACTTCAGCGTGTTCGCGATCTGGCCGTACCGCAGCCATACCGTCGCGGCACTGATGCCGACACCGAAGAGGATGACGTAGAGGTGCGAGTTCACACCGGTCAACATATGCGCCGCGTCCGCCATGCCAAGGAGGTCCGCGCCGATGTTGATGGTGTTCGCGATGAGCAGCGCCAGGGCCAGGAGCGCGACGACCGGGCGGGGGAACTTCCGCCGCAGCGCCTGCGCGAGTCCGTATCCCGAGACCATGCCGATCCGCGCGCACATCATCTGGACGGCGGCCATGAGCGGCCAGGTGAGAAATGCCGTCCAGAGCATCGACGTGCCGAATTGCGCGCCGGCGATCGAGTACGTCGCAATGCCGGAGGGATCGTCGTCCGCCGCCCCCGTAACGATGCCCGGACCGAGCGCGGAAAGGAACTGCCGCAGCGGCGTTTTACGTTTTGGTTTCTTCTGATTCACGTCATGCTCCGACAACGCGCGCAGCGCTAGAAAGCGGACTCGAACATCGGCACCCAGTGACACGCCACCCAGAAGAGGAAGGCGCCGAACATCGTGTTGGCGAAGTTGAGGGTGCCGTTGGCGATCGGCGAGCCGTGGCGGCGGTTCCAACTGCCGAGGATCGATTCCAGGTAGGAGCCGAGGAAGGCGCAGGCGGTGAGCACGACGATGACGTTCGATTTGTAGATCGACTCACTGCCGATAAACCCCGGACGGAATTGATGTGCGGCCAGTGCGGTGCCGGCGATGGCGACGAGGAGGCCGGCCACGATGCCTGCCAGCGTCCCTTCGATCGAGATCGCTCCCTCCGTGCCGCGCTCGACGCGCCGGAACGAGAGCGGCAGGAAGGCCCGCTTTCCGAAGAGCTGCCCGACCTCAGAAGCGGTGGTGTCGGCGGCCGCCGTCGCCAGCGCCGCGATTCCCATGAACAGTGGCACGAGGCCGAGACCGCGCCAGCAGGCCACGGCACAGATCGCCGCGACGCCGACGTTGGCAACCGCATGGCCGGCGCCGCGCCGCCCTCCCTTCTCCTGCGCCATCCCCTCGCGGGCCTTGCGCGCGTAGCCGAGCTTCGTCGCCAGCGTGCCGAGGATGAAGAAGGTAAGCAGGGCGACGTAGAGAGGCGGACCGCCGCCGAGGATCACCACGCATCCGAGAATCCATCCCACCAGCGCGCCGGAGACGTCGACGCCGCGTAGCGCGTAGCCAACGATTGCCAGCACCGTGTTGACGATGATCCACGGCCAGGCGATCGGCGGGGCGGAGGTCACCGTCACCCACGGCTTGATGGCCATCGCGGCCAGCACGCCGGCGGCGATGAAGGGCACGGTCGCGTTGTCGTCGATGCCGAGAGGCAACGACTCGGCGATGGCGCTGACGAGCACCGCCGCGGCGATGGCGACATCCTGCGGCGCGCCAAAGAGCCGGGCGATGGCGAATGCCGCCGCCCCTCCGAAGAGGATGAAGGCCGCGAATCCGCCCCACGACTTGACGCGGTTCCACGGCAGCGCCGCCAGCGGCAGACGCTGGCCGACGACCGTCGAGAATCCGTCGCCGAATGCGAGGAGCACCCAGGCCACGGCCGCGATCTCGAGATGCCAGTTGAAGACGACGATCAGGACGGTGACGGCGAAAGGATAGAGGATGAGGCCAACGTCCCAGCCGCGCTCATGCCGCGAGACGCGGCGCCCGGCGATGCGGTGGAGCAACAGCCAGTTGCCGATGATCGCTGCCACGCCGATCAGCGCGGCGTAGCGCCACGGAATCCGCAGCAGGAGCAACGCGCCGAAGCCCATGCCGATGTGCAGGAACTTCCGCAGCACCTCGTTCGTTTCGTGGGGCGGTCTTTCCGCTGAATCGATCATCGTTTTCAACAGCTTACAATACGCGCTCCAAATGCCGGATCTTCCTTCCAAACCACCCCTTCTGTCGGTGATCGTCCCCTGCTACAACGAGCGTTCCACCGTGGCCGAGCTGTTGCGCCACGTCAGGGAGGTCCCGATCGACAAGGAGATCATCGTCGTCGACGACAAGTCGACCGACGGCTCCGCAGGCGTCGTCGCTGCGCTGGCCGCGCAGTGGCCGGAGATCCGCCACGTCTTTCAGCCGGTGAACATGGGGAAAGGGGCCGCCATCCGGCGCGGTATCGCCGAGGCGGTTGGGGACATCGTCATCATCCAGGATGCCGATCTCGAATACGACCCGAACGAATATCCGAAGCTGATCCAGCCGATCGTCGACGGCCACGCCGACGTCGTCTTCGGCTCGCGTTTCGAAGGCTATCCCCGGCGGGTGATGCTCTACTGGCACCGCCTCGGCAACAACCTGCTGACCTTCCTCTCCAACTGCACCACCAACCTCGACCTCACCGACATGGAGACCTGCTACAAAGTCTTCCGCCGCGAGGTCATCCAGTCGATCAACCTAAAGTCGAATCGATTCGGGATCGAGCCGGAGATCACGGCGAAGGTGGCCCGGCGCGGCTACCGCATCTACGAGGTCCCGATCTCGTACTACGGCCGCGATTACTGGGAGGGAAAGAAGATCAACTGGAAGGACGGCTTCAGCGCCATCTGGACGATCTTCCGCTACGGTCTCTTCGACGATCCCTCCAACGAGCCGGCCACGTACAAGACGCTGCGGCGCCGCGGCTCGCTCAAGCGATACAACCAGTGGATCTGGGAGCGCATCGCGCCATACGTCGGCCAGCGTGTGCTGGAAGCCGGCGCCGGATCGGGGACGATGACCCGCTTTCTGTACGGGCGCGAGCTGATCGTGGCCACGGACAAGGAAACGCCGTACATCGACCGCCTTCGGAACGCCTTCCGCCGCCGGCCGGGCATGATGGTGGAGCGCCTCGATCTCGATTCTGACGATGCGCTCGATCTGGCCGCCAACAACTTCGATACGATCCTCTGCATCAACGTCCTCGAGCACACGAATGACGACGCGGCGGCGTTGCTCCGCGCCAACAAGCTGCTCGTTCCCGGCGGACGGATCATCATCTTCGTTCCTGCCGGAAAGGAGCTCTTCGGCGCGCTCGACCGCGGCATCGGCCATCAGCGCCGCTACGACAAGGACGAGCTGGTGGCGAAGCTGCAGGCGGCCGGCTTCGAGGTGGAAGAGGCGGTCTACCAGAACCGCGTTGCCAGGCTGGCCTGGAGGCTGAACTCGAACGTCTTCAAACGAAACGCGCTGCCGGCCGCGCAGTCGAAGATCTTCGACCGGATGGTTCCTTTGCTCAAGGCGCTGGATGGAGCGAGACCGAAGAGCGGGTTGAGTCTGATTGCCGTAGGCCGGAAGCAGGGGGTCGGGGGTCGGGAGTCGGAGACCGGAGCGACCCTCAACCCTGATGAAGCGAGATCCTCTCCGACCCCCGACCCCCGACTCCCGACTCCCTCGGGGGCGCCGTGAGAACTGCCCTCATCCTGGCCGGCGGCTCCGGCACGCGCCTCCGCCCTCTCTCCTCGGACGAAAACCCCAAACAGTTCCTGCGGATCTTCGACGGTGTCTCGTTGATCGAGATGACGTTCGACCGGGTGTCGCGGCTGATGGAACCGTCATCGATCTTCGTCTCGACCAATGAGCAGTACGCGCCGAAGTGCGCGGCCTATCTCCCCACGCTTCCGGAAGTCAACATATTGACCGAGCCCGCGCGGCGGAACACGGCGCCGGCCATTGCGGTCTGTTGCTTCGCCATCGAATCGATCATCGAGGATGCCGTCATCGCCGTCCTCTCATCCGATTCCTACATTGCGGACGAGGACGAATTCATTCGCGTGCTCGCCCGGGCGTACGATTTCGCCGCCTCTTCCGATTATCTCGTCACGATCGGCATCGAGCCGGCGGAAGCGAATGCGGGATATGGGTATCTGCAACTGGGCGACGAGATCGATTTCGCGGGGGTCGGGGGTCGGGGGTCGGGGGTCGGAGATACGGCTTCTGACTCCCAAGCTCCGACTCCCGACTCCCGACTCCCGACTCCCATCCTCCGTGTCGATGGATTCCGCGAGAAACCATCACAGGAAGCCGCCGATGAGTACCTTCGTTCCGGCGGCTACTGCTGGAACGCCGGGATGTTCGTCTGGCGCGCCAGCGTCTTCCGCCGCGCGCTCGAAGCCGCCGCGCCCGAGATCGCCTCGCTGGCCGACCGCATCGTCACCAGCGGCGATCCGGGAAGGCGTGTCGAGCATTACGAGGCGATGCCGTCGATCTCGATCGACTACGCGTTGATGGAGAAAGCGCCACGCGTCGCCGCCATCCGCGGCAACTTCGGCTGGAGCGACGTCGGCTCCTTCGAATCGCTGGAGCGCGTTGGCGTACCGGTGGCGGAGCTGTTGAAGAAAGCGGCCTCCGGAAAAACCGCCTAGGATTTATCTTCTCGTTAACGGTTCGGATATAGGCTTCTCTGCGGAGGTACATCATGGCTGAAGAGCAGGACTACCTACCCGATCCAGCGCGCGTGATTCAGGACGCTGCGATGAGCCACGTCGCGCAGCTCAGCACGGCCACCACGGCAGGCGGGAAATGCGAGACGGCATTCCCCGCCAGCACCGCCATCAACGCTTTGAGCGCGTAGGCCGGCGCGGCGCCGACCAGCACGGAGCGCACGCCGAAGCGCGCCGTGAGCGACGCGATCGCGTAGAGCGAGCGGTCGCCGACGACCTCCGCAAGCAGCAGGGCGGAGAAGATGGTCACGGCGATCGCGGCCGCGCTCATTTGCCGCGATGCGGATTCATTTCTGGATCTCGTCCAGCCATGCGTCGATGCTGCTCATGGGAACGCCGAGACGCTTGACGAGCAGTCTGCACTTGGTCTCGTCGAGTTGCGCGCGGATCTTGCGGACGTCCGGCGCGGCCTTCTCCGCGATCGCATGCGCGATCTCGATCTTCAGCGGGTCCGGAAACGCCCGCCGCACCATCGGCGTGAAGAACGCACGTGCTTTCCCGAAGAGAGACGGCGCACTCGGCGCGGACCGCACCGTCTCTCCGAGTTCCGCGAGAAGACCGAGCGCACCGCTCTGCCACACCGTCGTCCGCTCTGTAGCGGCGGCATCATCAGGATCGAAGTAGAGGAGCCACGGGCCGTCGCCCCAGGCGCGCGTGGCGACGCGCGCGGCAAAAGAGCTCGGCGCGATGAGCTTCGGATCGGTGGCCGAGGCCTTCAGCAAGAGTCGCCAGCTCGCCCGGAACATCGGCGGCGATCGGAACTCGTATTCCGGATTCTCGTTCCCGGCGCCGATAGCGATCGCCTCGATGTCGGGATGTGAATTGGGGCCGAGCGCCTTGCGCAGATTCGTGACGATAGCGGCAACGGCTGCGCGATTGTCGATCCGCACACCCTTCCCGCCGCTGTCCTCCACCTCCTGTTTCGAGGTTTTCGCTTCGCGGATCAGCAGCAACGCGCCGACGAGAGCGAGCATCGGGGGTGCGTTGCGATCGGCGATCCGCGCACGCATGGTGTCGGACAGGATCTTGCGGTCGTCGCGAAACGCTCCGAGCGCGATCTGTTCGAGACGCAGCGTTTCATCAGACGGCGTAAAGCCCTTTTGGATCGTGATCGTCGCGTTCGCAAGATCGGCGCGCCCGCTTGCATCGACGAACATGAAGACCTGCGTTTGCCAGAAGAGGCTGGCGACGACGATCTGCTCGACGAGGCGGCCGTCCGTGCGCGCCAGCGAGAGACGGTAGGGGTCCGGCGACACGGTGGCGCGGAGTGTGACGATCGACTGCGAAGGATCGCCGCCAATCTTCCCCTGCGTCTCAACGTCCGCGACGGTCTGGCCGTCCATCGTCATCAGCTTCAGGCCGCGCGCCGGATTCTCTGGCTGTGGTTGTGATTTCGAGAGGCGAACAACGATCACGATCACAGCGTCGCTGCCGGCTTCCGCATCGGCCACCTCGTGCACCGCGGCCTCGTGAGACGCTACCGTCGTCGCGGTATTCGTCAGCGGCACCGGCGACACGAACTGAACGGGATCGAGGGCGATCGGCTTCATTCCCTCGCGAACCGAGATGACGTTCTCCAGTGTCGTGTTTCCGCTACGGACCTTTAGTTTATACAGGCCGGCAGGCGCGGAGAACGTCGCTTTTCCGACGCCTTTGGCCACGAGCTCGAAATCGCCGTTGATGAGGAAGATCTCCGTCGCGTCGTCGGCGGCGGCGACGTCGAAGGTCACATTGGGTGGCGCGCTAGACCCGAACATTGACCGCCTCCGTTCCGCCCGTGACTTCGAACGTTGTGCCATCGCTGTCGCCGACCTCGATGGCGTAGAGACCGCGCTCGAGGGAGAGGTCCGTGACGGCGGTCAGTACCGGCCGGGCCACGACCTTGAAGTTCTTGTCTCGCACGGTGGCCTGTTTGCCCGCGGCGGTGTCGCTGACAATTTTTACCGGGAAGGTCGGCTTGGTCGCTCCGGTCAGAAACGATATCAGCGACGCGCTCGAGGAGATGGTGAAGTTCGAGTTGGGCTTCTGTTCGTAGTCGATTTCAGGTTCCTTGGGGAGACCGATGCGGTCCCGGTCGGCCGGGGCCATGTTTGCCTTGAAGCCGTTGTAAAGCTGGTCGCGCAACGACTCCGCAGTGATCTTCGTCGGGTCTTTCGGGTCGTAGCCGGCGCCGTTGAGGGCATCGATGAGCGTTCGGGTAAAGACGCCGTGCACCTGGCCGTCGGGCATCTTCCACTCGCGTGATTCTTTCGCGACGCGCGCGCCGTACCCGTAGAAGCGCCGCACGCTCTCGTAGTCTCTGCCGCGCTCTTCCTCGTATGGCATGTAGAGCTGCGCGCACTCCATGATCGAGCGGCAGCAGTCGACGAAGAGGAGGATCTCCTCAAAAAACCTAGCCCGCCAGAAAAAGTCCGCCATATACGAGCAGAGGATGTGTGGGAGTTTTTCCTGTTTCACGCGCGCCTCGGCGGTGAGCATGGCCGTGAGGTCGTCGCGATGGGAGGGTGCGAAGCCGTGCCCGGAAAAGAAGAGGTACAGACGCCTCCCCACCACGCGGCCGTTCTCTTTCTTCTGGTTCTCATCGGCGATCGATCTGAGGTGGTCGAACGCGACCTTCACCGCCTCCGCGGTCGGCATGGCGTCGGTAGCCGACTGGAATGGCGGGTGATACATCGAAGAGAGGATGAGCTGCGCCTGCCCGGGCGGCACGGCCCCACCGTCGTTCGACACGACCCATTTGTAGAACTCGTTCGCATCGTTCTCCGGCCCTTCCAGACCGCCGAGGTCGGGATCGAAGTAGCTCTTGACGCCGACGGCGATGGCCCAATCGTCCCTGGCCATGGCCTATGGGTAAAGCTTGTGGATCTTGTTCTTGTCCGTCGGCGAAAGATCGGTATTGAGCCCGGCCACAAATTTCGGATCAGTGACCCAAGTCTTCTGGATCGGATACATCATGATCGACATCGGGTCGACCGCCGTCGCGTCGACGTCGTCGACCTTGTAGACTTCGAACATGTTGTGCTCGATCGTGGCCTTGTCCCAGTTGTTCGGCGGCCCGGAAAGATCTTTGAAGACGGCATCCTTGTTCCACGGGATGGATCCGACCGGGTTCTGGTGCTCGTGAATGAGCCCCAGCGCGTGGCCGAATTCGTGGAGCGTGACCCGCCGCACCTCATCCGCCTTCGATTTCGGCGTGAGCCAGCCGAAGTTCATCGTGGCCGTCGTCTTCGGCAAGGTCTGGCAGGAGGTTCCGATCACCGACCACGATCCCGGAAATTTGAAGGTGATCCGAACGTCGGAGTTGTTCGCGTCCTTGACGAAGGCGATCTGCAGGTTCGCCGTTTCCGGAGCGGTCCACTCGTTCACGACTTTCTTGATCTGGTCCTGCACCGATTTGACGCCGTCGAGGAACGCGACATTGATGACCGAGGCTTTGGGCCATTTGTTCTTCAGCTCGAGAGCCATCCTCCCGGTGCCGGAGCCCGACTCGTCCATTGGGTCCCAGGTGAAGCACCACTTCGCGATGGTTATTGCGGCTGCGCTCGTGTTCACATCGTCTGGCATGAGAATCTCCTTACATATGGACGGTCTCGGGAGGAGTTTTCCCACCCTTGGCAACCTATTTCACAGTTTTTGTTTGCAATCCTCAGGGACTCTACCGCCGCCGCACCGAGCGCCGGCACTTCGCTTCCGCCCGAGACTCGATCTGCCGCACGCGCTCGCGGGAGAGGCCGAGGATCTCGCCGATGTCGCGCAGGGTCAGCTCGTCGTCCTGCAGCACGCCGTAGCGGAGTTTGAGGATGGTCTTCTCCTCGATCGGCAGCGACTCGACCGTCTTCTGTACGGCCCCCTGCTGCTTGAGCGACTCGAGCATCGGCATGCGCGCCTGATCGATCTGCGGGGTCATCTCCGCGCCGAGGTCGGCCAGCTCATACCAGAAGCGCCACCAAGCCTTCGCATTCGGATTGGTGTAGAGCAGCAACTGCGCAAGCTCGCTCTGCGTGATCGACAGGGCTTCGCAGACCTTGGCCGTCGACACGTTCAGGACAGCCATCACCTTCTCGCGCGGGTGATTGAGAAGGCCGGCCAGCTCATCGATCCGCTTCGGCACGTTGTCCGTCACGCCGTGCCGGAGGCTGAGGACGAGGCGCTCCTTCGGCGACAGCTCGGACATGTGGGCCAGCAGCTCGTCCCGCCGCCCCTGCACCTGCATGGTGTCCTCGGCGGAAGGGACGGTGGTCTGCTCGATGACCTCGGACAGCTCCGTGTGCGACTCGTCGTCCAGCTCCGCGTTGAGGGAGAAGTTGTCACTGTTCGCACGCAGCAGCGTCTGCACTTCCTTGACGCTGACGCCGAGCTCCGCCGCTAACTCGTCCGCGGTCGGGATCTCCTTCCCGTCCGTCATCGCCGCGGCGATGGCCCTCTCCAGGCGGTACATCAGATTGGCGCGCTTCGGCGGCAGACGGAACGCCCCCCCCTGCTCCGACAGCGCGTGCAGGATCGATTGCCGGATCCACCAAACGGCGTAGGTGATGAACTTGACGTTCTTGTCGGGGTCGAACTTCTTGGCCGCGTGGATCAGGCCGATGTTCCCCTCGTTGATGAGATCGAGAAAGAGCACGTGGGAGTTGCGGTACTTCTTCGCATACGACACGACGAAGCGGAGATTGGCCTTGACCAGTTCCTCCAGCGCGGCCTTGTCGTTTTCCTGAATACGCTTCCCGAGCTCGTGCTCCCGCTCGGGGGTAAGCCGAGGCACCTGGGCGATCTCATGAAGATACTGATTCAGGAGATCGTACGAATCGTCTCGCTCTTCATACCGGGCCATGATTTTGGAGCGCACATTCTACTGCGGAGTGGGGTGGGGGTTGTCGGTTATCGGTTGTCGGAGAGAAGAAGAGCAGCACCGGCACCACGACAACCGATAACCGATAACCGATAACCATCTACTTGTCACCGCCAAGTACTTGCCATACAGTAATGGCATGTCGCTCTTCGATCTTCTCTTCCTGCTCTGCTTCGCGGCCGCGGTCATCACCATCGGCCGTATCGCCTATCTGGCTCTCCGCGGACGATTCCGCGCCGCGAGGACGACATTCATCCGGCTGCTGGCGTGCGTCGCCGCCTACATGCTCGTGCTGATCGGCGTCTCACTGGCGGAGCCGCGGAAGGAGATTCCGATCGGCGAGGCACGATGTTTCGACGACTGGTGCATCACCGTCGAGCAGGCGGCGCGGCAAAAGGCGATCGGTGCGGCAAACGCC
Source organism: Thermoanaerobaculia bacterium (assembly GCA_017883235.1). Lineage (GTDB taxonomy): Bacteria > Acidobacteriota > Thermoanaerobaculia > Gp7-AA8 > Gp7-AA8 > JADGNZ01. Next base: position 564 of record JADGNY010000071.1, on the reverse strand, counting down.
GCCGGTACGTTCTACGTCGTTACCCTGCGCGTGAGCAGCCGCGCCAAGGGAAGCCCGCAACGCGAGACCGACATCGACGTCTACCTGATCGACGACCGCGGACGGCGCATCGCGATCTCGCTGTCCGGCCAGGTGGCGCTCACGCAAGCAGGCCTCGCCGATGAACCACTGACGTCGTTCGTCGCTCCTGGCGCCTCCTTCCAGAGCCGCCTGGCATTCGACGTCCCGCCTGACTCCCGTCACCTCGGCCTGGTCAAGGCCAGCCACGGCTGGTTCCCTGTACGTTTCATCATCGGCGATCCCGGCAGTTGGCTGCATCGGCCGACGATCACCCCGTTGGGATGACCAGTAACGAGGGATGTTGGTGATGAACACTGTCATCCTGAGGCGGCGGCCGCCCCGGAGGGGCAGAGCGCGCCGAAGGACCCCCAAGTTGAAACCCGGACAGGGCGGTGGATGTCGACGTTCCGCCGCCCAACCGGGATACAACTTGGGGGTCCTTCGACCGTCCTGCGCCGCGCAATCGCTCCGCGATTACGCGGCTCCGGCGGCTCAGGATGACAG
>JADGNY010000237.1 GCA_017883235.1 Thermoanaerobaculia bacterium | reverse complement strand
CGGAGACGACATCCAGCAGTTCGCGGGCGAGGACGGCGTCGACCGACTTGCCGTCGCGGTCGGCGAGGCGTTCCAGGGCCAGGATCTCGAGGCGGGGGATGCGCGCTTCCAGGTCGGCCAGGCGGAGGAGCTCGGGGATGGCGTCGGCGAGGTCGGCGCCGAGGGCGGCAGCTATCTCTTTCATAGGCGCTTCCTGAGGCCAGAAGTCCATTACCAGAAACTAGAAATCAGAAACCAGAAACCAGAAAGGGCGGTTTGTGCCTTCTGATTTTGCGGGCCCGCAGGCGCATGCAGAGGATCTCGGCGGCGTCTCGCATGCGATATACAGTGTTGCGGAGCGACGCGCCAGCCTACGTTAACCGCGACAGCTGCCACGGGAGGTGACTGGGTCACGGAGGATGGGGTCAGGTCGCCACCAAAGCCGCTACTCCAAGCGTTGGCCAGGCACAAGTCGCATGATTGCAAGTGCTTGCGCTACACCACCCGCGACCGACAGGAGCAGAGGCGCTTACTTGACCCCGACCGACACGTCGGAATGAACGCGACAGAGATGGATGGATTTCGACCGTCGAATCGCGTATGGTCATTTCGACACAAGAGTTCGAATTGGAACACTTTTCGACGCCGAGGAAAGGATTTCGACGGGTGAAGCTTGAAAAGCCGGTGAAAGGGGTTTTTCAGGACCGGTCTGTGCCGCCCGGAACGCGTCTGGCCGGCCTCTCCGCGCTTTCCCATGAGCTCGCGATCGCCGCGCCCGTCCGATGGCCGAGCGCCGTCTCAGAGCAATATGTCAGCGGTAGCCGGCGGCAAGTAGACGGCTGGGCGATTTTCGACAAGCGTTATTGGCCGGGCGACAGCTTCACCGGGCACCTCACGTTTGCGCTTCGCCATGAGCACATCGACCTCTTGATCCTGAAGCGGATCTTTGACGCCGCCCCCCAGACAGAGATCGAGGCTCTTGTCCGCGCCGAGCCTATGGGTATTCCAGTCCGCCGGGCGTGGTACCTGTGGGAAGCGCTTACCCGCCGCACGCTTGATGTCGAAGACGCGCCGAACGTAGCGGCAGTCGATCTTCTCGACCCGAAAAGCTACTTCACCGGAAAACCGCGGCTTTCGAAGCGGCATCGCGTCCGCGACAATCTTCTGGGCACCGTGCGGTCCAGCCCCGTCATCAGGCGAACCGGCGCCTTAGAGCACTTCCTCAAACTGAATCTCGCGGAAGAAGCGCGCGAAACCGTTGGCCGCACGGGGGCGCAGCTTGTCTCCCGAGCCGCCAGTTTTATGCTGCTGGCCGACAGCCGTGCCAGCTTTGAGATCGAAGGCGAGCGCCCCCCGCGCAACCGGCTGGAGCGATGGGGACGCGCTGTGCTGCAGGCGGGGAAGAATCCGCTCACGCTCGGAGAGATCATTCGCCTTCACGGAGTGCTGATCGAGGATACGCGGTTCGTGAGCGCGGGGCTGCGGCGCGATGGCGTCTTTCTCGGCGAGCGCGATCACACCGGCGACCCGCTGCCCGAATTCATCGGCGCGCGCGCGGCGGACCTCGACGACTTGATGGCGGGCCTGCTCGAGGCCAACGACCGCATGCGCGACGACGGCGTCGATCCTGTGCTGCAGGCGGCCGCCACCGCATTCGGATTCGTCTACGTCCACCCGTTCCAGGACGGCAATGGGCGCCTGCATCGCTGCCTGATCCATCACGTCCTGGCCGAGCGCAAGTTCACACCGCCGGGTATGGTCTTCCCGGTCTCGTCCGTGATGCTCGACCGGATCGACGATTACAAGTCCATACTGCAGACGCACTCAGGCCCGCTGATGCCGTTCATCCAGTGGCGGCCGACGCCAGAGCGCAACGTCGAAGTCCTTAACGACACAGCCGATTTATATCGATACTTCGACTGCACAGAGGTCGCGGAATTCCTCTACGGCTTCGTCCGGCGCACGGTTGAGAGTGATCTTCCGCGCGAGATCGACTATCTCAGCCGTCAAGACGAGGCCATCCGGCGAATCATGGACGCCGTGGAGATGCCTGATCGGATCGCGGAGAATCTTGTCATGTTCATCCGGCAGAACCAGGGCAGGCTGTCGAAGAAACGCCGCGAAGGCGAATTCAGCGAGCTGCGCGACGACGAGGTGAGCCTGATCGAGGGCGTTGTCGCGGACAGCTTCGCAGGGTTCGATGAAGCTCGCCTGACATGAGCGGCGTGAGGGGGTTGCTTTGGTAGGCGCTAGGAGTCTGCGCGGCAGAACGATCGGGCGAAGACGGCGGCCGAGCCTTGGGCAACCACCGCAGCCGGCCGTGCCGGCCTGGAAGTCAGGGTGTCTCGCCGAGGTGCTGCAACTCGTCCGACAGGGGAAGACTGTCGGTTGCTTTCTTCTCGATCCAATCGTTCACCATCCTGGCGAGATGTGAGGCGTGCTCCCGCCCGATCACACTCTCATGATCGCCCGGCGCGACGAAACGATCGGTGGCCTTCTGCAGAACTTGCTGCCACGTCGAGCTCGGGTCGCGCACGGGTGCTCCCACGCTTCGCTGCATGGCGCCGTGCTGCGCCCATATCTCCAGAACCTCCGCGGTCGGGCGGTAGGGCGCCGGGGCATAGGCATCGATGTACCTCGACTGGATCGTGCGTACCCACTGATCCATGCGCTCATAGCCCAGCGATCCGTCGGGGTCACGCCTGGAGACGAGATCGTGCAGGACCGCCGCCAGCCGCTCGCTGCCGGCAAACTCCAGACCTTCCGCCATCTCCGGCATTGCGACATCGTCGAGGCGCAGAAAGCGCAGCATGTAACGGAGCACGAAGTCATTCGGCGAGAGCTCTTTCATTTTCAGGGCGAGGGGATCGGCATCGACGAGGATGAGCGAGCCCGGCCGATGCCCCTGCTCCTCGAGCTGCCTCACCATTTCGAAGGCGATGATGCCGCCGTAAGAATGTCCGAGGAGATGGAAAGCTCCTCGGCCCCATATCTCGAGCAGCGATGAGACATATAGCCGCGCGATACTCTCCACCGTCTGCCGGATGTCGACCTCCTGCATGCTCAGGGCGTGCAAGCCGTACACGGGGCGCAGCTCACCGACGGCCTGGGCGAAATCGTAATAGCCGTGCAGTACCCCGACGATGCCGGGGATCAGCACCAGCGGCGCCCCGGTTTCCCGAGCGGAGAGTACGACCAGAGGCGACGCCGACGACTCCGCCTCACGTCCCGGCCGTTTTTCGCCGGCGATGCGCGTCACATGCTCGGCCAGCGCGGCGACGGTGGGATGCTTGTACAGCTCCATGACCGGGATTACGGCGTTCAACGCCTGCTCGATGCGCGTGATCACCTGCACCACCAGGAGTGAGTGTCCGCCGATCTCGAAGAAGTGATCGTGGATGCCGACGCGGGGCAGGTGCAGGACCTGCTCCCAGATGCGCACCAGCGTGTGCTCGACAGGCGTTCGCGGAGCGGCGTACTGTTCGGCGAACGTCCC
>JADGNY010000070.1 GCA_017883235.1 Thermoanaerobaculia bacterium | reverse complement strand
CCTCGCCTCCGAGCTCACCGCTGAACTCCAGGTCCAGACCAAAGAGCCTCTGCTCAAGCTGGTGCGGTTGCGACGTCTGTCCAGGGAGCAGATCTCCGGGGCATACCGTGCCCTGATGGCATTGAGGGCAGAGGCGAGGGTCTGGTGTCAGAGCGGCGGGGCGTAGTGTGCGAGTGGACCCGACGAGCTGACGCGCTCTATCGAGTTCGTTCAACTCTGCGCTGCACCGGACTTGGAGCCGCAACTTGACTGCAGCGCGGGTGCGGTACTATTTCGCGCGCGGTTCTAGGCCGGTGAGCTTGGATCCGTTAGGCAGCCAGAGAGAGAAGCGATAGAATCATGCCGAAGTGCCGACCGGACCCTGCCGCGCCTTCGCGATCTCGTCCGGCAGCATCGATACGTGGTTTCCTCTCACGCGGCCGAGGAACTGGAAGATGACGAACTCGACATTCTCGACCTCGAAAGCATCGTCCTCACGAGCGAAATCATTGAGCGCCAAACGGACCACAGGACGGGCGAAGCAAAGTACGTCATCCGGGGCATCACGCTCGCGAACGCTGCCGGCTGCGTTGTCGCCAAGTTCGACTCAGTCGGACGCGCAGTCATCATCACCGTCTACCTCGAGTGAGCCTTGCGCGTTTTGCGGAAATGCCGAAGTGTCACTTCGCCACGTTACAAGGAGCTACGGTAGCGGCGCCACTCTCCTTGTAATCGAGAACATTCCGATGTTTTCTTGCCCGAGGTGCGGCGAGAGTTATTTCACCGCCGAAACGCTCCATGAGATATCGCGAATCAAGGCGAAACGGCGCAGCATGGCTGCTCCGCGGCCGGTTCCCGTCGCAGTCTTCCCGAGGCGCCCTGGCGCGGCTGCCTAACACGTCGTTGCACCACCTCGGCTCTGCATCGAACTCGGAGCCTACGCGTGTGCGAGCCGCAGCGCTGTCGTCTCTCCGAACACCTCGTACCAGAACTTGGCCATGATGTTCTCGGCGAGTTGAAGACGATAATCGGCCGAGCCCCGCACATCGCTGATGGGTTTGATCTCGTCGCGGGCGATGCGGCCGGCGTGTTCGAAGGTGTCGAGCGTTGCGGACTTGCCGGCGAGGAACGCTTCGGTACGCGGAAGGCGGATGACGGTCGGGGCGACGCCGCCGTAGGCGATCCCGGCGCGGTCGATGCGGTCGCCGGTCATGGCCAGCCGGATCGCGGCGGTGAAGGCGGAGATGTCGAGGTCTTTGCGCCGCGAGACTTTGTAGAGCTTGAGCGTGTCGTGGACGATGGAGATGCGGACGCGCGTGATGATCTCGTCGGGATGGAGATCGAATTTACGGTAGCCGAGGTAGAAGCGGTCGATCGGCACGGAGCGCGCGCCGTCGTTCAATTCGAGCATGGCGCCGGCCACGAACAGGTAGGGCAGCGTGTCGCCGATGGGGGAGCCGTTGGCGATGTTGCCGACCAGCGTTCCGGCGTTCTTGATCTGCGGCGAGCCGAAGATGGCCATGATGCCGGCCAGTTGAGGTATACGCCCGGTGATGAAGGTCTCGAAGTCGGCCAGCGTCGTGTTCGCGCCGACGACGATCACACCATCTTCTTCGCGCAATTCGTTGAGCGAGGCGATCTTTGACAGCGACAGCATGGCCGGTGCGGCGTAGTTCCGCTTGTTGACCCAGACGCCGACGTCGGTGCCGCCTTGCACGATGGTGCAGCCGGGATGGCCGCGTTTGAATGAGATCGCTTCGTCGAGTGTGGCCGGCGCGCAGAAACGGCCGACGGTGACCGAATCGCCGGCGTCCGGCAGCTCGGGGTAGCGATCACGCATCTTCGCGGCGGACGCGCCATCGACGGAGAGAGCTGCTTTGATGATCGGCTCGTAGCCGGTGCAGCGGCAGAGGTTTCCGGTCAGTCCGTCGCGAATCTGCTTCTCGTTCACTCGATCGCAGACCTCGAACATGCCGGCCATGGCCATCACGAAACCGGGCGTGCAGTATCCGCATTGCGCGCCGTGGCATTGCACCATCGCTTCCTGCACGGGATGCAGGACGGTTTTCGTTTCGCTCAATCCTTCAACCGTCACGATCGACGATCCATCGAGCTGCGCCAGGTTCAGGATGCAGGAGTTGACTGGACGATAGTCGGCATCGGCCGCGCGCCTTGTGAGCACGGTACACGCCCCGCAATCCCCTTCCTCGCAAACGATCTTCGTACCTGTTGCGCCGACATCCTGACGAAGGTAGTTCGCGAGCGTCTGGAACGCGGCATCGCCTTCGATGCGATGTGTTTTTCCGTTGATGTTGAGGACTATGTAGTCACGCACGCTCGCAGTTTATCCTGCGCGAAGACGCAGGATCTCCGGTGGTATAACGCGATCCTGCTGCAACCCAACGGTAGTGCCACGCCACCGGAGATCCTGCGTCTTCGCGCAGGATGAATCAAGTCAGTGCCACGCCACCGGAGATCCTGCGTCTTCGCGCAGGATGAATCAAGTCAGTGCCACGCCACCGGAGATCCTGCGTCTACGCGCAGGATGAACTACTTCAGAGCTTCACGATCCCGTTATACGTCTCCGGCCGGCGATCGCGATAGAACTGCCACGTGTTGCGCACTTCGCGGATCTTGTCCATGTCGAGGTCGGCGGTGACGAGAGCGTCCTTGTCACGGGGGCCGACAGCCAGCATCTGGCCGCGGGGATCGCAGAAGTAGCTCTGTCCGTAGAACTCGCCGATGTTCCAGGGTGCTTCGTAGCCGACTCGATTGATGGCGCCGACGAAGTAGCCGTTGGCGACGGCGTGGGCCGGCTGCTCGAGCTTCCAGAGGTACTCCGAGAGCCCGGCCACGGTGGCCGAGGGATTCATGACGATTTCCGCTCCTGCCAGCCCCAGCTCTCTCGCCCCCTCAGGGAAGTGCCGGTCGTAGCAGATGTAGACGCCGAGCTTGGCGTAGGCGGTCTCGAAGACCGGATATCCGAGGTTGCCCGGGCGGAAGTAGAACTTCTCCCAGAATCCGGGAGCGACGTGCGGGATGTGGTTCTTGCGGTACTTGCCGAGGTACTTGCCGTCGGCGTCGATCACGGCGGCGGTGTTGTAGTAAACGCCGGTCTCTTCCTCTTCATACAGAGGCACCACGATGACCATGTTGTATTTCTTGGCGTACTCCTGCATCAGCTTGGTGGTGGGGCCGTCGGGGATCTTCTCGGTGGCGTCGTACCAGCGTGTGGTCTGCTCCGCGCAGAAGTACGGGCCGGTGAAGATCTCCTGCATGCACAGGATCTGAACGCCCTCGGCGCCGGCCTGGTCGACGTACTTCAGCGTGCGCTCGATCTGGGCCTCGCGGATCGTGTCGAGCGATTCGCTCGTGTCGCAAGCAAGGGATGTCTGGATCAAACCACCTTTGACGATTCGGGACATGCGTTTTCTCTCCGATTTGGGTTCGCGGATTATAGCCGCCACGGGCGGCGGCGTTGGTTGCCCAAGGCTCGGCCGCACCTGCGGTTCGCGTTCGTCCGAGACGATGATCGTGGGCTGAGGCTCAGGTTGGGGTGGAGGTGGTTCCGGTTGCGGCATCGGCTCCGGCTCGGTGATCGGCACCGGCTCCGGATCGGCGTCCGGCAACGGCTCGGGGTCGGTGGAGGGCTGCAGACGAACGGCAGCCTTCCGTCGCATCGAGGCACCGGCGACGATGATGACCACTGCAACGAGGAGGAGTATGAGAATGGAAGTCATGCGGCGACAGGCTGCGGATCGATAACACCGCGCGGGCGGAAAACCTTCATCAACAGCAAGTGCGTGATCGCTGCGACGCCGAAGCCGACGAACCACGCGTAGTCATACAGCGGACGCAACGATGGGACGACAAGCCCGATCCACGCTGCCGTGCAGCCGAGGAGCGTGGCGAAGACGGCCCGCCAGTTCCAGCCCGCGTTGTACCGGTAGGCGCCCTCGGTGCGATAGAGATCGCCGAGAACCAGCAGCTTCTTCCGCACGATCCAGTAGTCGACGATCATCACGCCGCCGATCGACCCGAGTCCGCCCGAGTAGCCGAGGAGCCACGTGAAGATGTAGCCAGAGGGGTCGGCCAGCAGACGCCACGGTTGCATGGCGATGGCCAGCAATCCGGTGATCAGACCGCCGGTGCGGAATGAGATCCATTTCGGGAAGGCGTTGGCGAAGTCGTTCGCGGGCGAGACGACGTTCGCGGCGATGTTGACCGAGAGGGTGGCGATGACGACGGTGAACATCGAGATCGCCACCACCAGCGGTTGCTTGAACTGTGCGACCAGCTTGAGCGGATCCCAAAGCTGGTTGATGCCCATCGTCGGGTAGATGACCACCGCGGCCGAGGTAATGATCACGCCCATCGCCGCGAAGATGGTCATCGTCGTTGGCAGGGCCACCGTCTGACCGATGGCCTGCTCGCGCTGGCTGCGGCCGAAGCGGGTGAAGTCGGGCATGTTCAGCGATAGCGTGGCCCAGAAGCCAATCATCGCCGTCAGCGAGGGGATGAAGATCGGCCGGAACGCCGCCCACGTTTCGAATTTCCCCTTCTCGTGCAGCAGGTAACCGAGGCCGTGCGCGCGCCAGACCGCCCATCCGAGGAGGAGCGCCGTCATGACCAGGACGAACGGCGCCGCCCAGTTCTCGAAGCGGCGGAGCAGGTCCATGCCGCGATAGATGATGAGGATGTTGAGCAGCCAGAAGAGGAGGAACGAGATCCATTCAGTCGTGGCGTGGCCGGCGAACTTGCCGAGGAGCGCGGGCCATGAGGGAAGGATCGACGTGAAGAATGTGTGCAATGCCTCCCCGCCGATCCAGGCCTGAATCCCGAACCAGCCGCAGGCGACGAGGGCCCGCATGAGCGCTGGCAGGTTGGAGCCGAGCGTGCCGTAGCTGGCGCGTGCGAAGACGGGGAAGGGGATGCCGTATTTGGTCCCCGCATGCGAGTTCAGGAGGATCGGGACGAGGACGATGGTGTTGCCGACCAGAATGGTTAGCAGCGCCTGCCACCAGTTCATCCCCGCGCCGATGAGGCCGGACGACATCATGTAGGTGGGGATGCAGTGCGCCATGGCGATCCAGAGCGCGGCATAGTTGTAGGTGGTCCAGTTCCGCTGAGCTACTGGCACCGGCGCCAAGTCGTGGTTGTACAGCGGACTGGTGCGAATCCCCTCCTCGGAGCGAAGCTCGACACGTCCGTCTTCGTGTTGGATGACCGCGTCAGTCATGCATTGCCTCCGCTACGGGATTCCCAAAGTGAGGGGTGGGCGACATTGTGCCATGCCACAGCGATCCGGAACGCGGCCTCGTGCGTAGCCCCTGGGAGCGCGGGCGTCTCGCCCTGCGCTTGCGAGCGGCAGGGTGCCCGGCATCAAAACGCGGGCGAGACGCCCGCGGTCCCAGGCGCTATCGCGGGCTAAACGCCTGGCCCCGTTTCAAGAACTGGCCCTTCCCTGGTTTCCCAACGTACTTGCCCTCTTCGATCACCACATCCCCGCGCGACAGCACCGTCTTCGTAACGCCCTTCACCTTTCGCCCCTCGTAGCAGGAGTAGTCGACGTTCATGTGGTGCGTCTTCGCGCTGATGGTCATCTCTTCATTCGGATCGAAGATGACGATGTCGGCGTCGCTGCCGACGGCGATCGTTCCTTTGCGCGGAAACAGTCCGAAGATCTTTGCCGCCGAGGTGGAGGTGATCTCGACGAAACGATTCAGTGAGATACGCCCCTCCGCCACGCCGCCGTTGTAGACCAGCGACATGCGGTTCTCGACGCCGGGACCGCCGTTGGGGATCTTCGAGAAGTCGTTCTTCCCGAGCTCCTTCTGCTCCTTCATACAGAACGGGCAGTGGTCGGTCGAGACGACCTGAAGATCGTTGAATTTCAGCCCGCGCCACAGCTTCTCCTGGTTCCACTTCTCGCGAATGGGCGGCGTCATCACGTACTTGGCCCCTTCGAAACCGGGCTGCTCGTAGACGCTGTAGTCGAGGAAGAGGTACTGCGGACAGGTCTCGGCATAGGCGTTGATGCCCATGTCGCGGGCGCGCGTCACTTCCTGCAGCGAGTCGTCGCAACTGAGGTGGACGATGTACACCGGAGCGTCCGCCATTTCAGCAAGTGCAATCGCTCGATGCACGCCCTCCGCCTCCGCCTTCGTCGGCCGGGTCAGGGCGTGATATTTCGGGGCCGTCTTCCCCTCGGCCAGAGCTTTCTTGACGATGGCATCGATGACGACGCCGTTCTCCGCGTGCATGCAGATCAGCCCGCCGTTTTCGCCGGCCGTCCCCATCGCTTTGAAGATCGTGGCGTCATCGACGAGAAAGACTCCGGGATAGGCCATGAAGAGTTTGAAGCTCGAGATCCCTTCATCGATCATCGACTTCATCTCCGGCAGCCGCTCGTCCGGCAGATCGGTGCAGATGAGATGAAACCCGTAATCGATCGACGTCCTGCCGCCGGCCTTGGCGTGCCACGCATCCACCGCCTGCTGCAGCGACTGTCCTTTGTACTGAACGGCAAAGTCGATGATGGTGGTCGTTCCCCCATGCGCCGCCGCGATCGTCCCCGTCTCGAACGTGTCGGAGGCTGAGGTCCCGCCGAACGGCAGCTCCATGTGCGTGTGCGGATCGATCCCGCCGGGGATGACGAGCCGTCCCTTAGCGTCGATGACCTTGTCGGCGTTCGCATCGATCGATTTGCCGATCATGGCGACGGTGCCGTCTTCGATCAGGATGTCGGCATGGTAGTCATCGACCGCGGTGACGACGCGGCCGTTTTTGATGAGGGTGGTCATGGCTCATTCTCCTCGTTCTTCGCGCTCCAGAAAGGCATCGATAGCGTGCGCCAGAGCCGGCACGTCCAGGGTGGCCGTTCGCCAGATGACGACTTCGTTGATTTCAAAGTATCCATGTGCGAGACGGTTGCGCATCGCAACGATCTCCACCCATGGCAGCTGAAGTTGCGCTCGCGTTTCGGCGCTGATGTGTCCGGCCGCCTCACCGATGATCTCGATCATATGAACCACAAGCCAGAAGGCAGCCTCGTCGGCAAGAAGACTTTCAGCCGAGTCGAAGCGCGCGGCGAAGCGGGCGATTGTTTGCGCCGCCTCGAGAATATGCTGCATCCGCGCGCGGTCAGGCGGCGGAATACTGCACCTCGGCCAACCGCAACACCTCTTCGCGGAAAAAGCGGCTCAGGTCTTTCGGAGTGCGAAGATCGACCGGTCGCCCGACAACGGCTTCGAGGTCAAGTTGCATACGCGCCAGCCCGATCAGACCGGGTTCGCCACCCGGCTCGAATTCCACCAACACATCGAGATCGCTCTCAGGCCGAAACCGCTCCGTTAGCACCGATCCAAACAAAGATAGCCTGCGTATGTGATTGCGCCGACAGAACTCGGCGACGAACTCCCGATCAAGATGAACATGCGCTGCCATCGGATAGGTATTCTAACGCCCTACGTCGAACGCACTCGATATCAGGCGGCGGAATACTGCACCTCGGCGGAATGTACGACTTGATCGCGGAAGTAGCGGCTCAGCTCGGCCGGCGTTCTGAGGTCGACCTTTCGGCCAAGCCTTTCGCCAAGCTCGATTTCCATGCCCGCCATCGCGATGTATCCCACCCGTGCTCCTTCCTCGAACTCCACCAGAACATCCACATCACTGTCGGAGCGGAAACGGTCTGTCAAGACCGACCCGAAAAGCGCGAGCTTGCGAATCCGGTTTCGCCTGCAGAAGTCAGCGATGAACTCGGGATCGAGTTGAATGTGAGCAGACATCGCAATGCATTCTACCGCGCACAATCGACGACATTCAGTCGCCCGCACCGTCGAGCCCGAGGAACTTGCGGATGGTTGTGCCTGCCACCTCTTCAAAGCGCTGGCCGTACGATTTGATGGCGCCGGAGGGCTCGTCGAGAAAGATCCGTTCGACGCGGAAGAGCGGGACGAACATGGTGATGAGATCGAGATCCGGCTCCTCGTTGCGGGCGATCTGATGGATCCAGTCTTCGAACGAGTCGAGATTGATGCCGCGCATGGTCACGCCGGCGGAGGAGAGGGCCATCAGCACCCCGAAGAACTTCTCCTTCGGATTGACGAGATTGACGATGATCAGCGACGCCGGCAGGAATCCTTCGATCATTGTTTTTCACTCAGCTCGATCAGAACGCCGTTGCCGGCGGCCGGGTGCAGGAAGGCCACGCGGCAGCCGTGCGCGCCCGGAACCGGCGCCTCATTGATGAGACGGTAGCCCTGCGCTTTCAGCTTGCCGAGGTGAGCCTCGATGTCGTCGACGCGAAAACAGATGTGGTGGATTCCTTCGCCGCGCTTCTCGATGAACTTTGCCACGGTTGACTCAGGTCCCGACGGCTCGAGGAGCTCGATGTCGGCGTCGCCGGCGGAGAGAAAGGCGGTGCGAACGCCTTGCGTGGCCACCGTCTCGATGTGATTGACGGAGAGCCCGAGGGCCTCGTAAATCTTCGCGGCGTCGAGCGATTTCACGGCGATGCCGATGTGGTCGAGCGTCGGTTTGTTCATCAGACTCCCTTCACGTCCGCGCCCCAGATGTGTTTGTGCAGTTGCGTCTGCAGGCGGGCCGGCACGCGGTCGGCGAGCATCATCTCCGCCAGCGTTTTCAGATCGAGCTCGCCCCAGACCGGCGAAAAGAGGATCGTGCGGCCGGCAAGCTTGCGCTCCTCGATCACGCCGCGCGCCCAGTCGTAGTCGGCGCGGTCGCCGATGACGAACTTGATCTCGTCATGCGGCCGGAGCTTTTCGAGGTTCGGCCAGTAGTTTTTCTCCGCTTCCTGCGAGCCCGGGCACTTGATGTCGAGGATGATCTTCGCACGGCGGTCGACCGGCTCGATGTCGATCGACCCCGAGGTCTCGATCAGGACTTCGAAACCTTCGTCGCAGAGGCGGCCGATCAAATCGAACCCCTCTTTCTGTGCCAGCGGCTCGCCGCCGGTGACCTCGACGAGATCGCAACCGTATCTCCGGACGCGCTCGATCACCTCATCGATCGACATCCGCTCCCCGCCGGTGAACGTGTACTCGGAGTCGCACCAGCGGCAGCGCAGGTTGCAGCCAGTCAGACGGACGAAGACACAGGGGCGCCCGGCGTGGCTTGATTCGCCCTGGATGCTGTGAAAGATTTCGGTAACGCGCATGAAAGGAAGTCAGAAGGATGAAGGATGAGTCTTAAGTCCTACGACGCTGTTTTACTTTACGCACGCAGGTAACGAGGATTGCAGTCAGCTCATTCGTTTCTCGCATCAGCGGGTCAATGCGCGAGGTGGCGATCATCCCCGATTCGGCAATCAGCTCGAGCCAATATGCTGTCTCGTCAGCCTTCATCCTTCAACATACCGCGTTGGATCTGGGACTCCTGCCTCCTCGAACCCTCTCCGCCGCAGGATGCAGGAGTCGCAATGCCCGCAGGCAAAGCCTCGGACATCCGGGTCGTAACAGGAGTGCGTCAGCGAATAATCGACACCCAACGCCGTCCCTCGGCGAATGATGTCCGCCTTCGACATCGTCACGAGCGGAGCGACCAGACGCGGCTCACCGTGCTCGACGCCGCTGCGTGTGCCGGTCACGATCACCCGCTGGAAGGCGTCGAGAAACTCCGGCCGGCAGTCGGGATAGCCGCTGAAGTCGACGGCGTTGACGCCGATCCAGATCTCTCGTGCCTCGCGCGTCTCCGCGTAGCCGAGGGCCAGCGAGAGGAAGATCGTATTCCGCGCGGGGACGTAGGTGACCGGGATGCCAGGCGCGTCGGCGGCGTCCTTCGGAACATCGATGTCTCCAGTCAGCGCGCTGCCGCCGAAAAGGCGCAGGTCCATCGGGAAGACGACATGCTCGTCGACACCGATCGCTTGCGCGACACGCCGTGCCGCGTCGAGCTCGATCCCATGACGCTGTCCGTACGCGAACGAGAGCGCATAACAGGCGCGGCCCTCACTTTTCGCGATCGCCAGGACGGTGGCGGAGTCGAGTCCTCCACTCAGCAGCACGACGGCTTTCATGGCGCCGAATACTACAATCGCCCGCTATGTCCGAACTGAATGTCTACGAAGTTCTCAACCGGAAGCGCCGCGGCGCTCCCCTGGAGCAGCGCGAGATCGAGCTGTTCATCGAGCGCTACACGCGCGGCGAGATCCCCGATTACCAGATGTCGGCGCTGCTCATGGCCATCGCCATCAACGGCATGACCGCCGAGGAGATGGCCACGCTGACGCAGTCCATGCTGAGGAGCGGCGATGAATGGCACCTGCGCAGCGAATACGACTTCATCGCCGACAAACACTCCACCGGCGGCGTCGGCGACAAGGTGTCGCTCGTGCTCTCGCCGTGGGTGGCGGCCTGCGGGATCAAGATCGGCATGCTTTCCGGCCGCGGCCTCGGCCACACCGGCGGCACGCTCGATAAGCTCGAAGCGATTCCCGGATTCAACGCCCGGCTGTCGCGCGAGCAGTTCGATCAGAGCATCGCCGACTCCGGCTGCGTGATCTCGACGTCGACCGAGGGGATCGCCCCGGCGGATAAGAAAATCTACGCGCTGCGCGACGTCACCGGGACGGTGGAGTCGCTGCCGCTGATCACGGCGTCGATCATGTCGAAGAAGCTGGCCATGGGCGCGTCGGCCCTGATCCTCGACGTCAAGACCGGCAGCGGCGCCTTCATGCGCCGTTACCAGGACTCGAAGGCGCTGGCACTGAGCCTCATCGCCGCCGCGGCCGGGTCGGGCACACGCGTCGAGGCGCTCATCACCGACATGGATCGCCCGCTGGGCGTGGCCGCGGGGAACGCGAACGAGATCATCGAAACGATCGAGGTTCTGAAGGGTAACGGGCCGGCGGACGTCGAGGAAGTTACGCGCGCCCAAGCCGTCCGTGTCCTGGCCATGTCCGGTAAGTTCGACGACGCGTCCGCGGGCATTGCTCTCGATGAAGCGCTCCGCTCCGGCCGCGCGCTCGATCAGGCCCGCTTGTGGATCAAGGCCCAGGGCGGCAACCCGTCGATCGTCGACGATTACTCGCTTCTGCCGCAGCCGCGGACGACGATCGAGGTGAAGGCAACGCGCTCTGGGTTCATCACCTTCATCGACACCTATCAGGCCGGCATGTTCACCGTCGACCTCGGCGCCGGCCGCAAGAAGTCGGACGACGTGATCGACTACGCGGCCGGCGTGATGTTCGACCGCAGGACGGGGGATGAAGTCCGCGCCGGCGAGACCATCGCGCGCATCCAGCTCGGACAGTCTCCGCGCGATGCGGATGAACTGACGAGGCGATACCGGTCATTCGTGACGTTCGGAGACGAGAAGCCGGAGGAGCGGCCGTTGATCCACGAGCACTTGGTGTGAAGATTGCCGGCTTTGAATGGGACGACGCAAAGGCTGGCGCAAACCTGCGCAAGCACGGAGTGTCGTTTGAAGAAGCAGCGAGCGTGTTCAGTGAATGGGGCGCGCCGGTCAACGGCGATGTGGAGCACTCGACACGGGAAGATCGCTTTATCATTGTCGGTGCGTCAGAGCTCCACCGGCTGCTGACCGTGGCTTTCACTTATCGAGACGACGAAACCGTTCGAATCATCAGCACACGCCGCGCGAATCGGCGCGAACAACAAATCTATGAACAAGAAAAGCGCACCAGTTGACGAAGAAGACCCGCTGGACCGTGAAATCGATTTCAGCAAGGCAAGGCCTAATCCGTTCGCGCGTGACTACGGCCGTAACCGCAATTTGCGCATCCTCGCGCCCGACCTTCTGAAGGTCTTTCCTGACTCCGAGTCGGTCAACGAGGCGCTGCGCACGCTCGTTCGTCTGAAAGCAGCCACTCCTCAAAAGATCAGCGCCAGGACCGCCACCGCGCCGAAGACTAAGAAGAAAGCGCGCGCATGACCAACCGCGCCATCGTCATCGTCTGTGATGAGCGGCTGCCTATTCACGAGTATCTGGTGTGATGCGAGGACTCGAATGGGACGACGCGAAGGCACGCTCGAACGAACGGAAACACGGCGTTTCGTTTGAGGAAGCCGCGTCTGTCTTCTCAGACTGGTCACAAGTCACGAGTCCCGATCCGTTACATTCGACGGATGAAGATCGGTTCGCTACTATCGGTGTATCCATCCGCGATCGGCTGCTCGTCGTGATCCACGCCGACCGCGAAGAAGAGGTTCGCATCATCAGCGCTCGGCCGGCGACACGGTTCGAAAGACAGATCTATGAAGAAGAATGAGATCACCGCAACCGAAGACGACATGCTGCCGGAGTACGACTTCCGCGGTGGAGTGCGCGGCAAGTACGCGCGCGATTACGGCCGCAACCGGAATCTGCGCATCCTCGCCCCGGATCTCCTCGAAGTCTTCCCGGACTCCGAGTCGGTTAACGAAGCACTGCGGACGCTCATTCGTGTGACGGCAGGCACTCCTCAAAAAACCAGCGTCAGGACCGCCTCCGAGCCGAAGACGAAAAAGATGAGAAGATACAAGATGACTGAGTTTTACTCAGTTAGCGAGGTCAACAAGCCGCTCCAAAACCGGGTCTATCACAACAACAGCGCGTGCCTGTCGGGACGCAATATCCCTGAGAACGAGAGACGCCTCGGCGCAGGCGGCTACCCGCTGTGTCACGACTGCATCAACCTAAACAACCAGCGACGCTAAGCCGATCGCTTGCGCCTCATGTTTCACCGGCGCATCTCTAGAGCGGCAGCATGGCCGCGGCACTTCAGATGACTTCCGTGGCGGAGTGCCTGTCACCTCTTCCAACTGCGCCATAATCTGCGCCTATGACAAATAGACGGGCCATCGTCATCGTCTGTGATTCTCTCGGCGTCGGCGAGCTGCCGGACGCAAAAGACTTCGGCGACGAAGGGTCGAACACGCTCGGGCATGTGCTGGAGACGCAGCATCCGTCGCTGCCGGCTCTCTCTCGGCTCGGTCTGCTGCACACGCTCCCGCAACCGGCATCGACGGAGATTCCGCGTGCGGCCTTTGGCAGGATGGCGGAGGTCAGCGCTGGGAAAGACACCACCACCGGCCACTGGGAAATGATGGGTCTCATCGTCCAGGACCCCTTTCGCACCTACCCGAACGGCTTTCCGGCTGACGTGATCGCCGAATACGAACGGCGTATCGGACGCAAGACGCTCGGCAACAAGGCCGCCTCGGGGACAGTGATTCTCGACGAGCTTGGCGAGGAGCACATGCGCACCGGATCGCCGATCGTTTACACCTCGGCCGATTCGGTCTTCCAGGTCGCCGCCCACGAGGAGATCATTCCCGTCGAGGAGTTGTGGCGCATTTGCGCGATCGCCCGCGAGCTGATGCGCGGGGAACACAACATCGGCCGCATCATCGCCCGGCCGTTCATCGGAACCGGCAAGGGGCACTTCAAACGGACCGCGAACCGGAAGGATTTTTCTGTGCGGCCGACCGGCCTGACCGTCGTCGAGCGAGCCTTCAACTCAGGGAAACAGGTCATCGGCCTCGGCAAGATCGCCGACATCTTCGATCGCGTTGGTATCTCGCAGGAGATCCGCACGGAGAACAACTCCGATGGCATGCGCAAGACGATCGACCTGATTCGCCAGTCTGACGCCGATTTCATCTTCACCAACCTCGTCGACTTCGATTCGAAGTACGGCCATCGCAACGATGCACCCGGCTATGCGAAAGCGCTCGAAGTCTTCGATCAGGAGCTCGGTGCCCTGCTCGGCGACATGCGCGAAGACGACCTTCTCTTCATCACCGCCGACCACGGTTGCGATCCAACGGATGTATCCACGGACCACACCCGCGAGTACGTGCCGCTGATCGTGGCCGGACCGCGGGTGAAGGCGCACCCGCTCGGCACGCGCTCGACCTTCGCCGACCTCGGCGCGACAATCTGCGAACACCTCGGCCTTTCGCCGGACGGACTGCCGGGTGTGAGCGTGCTTCAGGAGGTCTTGAAATGAAACGTGCCGCCATCGGTCTCGTCTTCCTCGTGGTCACGAACGCGATCGCGCAGGTGCCTGTGGCTCGCGTTGCGACTGATGCAAGAGTCATCGACCGCGTCGCGGAGATGAGCAGGAACGATCTCCCGGGCGACCTGTTGAAAAGGATCGTCAACGAAGACATCGATCTGCTCCGCGGCAAGCGCGCCGATGGCACGTATCAGTACGCGAGCTATGACCGGATGGAGGGGAATCGCAAGTCAGACACCATCTCCGTCAATCCCGAGCACAACGAGTCGGTGCTGGAGTTGCGCGATGCTTTCTCCTTCCGGCTGATCGTGAGTGTCCCGGCGCGCCGCATGCTGGTGTCGAAGAATCACCACATTTACATCGACCGCGTCGAGATCGAGACGTTGCCCCAGAAATCGTCGGAAAAGAAGTTCCAGACCGTCAAGGTTGATGCCTGGATCGAGCCGGGCGCGTCGAAAACGATCGAGCTCGACGAGATCGGCAGGCAGGCTATTGCGCGCGTCTATGCCCACGCCGACAAGGACGGCTATGCGAACGTCACCCTGACCCTCGTGGAGGCGCGGCTCTTCGATGAGCCGTCCAGCCCATATGCCGATGCCGTGGAGAGCGCGAAGGCGATCCTGAAGGCGATTGAGCACAACGACAAGCCGTCGATCCGGGCCATGGCCCAGCGGATCGCCAGCAGATTGCCGGCAGACTCGACGGTGCCGGCCGGGGTCATAGGAAACGCTCCGGCAACAATTGCCGCGATCCCTGCCGCGACACAGATCGAGGTGACGGCGGGCCGCGGAGATGCTGAGACTCTGACCGAATTACAGGCGATCGAGGACCTGCTCACAGGGACGGAAGCCGAACGCCGTCAAGGAGTTGACCGCCTTCACCAGCTCGTTCGACGCCTTCGCGCCAACCCTCATTGAGTTGTTGAGACGGTCTAGCGCCGACCGTTGAGCTTCCTGCGCTCACATTCCCGCTCACGGCTGATTGACGATAGGGGCTCGCTGACGTATAATGCCGATCCCTCAGTTTTGCAAGTCTTCCGAAAGGAGCTCCACTTGTCGTCAATGAAATTAGGTTTCAAGGTCGGGGAAAAGCTCGTCTATCCGAACCATGGCGTGACCATCGTCGAGCAGATCGGCGAGTCGCCGATCATGGGTGCGGATGATACGTACTACCATCTCAGGCTTCTCGCGAATAACTCGCGCCTGATGGTGCCGATCAAGAACACCGATCGCGTCGGCCTCCGGCCGTTGTACAAGCAGACGCAGATCAAAGGCCTTCTCAGCCTCCTCGAAGAGACCACGCAGAAAGCGCATACCGACTGGAAGGGTCGTTATCGTGAGAATCTCGAGAAGATGAAGACCGGCCGTCTCGAAGACGTCGCCGACGTCCTCAAAAACCTCAGCGAAGTGCAGAAGAAGAAGAGCCTCTCGTTCCGCGAGAAAAAGATGTACGACCGGGCCAAGTATCTCCTGGTCTCCGAAGTGGCCATCGTCAAGAACATCCCGGAGGCCGAGGCGGAGAAGTTGATCGCCAGGTCCCTGGAAAAGTCGTTCGGTCACTGAGCGGGCACGGCCCGCAGCGTTGGTTGCCCTAGGCTCGACCACCATCCCTTGTATCTCAGCAGTCCACCGCCGCTCCGAAAGGGGCGGCGGTTTGTTTTTGTTACGATGTCAACAATGTCTGGCCGCCTCCCTGATTGGATTCGCGAGAAGAAGGTCAACCTCCGCGATCTGCACGAGATCAAGTCGCTGCTGCGCGAGAAGTCGCTTCATTCGGTGTGTGAATCGCTGGCCTGTCCGAACCGCGGCGAATGTTTCTTGCGCGGCACGGCCACGTTCATGATCCTCGGCGACGTCTGCACGCGCTCCTGCGGTTTCTGCAACGTGACTACCGGCCGCCCCCACATGCCGCCGTCGCCCGACGAGCCGCGCTCTGTCGCCGAGGCGGCGAAGAAGATGGGATTGCGGCACGTCGTCGTTACCTGCGTCACGCGCGACGACCTCGACGACGGCGGCGCACGGCAATTCGCGCGGACGATCGAAGCCTTGCGCGACGCGCTGCCGGATGCCGCCGTCGAGGTGCTGACCTCCGATTTTCGCGGGAACTTCAACTCCGTGCGCACCGTCGTCGAAGCGCGGCCTGACTATTTCAACCACAACGTCGAGACGGTGCCTCGACTCTACGATTTCGTCCGCCCCGGCTCCCGTTTCGAGCGCTCGCTGGCGGTGCTCCGCGAGGCGAAGCGTATCGACCCAACCATCATCACGAAGTCCGGCCTGATGCTCGGCCTCGGCGAGCGGCGCGACGAAGTCATCGACGTGCTGCGGCGTCTGTTCGAATCGCACGTCGAGATTGTCACCATCGGACAGTACCTTCAGCCGAAACGCGAGAAGCTCGACGTCGTTGCATACATCGCTCCCGGCGTCTTCGACGAATACCGCGCCATCGGCGAAGAGATCGGCTTCCGCGCCGTCTTCGCCGGTCCATTTGTGCGCAGCTCGTACATGGCGGACGCGGTGGCGCATGAAGCTGCCAATGCGTAAAAGCCCACGCGCAAATGATCCCGAGAAGAAGGAATCGGGCCCGTACTTTCTGACCTGGCTGCCGATGTTTCTCGACTACCTTGCGGTCGAGAAAGGACTGGCGAAGAATTCACTGTCCGCGTACCAGACCGACCTCCGCCATTTCGGGCACTGGCTCGGCGATCAGAAGAGAGAGCTCGACGCCGTCCAGCGCATTGACATCGTCCGCTACTTCCAGGCCCTTCGCTCGGCCGGAATCTCCGCGCGCTCGGTCGCGCGCGCGCTGGCGGCGATTCGTGGGATGTTCCGGTTTCTCGTTGCGGAACGGCATCTGAAACACGATCCGACCGAGAACCTCGAGAACCCGAAGCTGTGGACGACGCTGCCGAAGTCGATGCAGCCCGAGGAAGTGGATGCGCTCCTGCGCGCTCCCGACCGTACGACGCCTGAGGGCCTGCGCGATGGGGCCATGCTGGAATTGCTCTACGCGACCGGGCTGCGGGTCTCGGAGCTCATCCACGTCAAGATCGACGATCTGGTGATGGATGCCGGATTTCTGCGCACGATCGGGAAGGGATCGAAAGAGCGGATCGTGCCGTTCGGCGACAGCGCGCGCGATGCCATCATCGTCTACGTCGAGCGCGGCCGGCCGCGGTTCGACAAACACGCTGATCCTTATCTCTTCCTATCCAGCCGCGGGAGGCCGATGTCGCGTCAGGCCTTCTGGATGAAGATCACCAAATACGCGCGCCAGGCCGGAATCGCCGGACACATCTCGCCCCATGTGCTGCGCCACTCCTTCGCCACGCATCTCCTCGAAAACGGCGCCGACCTCCGCAGCGTCCAGATGATGCTCGGGCACTCGGATATCTCGACGACGCAGATCTATACGCATGTATCCCGGGCACGTCTGCAGAAGATGTACGATCAATTTCACCCGCGGGCGTAGAGGAAGTTCATCCTGCCGCGGAGACGGCAGGATCTCCGGTGGCGCCGCGAGTTGGAAACCATGCGCGACGCGTGTGCGTCAAAAGAGATGTTGTTCCTGCCGGTATCACCGGAGATGCTGCGTCTTCGCGCAGCATGGAAGTTTGAGCGACCCTGCCCCGTTCACGACGATGCGTCCAATGATCAAGCGGCTTCTTCCATTCATCGCTCTTGTCGCGCTCGCCTCCCCGGCCGGTGCGAGCATCGCCCTGTTCGTCGACGGGCGAGCCATGAAGATCAGCGCGTTCAAGGTTATCGGCGAGAGCGACATGCAACTAACGCTGAAAAGCGGCGGGGCGATCACGGTCCCTCTCACCCGAATCGATCGTGTTATCGATGACGAGGTCGTCCCGCCCGCGATCGTCGAAGAGGTGAAGAAGGCGATCGAGAAGGACGGCGGGATCTTCCCGACGCGCTCCTGGCGCTACGACGAGAAGCGTGGCCCGATCTTCAAGTCGAAGTTCAACAATCTGATCGTCGAAGCGGCGAAGAAGTTCGACGTCGATGCGGCCCTGGTCTCCGCGGTGATCAAGGCGGAGTCCGACTTCAATGCCCGCGAGGTATCGGACAAAGGGGCGCGCGGCCTCATGCAGTTGATGCCCTCCACCGCGGAACGCTTCGGCGTCACCGACTCCTACGATCCGGTTGCCAATATCTACGGCGGCGTGCGTTACCTGCGCTGGCTGCTCCAGACCTTCAACGGTAACGCCGACCTCGCCGTCGCCGCGTACAACGCCGGCGAAGGGAACGTCTGGAAGTACAACGGAGTGCCTCCGTTCCGCGAGACGATCAACTACATCAACCGGATCGCGAAACATGTCCGCGCCGCGATGACGCCGGCGCCGGCGGCTGGCAAGCTGGCGGAGTCGGGTACTCGGTGATACTGATCCGGCGAACGGCCGAAACGTAGGTCGGACTCTCCAGTCCGACCGGTTCTCGCGCGGCCGTTTGTTGCATCCTGCGTTTCTCAGGAGTGGTCGGACTGGAGAGGCCGGCCTACGTTTGCTGGCGCTACACCGTCGCTTCCTCGAGCACCGGCACAGCGTTCTGGTTGTAGCCGTGGTGGAAGTTGTCGAACCTGAGGATCATCACCGTGCGGTCGTCGTCGGCGGGGCGGGCGCCGCAGTGGCGGGCCACGGCTTCGAGGATCTGATCGCGGATCGTGCTCGGGGAGCGATCGACGGACCGCGACAGCAGGGCTTCGAGCTGGTCGAAGCCGAACGGTTCACCGTGCTCGTCCTGCGCCTCGACGATTCCATCCGAAAGATAAACGATGGCGTCGCCTTCCTGCAGATCGACCTCGGCGGTGTGGGTGCTGATCGTGCTGCGAACGCCGAGGGGGAGGGAGGGGACCTCGATACCGCGCGGCTTCTGACCTTCGCGCAGCAGGTACGGGTAGAGATGTCCAGCGTTCGTGTGGCGGATCGTGCCCTTCTCCAGATCGAAAATCGTAAAGGCCAGGGTCATGAACGCACGGCGTTCCGTCGAGCGGTAGACGAGATCGTTGAGGCGGTGGAAGAGTGACGTCTCCTCCGCTCCCTCCTCGACCAGCGTCGTGATGGCTGCTTTGACCATGGCCATGACCAGACCGGTGGAAAGGCCGTGACCCGAGACGTCGCCGATGGCTACGGCCAGGCGGGTCTTGTCGATGTTGAAAACGTCGTAGTAGTCACCGCCGATCGATGCCGTCGGCTCGAAGTGCGCCGAGAACGACACGCCGCGGAACTGCGGCCCTTCTTTCGGCAGAAGGTTCCGCTGGATCGAGGCGGCGATCTCGATCTCGCTCTGAAGACGCTCGTTTTCGGCGACGTTCACCAGCAGCGTGGCGATCGACTCGGTCATCCGGTCGAACGATTGGGCCATCTCGCCGAGCTGGTTCTGCGGTTTCATGGCGATGCGATAGGTGAAGTCGCCGCGCTCGACCGCTTTCGTCCCTTTCTCGATCCGGTTCACGGCCCGCGTGATGGAGAAGATCAGCACCGCCGCGAAGAGCACGGCCATCGCGTAGAAGACAAGAAGCAGGATGACAAGGCCCGCCGTGAACTGAAGGAGGGCGCTGACATAGCTGTCGGCCTGCGCGCCGAAGTAGAAGTGGAAGAGGTTCTGGAACGGATTGATGATGAGGGTGAAAAGCTCGTGGCGCCCATCGATGGTCGCGCCGCTGTCCCAGTCGGTCAGCGCGGTCACGTCGGCCCAGATGACTTTGGTGCCGATCGAGTGGAGTATGAGGTCAGTCACCGCGCCGCTATCGTTATCGTTGAGGTCGAATGAGTGACCGCCTTTCTCTACGCGAATGCTTCCCTTCCGAAGCTTGCTGGTGTTCTCGCGGGCCATCAGGACGGTCATCCCTGACTTGTCCTGCAGTTGCTCGACCCATTCGGGGTCGAGCGGCTCGATGAACACGATGGTTCGTGCCGGAGCACTCTGGCGGGAGGCGACGAGCAGCGGCTGATGGCCGCGCTCCACCATGCCACTGAAGGTCGTCGATTTCAGCCACGCCGGCAGCTTGGCGCCCGATGCGACGTTGGTGTCGTAGATCTCCAGGCTCTTCGTAACGCCGGCCGGCCGTTTGCCGGTGAGCGAATACTCGAATGCCGCGCTCTCGAGTTGTCCGAGAGCCGCCTGGCGCTCGCCGCGCAAAGCGGCGTGCGTCATCACCCCGCAGATCATGTAGCCGATCGTCAGCAACAGGATGGCGAAGAGAAAGAATGGCAACATGCCGATGAGCACGTAACTGAGGAAAAGCCGCCGCCCAACCCGCCAGAACAACTTCCGCAGTGTCCAGCGGACGAAGACCGCGAAGCCATAGAGCGTCAGGGCGATGAGAACGAGCGACGCCAGGAAGGTGGTGAAGGTAAAGAGGCCGAGGCCGGGAACATGAAGCGGCCTGAGAAGACGCGTCAGAACCTCGTCGACGATGATGACCGCGAGCGCGGCCACCCACACGGCGAACAGGCGCGATCCTCGTCGCGTCCGCGGTGGCTCGGGTCTTTGTTGGACTGGCAGCATGGTAAGCGCTGCTGAGCGTATACGAAGAAACGGGGCGAGGGGTTCGGAACGACCGGGAGTCGGGGGTCGGGAGTCGGGAGTCGGAGTGGTTGTGAGCTAACTCCGACTCCCGACCCCCGACTCCCGGTTTCATTTCATATCTCCCTCAGAGCCTTCGTGATCGGCATCCGTGCCGCGGAGAGGGCCGGGAGTGCGCCGCCGATGATGCCGGCGATCAGGGCGATGACGATGCCGGTGATGGCCACGCGCGCATCGACGCGGAAGTTGAAGGCCACCTCCGAGAACGTCTCGAAATTCGTCGTACCGGTCGAGATGGCATTGACCGGCAGAGCCAGCAGCAGACCGGCGATGCCACCGAGAAGCGAGATGAACGCGCTCTCGATGATGACTGACAACAGGATCGTCCGTCGTTTGAAGCCGAGGGCGCGCATCGTGGCCAGCTCGCGGCCGCGTGAGGCGATGGCGGAGAACATCGTGTTCATCGTCCCGAGAATTGCGCCGATGGTCATGAAGAACGTCACGATCGCCACCAGGATCACGATACCGGCCAGACCGCTTGTCTGGTCGTCGTAGTACTTGTACTCGCTCTTCACGTCGAGCTTGAGCCGGTTGTCGTTCTTGATGCCGGCCTCGATCGACTCGAAGGCGCTTCGGTCGACCGGGCGGACGATCACCGACGAGTAGGCTTCACGTTTACGCGCCTGGCCCAGGAAATCGGCGTCGCACCACATCTCCGAGTCGAAGGCGGTTCCCTTCGCGTCGAATACCCCGACCACGTTGTACTTCTGCGAGCCGAACTGAAAGGTGTCGCCGAGGCCCGCGTTGACGAACCGGTCGCGGATGCGCCGCGCCACGATCACCTCGTTCAGGCCGGGTCGGAACATCCGGCCCTCGATCAACTGCACGTACGGCCGCATGGTGAACGCCATCGGCGTGACGCCACGCACGAGGACGTTCGACCCTTTCGGATCGTCTTTCTTCGGGATCTTGAAGATGATGACCAGCTCGCCCGAGATCATCGGCGAACCGTTGTTGTCTTTGGCGATGCCGGGCATGGCGCGGATGATGCGGAAGGCGTCTTTGGTCACCCAGCTGGAGAGCTCGGCGGCGGCCCCCTCGCGCATCACCATCAGATTGTCTTTCGAGCCGGAAGAGACCACCGCGGAGTGGACGCCATTCTGCAGCGCCATCATCGAGATCATCACGGCGATGACGACGCCGATACCGAGGATCGTCATCAGAGTCGAGACACGGCGCGCGGTCAGGTTGCCGATGTTGTACTTGAGCGGGATCATCAGACCACCCTCCGCAGACCGTCAACCACGCGCAGATTGGAAGCGCGCAGTGCTGGCAGGCCGCCGGCGAGAAGACCGACACCCGCGGAGGTGGCGACGCAGATGGCCAGCGTCTTCGCATGAACGCCGAAGTTCTGCAGGAAGCCCATCGTCACTTTTCCCATATCGACGACCAGGTAGATGTAGTGCGCGCCGAAGCTGCCCGCGGCGCCGCCGATGACCGTCAGGAGGACGAACTCCGTCAGCATGAGGGCCAGAATGAGCCGCTGCTCGAAACCGATCGCTTTCAGCACGGCGATCTCCGTGACGCGCTCGCGCGCCGACATCGACATGGTGATCGCCGCCAGCAGGATCACCATGAAAACCGCACATGACGAAACCGCGGTAAACAGCAGCTTCACATTCCCCATCATCGACATGAAGTTCTGCTGGAACTCTTTCTCGGTGAAGGTCTCTGTCGGATAGTCGCTGTTCTTGAACATGGCGTCGATCTGCTGGCTGAGCGCGGCCATCTGCTTCGGGTCCTTCACCTTGACCCAGATCGTGCCGACTTCGCTGCGGTCGCCGTTGGCATGCTCGAAGTACTCCATCGGGAAGAAGAGCGATCCGGTGTCGACGGGGTGGACAAACGTGGCCCGGATCGTCAGCTCCGGATCGAACGGGAAGATCTGCCGCTTGAGGGTGATGCGGTCCCCGATCTTCCAGCCGAACCGTTTCATCAGCGCCTCGGCCACGAGGGCGCCGCGGCGATCCGCCAGAAAGTCAGCTCGTTGTTTCGGGTCGACCTTGTAGTCGTCCCAGACCACCGGCATCTTTTCGCCGTCGATCGCGAAGTTGGCGAAGAAGTTCGACTTCTCTTTGTAATACGCGCCGATCCATTGAAGCTTGGCCGTTTCGACCACACCCGGAAGCTGACGGATTTTCTGCTCGTGCGAGTATGGAAGCAGTGTAGCCAGCGAGATCGCCGACTGGACGACGATGCGGTTCGAGCCGGCGCCGGCGTTCGAGAATTCCTCGAAGTTCTGCAGGATGGCCAGCAGCGTGGCCACGAAGAAGAAGATGACGGCCAGCAACAGCATCGTCAGGATGGCCCGCAGCTTGTTGCGGAAGAGATTGCGGCGGATCAGTTTCGCGAATTTCATGTGTTCGCCGCTCCTTCCACGAGCAATCCTTTCTCGAGGTGCAGTGTCCGCTTGGCGTGCAGCGCTGCCTTCGGATCGTGCGTGACCATGACGATCGTCTTCTGGAAGTCGGCGTTGAGGCGCTGGAGGAGATCGAGCGTCTCTTCCGCGTTCTTCGCATCGAGATCGCCCGTCGGCTCGTCGGCGACGAGAAGCGTCGGATCGGTGACGATGGCGCGGGCGATAGCGACACGCTGCTCCTGACCGCCGGAGAGCTGCCGCGGATAGTGTAAGGAACGGTCGCCGAGGCCGACGATGCCGAGGGCTGCCTGCACGTGCTCGCGGCGCTCCTTCTTCGAGAGCTTCGTCAGCAGCAGCGGCAGTTCGACGTTCTCGAAGGCGTTCAGCACGGGGATGAGGTTGTACATCTGAAAAATGAAGCCGACGTGGCGCGAGCGCCAGCTGGCCAGCTGCGTTTCGGAGAAGCGCGAAATCTCCTTGCCGTCGACGGAGATGCGCCCGGCGGTCGGCCGGTCGATGCCGGCGATGAGGTTGAGCAACGTCGTTTTGCCGGAGCCGGACGGTCCCATCAGCGCCAGGAAATCGCCGCGCGGCACATCGACGGTCACGCCGTTGAGCACCGGCACTTCGAACGCATCGCGTTTGTAGACTTTCCGTACGTTATCGATCTCGACGAGTGTAGCCATCGCTCCTCCGTTAACTACTCAAACCGAATCAACTGTCCGTTTTCGAGTGTGTCGACGCCCGAGGTGACGACACGGTCGCCGGCATTGACGCCGCTCGTGATCTCGATCCGTTTCTCCCGCACGGCACCGGTGGTGACGTGCCGAAGCGTGACGTGCTTGTCGGCGCCTGCGATGGCCACGTTTTCGCCGGAGATGGCAGATGCCGGAATCCAGATCTTCGCCGGCTCGTGCATCTCGGCGTCGGTGCGCTCGCTCTGCAGGAACGAGACGCTGGAGCTCATCTCCGGCAGAAGCCGGTCGCCGGGGTCGACGATCTTCACCTTCACCTGCACCGTTGCCTTGGCGCGATCGGCCGTGGGGATGATCTGCCGCAGCACGCCTTTCCACTTCTGGTTCGGAAAGGCGTCGACGCTGACCTCCGCGGCCTGCCCTTCGTGCAACTGCCCGATGCTCGACTCGTTGACGTCGGCGACGACCTCGAGCGTCTTCAGATCGACCAGCGTGCAGATCGCGCCGGCCGGCAACGTACCGCCGGCCTGGGTCATCATCACCGAGGAGATCACTTCGCCCACTTCCGTGTTCTTGGTGGCGATGGTCCCGTCGAACGGCGCGCGGACGACCATGTCCTGCATGTTGATGCGGATCTGATCGACTCGCGCCCTCGCCCCTTTGAGCTGCGCCTCAGCGCCGTCGAGTTGGGAGCGCGTGGTGACGCCATCCTTCCAGAGCGCCGCCTGCCTTTTCCACTCGCGGTCTGCTTGCTGAAGGGCGGCGTTCGTCTCGTCGAGCTGCGCCTGTAGGTTCGTGCTCTCGAGGATGGCCAGCACCTGACCGCTGGTTACTTTGTCGCCGACGTCGAAGTTCAGGCGAACGACTTTGCCGGATATTTTCGGTGTGATTTTCGATTGACGGTCGGCCACGAGGTAGCCGGTGGCGGTGAGTAATGGGGGATTGGTGACGTTGACTGACGGCTTGACCACGAGCGTTTCGACGAGCGGCGCGCGGCGGGGCACGATCCACACCTTGTAGACTGCGATTGCGGCCGCGATGACGACGGCAAGGGTGATGATCCAGCCCGCGATCGTTCCCCAGGGTACACGTCTGGCGTCGTGTTCCTCTCTGTCAATGCGCAGAGCCGACAGGTCGGGCCGGGGGCGATCTTCGGTAACTGACATTCGCAGGTCCGTGGTGAGCGGACCGACATGATACCGAAAGAGGTTCTAGCTAGAAGCTTGCGCAGCAGAACCGATAAAGCGGAGATGGTGGCCGAGCCTTGGGCAACACGCTCACTTGAATTGTTCCCCCGAAAGCCTTGCCACTCCCTTTGTCGAGAGTCCTTCTCCCCCCGCGGTTTTTTTGCGGGGGGAGAAGGTGCCGAAGGCGGATGAGGGGGGCGTATACGCGACAGGAACGATCTTGCAACACGGCATCGAGACAGCCCAAGAGCACGAGTCGTGCGCAACTGACGCACTCGTGAAGCGCCCCCTCATCCGCCTGTCGGCACCTTCTCCCCCAGCTGAAAAGCGCTGGGGGAGAAGGGTCTCGACGAGGTACAGGCTGCCGACGATTCCCGTGAGAGTGTGAGAAATGCCGGCTAGAAGCTGCGGAACTGGAGACTCTTCGGTTCCTGCTCGGCAACGTACATGCGGCTGGTGGTGCCGTCGCAGTACGCCCAGTCGTGGCTGATGCCGGTGACGAACAGCGCGTCGTCAGGACAGAGCTCGCCGAGGGCCAGACCGAGGGTGTGGACGTCGGTGCGATCGTCCGACTGAACGACGAAGGTCGATTCGAACGGAAGCTCGACGACGACGCCGAGGCGGGCGATGGCGTCGTGCAATTCGCTGTAATCGGAACCGGGCGTGAGGCTGTGCCTGACGAGGAGGAAATCGCGCGTGCTCGTGAACTGAGAGCAGCCGACCAGGACGCGGGCATCATCGCCGACTTCGATCCTCAGATACCTGACGAGGAGCTCGGCGTGGCCTCCCTCGGGCACCCAGACGTTCCAACTCTGATCGAAGTTGGCCTCGGCGCCGAGACGCCGCATGGCGTCTGAAACCCTGACTGTCAGCTCGCCTTCATAGCAGACCTGAAAAAGCTTGATATCCCCCATCACGCCCTCCCGCAGAACTGTCAGTCGATGGCAAATGATAGCACGCAACTCTGTGCTCGCGATGGCAGGCTTCTTGAGTGATTCCAATCGTAAAGGAGATCGACACATGAGAGTGAATCGCGACGAAGTCAAAGGAAAGATCGACGAGGCGAGCGGTACCGTGAAGGAAAACGTGGGCCGCGCAACGGGCGATCCGGTTCTGGAAGAGAAGGGTGCTGATCAGCGCGCCAGCGGCAAGATCGAGGCAGGCTTCGGCAAAGCTCGCCGCAAGGTGGGCGAGGCGATGAAGGACGCCGGCGACAAGCTCGGCAGGTAGGCGGTCGCGTCGCTAAAGAGGGCCACCGAGGTGGCCCTCTACGCTAGTTCGCTGTTTTTCAGGGGAGTATCTCGATATCGGGATCGAGGGTCTTGTGCCCTGCCGCTTTGACCGCGTAGCTCAGGGTACGGCCGTGTTGTCTGAAGGGGCCGGCTTCTGCCTTCCAGACATCCCCATCTTTGCTCGTGGCCGGATTGGGCCAGTCCGATCCCGGCTTGAACTCGATGTGAAACTCGGCGTCGCGGCTCTTCCATGTAACTTTGTGACCGCCCGAGACAGAAGCCTGCACTTTGTATGAATCTACAGAGATATTGCCATCCTTCAACGTCACACGAATGTCTGCCATAGAACCCTCTCTTGTTCGTCGTTAACCCTTGTCATTGTACGCGCGCCGCGAAGGCGCGTTTGTAGCGGTCAGAATTGCGCAACACGGCGAGCTCGGGATCTCGCTGGATCTCGCTCCGGTCATACCCTCGATCGATCGCTTTTGTCAGCCACCGAACCGCTTCGGAATCATCGCCACCTACGTTCGCCACGACCGCGGCTTTGTACATGATTCGGCTGTTTGTTGGATCGGCAGCTAACGCCTGCTCGATTTCTTTCTTCGCGTTGGTAGCATCGCCCCTCTTTGCGAGGCATTCCGCGAGGCGCGCACGCGTCGCCGCATCGCCGGGATTCAGATGCAGCTCACGGCGGCAGAGCGAAATCGCTTCATCGTAGGCATGGGCCGACTGCGCTTCCTGCGACGGCACCCACCGAAAGGCGTCACCGAGGTTTGCCCAGTAAATGTACTTCGACGGAGTGAGGGCGATCGCCCGTTGATACGCTGCTGCCGCGTCGCTGTACTTGCCCAGGAAGTAGTAGCAGGTGCCCAGGTTGGAGTACGCCTGATCGGTCGGCTTTTTGGCGATGCTGCTGGAAAAAACGGCAATCGCGTCATCGTAGCGGCCCATCTGCTCATAAACGCCGCCGAGATTGTTGTAGCTCCGCAGGTTGTCTGGAACGAGAGTGAGGACCTTCTGGAACATCGTGGCGCTTTCCGGCAAGCGTCCGTGGCCGGCGTAGAAGGCGCCCAGCTTGTTGTAGCCAGCCCAGTAGTTTGGCTGCAGTTCGATGGATTTCCTGTACGCGGCCTCTGCTTCAGGGAGCTTGCCGTCGGCCTTGTAGGTCTCCGCAAGACCGAGGATCGCATCTGCGTTGTTCGGCTGTTGAGCTAGTGCAACTCGGTACTCCTTGAGAGCGTCATCGAGACGGCCGGTAAACCTCCGCAGTTCGCCAAGAGTGATGTGGACGTTTGGATTTTGTGGATCAGCGGAGATGGCCCTCTCGCACGCCGCTGCGGCCGGAGTCGCCCATTTCGCGTCATGCGTCAACTCGAATTTGGCCAGATACGCCTGCCCCAACGCCGCCTGCACGGACGCCGAAGAGCTTTGCGCGGCCAGTTCCTCGAGGATGTGGATGGCGCTGTCGACGGATGCTTCGCTGTCGTAGCGGCGGAGGTGGCCGAGGGCTTCGAGGTAGCGGGTCTGCGAGACGCTGCTGTCGGGCGCGGCGGGCCGGAAGGTGGGCGCGCCAAGCTGTAGCGATGCGGCGATGCTGTCGGCGAGCTTGTCCTGGATGATGAAAAGGTCCGAGACGGACCCTTCGATCAGCTCGCCGGGGCGGGACGTTCCCTGCGCCAAGTCGATGACCTCGTAGGCAACGCGGAGGCGGTCGCCGGCGCGCTGCATCGAGCCGGTCAGAACAATGTTGGCTCCGAGGTCGCGGCCGACCTGTTGCGGGTTCGCATTCGCGACCGCGTCCGGAGTAGTCGGGCGCATCACCTGCACCGATGCGAAGTGCGCCAGCCGGGCGGAGAGAGTCTCCGCAAGACCATCGACGACGAGCTGGCCGTTCGGTTCACCGGTCAGATCCTTGAACGGCATCACAGCCAGATACTTCTTGGAGGTTGAGGTAGCAGAAGCAGCAGGTGCGGTAGACATGCCTTGCCGGGCCACGAAGACGATCCCGCCCGCGAAGAGCAACGCCCCCGCGACGATTGCCGCGATCGTGAACTTCTGCCGCGAGATCTTCGGCGGACGCGGGATTTCCTCCGACTGCGTCATCGTGGCGAAGCGGTCGCGGATATTGCGGAGGTCGCGGGCAAGATCGCGCGTCGAGGAGTAGCGCTCCTCAACGTTCTTCGACAACAGCCGCTCCACGATCCAGCAGAAGGGCTCCGGTGCCTGCACGTTAAAGCGGGAGATCGACTGCACCTCTTCGTGGAGGATCGCCGAGAGCGTGTCGATGGCGTTGCCGGCCTCGAATGCCGGTTTGCCCGTGGCCAGTTCGTAGAGGATCGCCCCGAGCGCGAACTGGTCGGAGCGGAAGTCGAGCGGCTTGCCGGTAGCCTGCTCCGGCGACATGTAGCCGACCGTGCCCAGGATCGTGCCGGGGTTCGTCCCGGGGAGGTCGAGCTGGGCCGTGTCGTCGTCGTCTCCGGCGGGACGGATGATCTTGGCAAGACCGAAGTCGAGGATCTTGACGTAGCCGTCCTTCGTGATCATCACGTTCTCCGGCTTGAGATCGCGATGGATGATGCCCTGCTCGTGCGCGGCGGCCAGACCATCAGCGATCTGCGCGGCGATGTCGAGGGTCTTGCGGTTCGTCAGCGGTCCGTTGCTGATGAGGCTGCGCAGGTCGCGGCCGTCGATGAACTCCATCACGATGAAGGGCGACCCGGAGCCCTGGTCCATGCCGACCTCGTGGATCGTGACGATGTTCGGATGATTGAGCGCCGAAGCCGAGCGTGCTTCGCGGGTGAACCGTGCCAGCGTCTCCCGGTCGCCGGAGAGGCGGACGGGCAACAGCTTGATCGCCACCTTGCGTCCGAGGGACGGATCGTGCGCGACGTAAACCTCGCCCATCCCCCCCGCCCCGAGCGGCGCCAGGATTTTGTAATGCCCGAGCTGTTCGCGCATGGCAGTCATTGATGAGAGGGGACTTGCCCGCGATTCTACCTACTTAACTGCGCTGGCGCGCGTTGTCTGCGGCTTCGCCGCGTTGTCGGTTGTCTGCGGCGCCGCCGCGTGGTCGAATCGGAGCGCTGGCGTCTCGCCGGCTGGCTCGGCGGCGTCTCGCCGCTGAGGTTACGAACGAATGTGTGGGGGGTCCTGGCGGGCGGGCGGCGAGACGCCAGCGCTCAGGTTTGCACTTGTAGTCCGATCGCGGGTGGCTACGCCCACCCGCGAGGTAAATGCGTAGTCCTTCGTCATGCGGCCACGCGGCCGCGCCGCAGACAACCGACAACGCGCGCCAGCGCAGACAACGCGGCGAAGCCGCAGACTACGCGGCTTCCGGCACCCGGCGCAGCGTTCTCACCACCCACTTCCACTGGCGGCGTGACTGCTGCACGTGCTGGCGGGAACGGCGGCGGGTTTCACGCCACGACTTCGAGACGCCCTCGGCCTTCTCCTCGACGTGCTGCCGCCAGAGCTTCAGCGCCGTCTCGAGATGCTCCATGGCCACGTGCGCGCGGCGGCGGATCTCGTCGCCCATCGAGCCGGGGGTCGACTCGATCTGCGTCTTGACGGTTTTCAGCGCTGCCTGCATGCGCGCCTGTTCGATCTGCGGCAGCGGCGCCGTGCGGAGGTCGGAGGCCAGACCGACGGACTTGAAGGCCCTGATCAGCCACTTAGAAGGATCCCACTGGTACCAGCGGATGCCGTTGCGGAAGTCGGTGGGGAAGCGGTGGTGAAAGCTGTGGTAGCCCTCGCCGAGCGTCAGCATAGCCACCAGCCAGTTGTCGCGCGCGGAAACCTCGGCGTTGAACAGCGGCTTGCCGAGCGTGTGCGCCAGCGAGTTGACGAAGAAGGTCGTGTGATGGATGACCACGATGCGCAGGAACCCGCCCCACAGCAGGCCGGCGATCGGATTGCCGAACGCGGCGCCGATCAGCGTCGGGATGCCGAAGCCGGCCACGATCAGGATCACCTTGTGCCACTTGTTCTGCCACATCACGATCGGGTTCTTCAGCAGATCGGGCGAGTTCGAGAAGGTATCGTCGAACTGAGTGTTTTTCGTAAAGATCCAGAACATGTGCGCCCACCAGAACCCGCGCTTGATGTTGTACGGGTCCCAGTCCTTGTCGACATGCTTGTGATGGACGCGGTGGCTCGATGACCACCAGAGGATCGAGTTCTCCGCCGCCATGGCGCCGAAGAAAGCGAAAAGCGCCTGCACGATCGGCGACGCTTCGTAGGTCTTGTGGGAGAAGAAGCGGTGGTAGCCGGCGCAGATCGAGAATCCGACCAGGGCGTACATGACCACCAACAGGATCGGCATCCAGAGGTGGAAGCCGTGAGTCCACGTCCAGGCGGCGGTTCCGAAGATGCCGACCACAGGCGTGAGAGAGAGGAACGCGATGTTCACCCAGTCTTTTTTCTGATGCTGGACCGATTCGCTGATGACGACACCTCCAAAAGTGCGGACATACGATAACCCCGTTCCGGTAGACCGTATTGCTCCCAATGGTGAACTTCCGCGTCGGCAACGTGAACGCGGCATTCGTGAACGGGATGCGCGAGCTCGGTTACACCGACGTCTCCGCCAGCAAGCTGGCCAATCTGGCCATCCTCGGCGTGACGCCCGCTTACGTGCGTGAGCTGCGTGCGGAGGGGCTGACGAGTCTCACGCTCCACGAAGCGGAGCAGCTTCGCATCGGAGGCATCACCACGGCAAAGATCGACGCCTACAAAAAGCTCGGCTATTCGCTCTCGCCGCGCGAGCTGAGCGAGTTCGGCATCCAGGGCGTGACGCCGAAATCGATCGAAGAGCTGCGCGCCATGGGCTACACCAACTTGACCCCGCATCAGCTTACCGAGATGCGCATCTTCGGCGTGACCCCCGACTTCATCCGCAAGATGGAAGCGAGCGGATACAAGGCGGTGCCGGTGGACAAACTGATCAAGATCCGGATGAGCGGCGCGGATGAGCTGGTAACCGGGCGGCGGTAGATTCAACACGTCGCCGTTTCATGCGTATCAGTACGAAGGAGAACCTAACGCATGAACAAGAACCGACTGTTGTGCCTGGCAGTTGCCGTCTGCTTCGTCTTCACCTTCGCGGCGATGGGCCAGGGAAGGCAGAACCAGACGTTCACCGAACGCTACGGCCAGCAACTCAACCTGACCGATGTGCAGAAGAAGCAGATCGACGAGCTCGACGCGAAGTTCCAGAAGGAGCACGCCGAATTCCTCGAGTCATTCCAGAAGACGATGACGGAGTACCGCGAAGCGCGCCAGGCCAACGACACCGCCAAGGTCCAGGCCCTTCAGCCGAAGGTCGACGCGCTGCGGCCGGAGATGACGAAGCTGCGCACCGCCCACGAAGAGAAGATCGCCGCCACCTTCACCGACGATCAGAAGGCGCAGTGGAAGAAGATCCAGGAAGAGCGCGAAGCTCGTATGAAGCAGCGGCAGTAACTTCTTCGAGCCACAGAGACGCAGGGGGCACAGAGGCTTTTCTCTGTGCTCTCGGTGTCTCAGCGGTGAATCCGCTTTCA
This sequence comes from Thermoanaerobaculia bacterium, assembly GCA_017883235.1. GTDB lineage: Bacteria > Acidobacteriota > Thermoanaerobaculia > Gp7-AA8 > Gp7-AA8 > JADGNZ01. Next base: position 4,466 of record JADGNY010000070.1, on the reverse strand, counting down.
TCGCCAGTTCGAGCGATCTACAGTCGGTGGAGGACCGGCCGGAGTGCGTCGAGTCGTTCCTCACGGACACCGCAGCTTGGTGCGCCGCGCTTGACATCTTGCATGCGTGGTGTGACTCTGCGGGTGCACCTGTACTGACACCCTCCGATGAGGATAACCGGCAGGAGAAAAGTTATGGCCCCACGAAAGCAGTTTCAGTCAAGCCTCACCGTCACTCCCGAGCTCGAGGCGTTGCTGCGCGAGGCTCGCGGCAAGGTTGTATCAGAGGACGAGTTCCGTGAGCAGCGGATCAGTTTCGCGTACGGCAATGCACCACCGTCTGACTTGATCACGAAGGAGTCCGTCCGGTGGGCCGCGCAAAATTATCGGCTTAAGTAGTACCTGCACACGATGTCCGTCAGAGAGGCCGACGATCCGGTACTTTTCGCTCGCGTCCAACAGCAGAACCTGCTCCGTCAATATGACCTGCTAGGGAATTGCATTGAGATCGCTTTGAGCAAAGGGGTCGAGGCGTTCGACAAGTACATGTTGTGGTCCTTGAACGCGGCCGTTGTGTCGAACATCGCGCAATTCGGTGGACGATTCCGGGAACAACCGATTTATGTGGGCGAACACATACCGCCGCATTTCAACAAGGTGCCCGACCTGGTCGACCAGTTCTTTTCAGTGATTCACGAAACATGGATGATCGATGACCATCCGACGATTCTGCCGGCATATGCGCTCTGGCGACTCAACTGGATTCATCCGTTCATCGAGGGCAACGGCCGAACAGCACGAGCAGCCTGCTATTTGTTGATATGTCTCAGGCAGGGCAGTTTGCTACCCGGCAAGAAGATCGTGCCTGAACGTATCCGAGAGAACCGTCAGCCGTACTATGCCGCGTTGCGGGCTGCAGATCGCCACTGGGAAGACGGCCAGTTCAACGTAGACGAATTGGCTTCATACCTCGCAGATCTCCTGGCCGATCAGCTCAGCGATCGCTGAATCGGCGCTCATGAAGCAGCGGCAGTGACTTCTGTGGTCAGTTGCTTTTCACATCATCGGAATATCCACCCCGCGCGTCTTCGCCGCCTCGATCGCAATCTCATACCCCGCATCCGCGTGACGCATGACGCCCGTACCTGGATCGGTGGTCAGCACCCGCTGCAGCCTCTCGGCCGCGGCGTCGGTACCGTCGGCGACGACCACCATGCCCGCGTGGAGGGAGTAGCCGATGCCGACGCCGCCACCGTGGTGGAACGAGACCCAGGTCGCGCCGGCGGCGGTGTTGAGCAACGCGTTGAGGATCGGCCAGTCGGCGATGGCATCCGACCCATCCTTCATCCCCTCGGTCTCGCGATTCGGCGAGGCGACGGAGCCGGCGTCGAGGTGATCGCGTCCGATGACGATCGGCGCGGAGACCTTGCCGGTTCGTACGAGCTCGTTGAAGAGCAGCCCTGCCTTGTCGCGCTCGCCGTAGCCGAGCCAGCAGATGCGCGCCGGCAATCCCTGAAACTCGACGCGCTTCTGGGCCATGCGGATCCAGCGATGCAGGGCCGCGTCGTGCGGGAAAAGCTCGAGGATCGCTTCGTCGGTCGCGAACAGGTCGTTCGGATCGCCGGACAGCGCCGCCCATCGGAACGGCCCGCGCCCCTCGCAGAAGAGCGGGCGGATGAAGAGCGGGACGAATCCGCCAACCTCGAACGCATCGTGGACGCCTGCCTTCAATGCCTGGCCGCGCAGGTTGTTGCCGTAGTCGAAGGTGATCGCCCCTCGGCGCTGCAACTCCAGCATCGCTTTCATGTGCCGGGCCATCGTGTCGTACGACAGCTCGATGTACGCCTCCGGGCTGCTCTCGCGCATCGCCAGGGCCGCATCGTACGAAAGGCCGGCCGGGACATAGCCATTCAGCTCGTCGTGCGCCGAGGTCTGATCGGTGAGGATGTCGGGGATGAGGTTGCGCTCGATCAGCGCCTCGAGCAGTTCCACCGCGTTCGCCACAACGCCGATCGACACCGCCTCGCCGCGGTCGCGCGCTTCGATGGCGCGCTTGATGGCGGCATCGAGCGACGGCGCCTGCTCGTCGAGGTATCGTTTATCCAGCCGTCTCTGAATGCGCGACGGATCGACCTCGGCGACGAGCGCCGTGGCCTCGTTCATCGTCGCCGCCAGCGGCTGCGCCCCTCCCATCCCGCCCAGCCCGGCGGTGACGACCAGCTTCCCTCGGAGTGAATTGTCGAAGCGGGTTTTGGCCACCGAGGCGAAACACTCGAAGGTGCCCTGCAGGATGCCCTGCGTGCCGATGTAAATCCACGACCCGGCCGTCATTTGCCCGTACATCGTCAGCCCGAGGGCGTCGAGACGGCGGAACTCATCCCAGGTGGCCCAGTGCGGGACGAGATTGGAGTTCGCGATCAGCACCCGCGGCGCGTTCTCGTGTGTACGGAAGACACCGACCGGCTTGCCTGACTGCACCAGCAGCGTCTCGTCGTTCTTCAAGCGTTTGAGCGTCGCGACGATGGCGTCGTAGCACTCCCAGTTGCGCGCCGCCTTGCCGATGCCGCCGTAGACGATGAGCTGCTCCGGCCTCTCCGCCACCTCGGGGTCGAGGTTGTTCATCAGCATCCGCATGGCCGCCTCCTGCTGCCATCCAAGGCAGGAGATGGCGGTACCGCGCGGGGCGTGAATGACGCGTGTATCTTCGATGGTCGTCGTCATGACCTGAATTCTAAGTCTCTGTGACCTCTGTGTCTCTGTGGTTCAATGCCTTTTCCGATGGCAACAAAAAAACAGGAACGCGCCAACGACATCGTCGTCCGCCTCAAGCAGATGTACCCCAAGGCGAAGTGCGCGCTCGACTTCACCAACGCCTTCGAGCTGCTCATCGCCACCATCCTCTCCGCCCAGTCGACCGACGCCCGCGTCAACATCGTCACCAAATCGCTCTTTCGCAAGTACCCGAGCCCGCGATCGTTCGCGGACGCCAGCCAGGTGGAGATGGAGCGCGACGTCAAACAAACCGGCTTCTTCCGCAACAAGGCCAAGGCGGTGATCGCGGCGTCAAAGGCCATCGTCGAGCGCCACGGCGGCGAGGTTCCCAGGACCATGGACGAGCTGACCGCCCTCCCCGGCGTCGGCCGCAAGACCGCGAACGTCGTCCTTGCCAACGCCTACAAGATCGCCGTCGGCATCGTGGTCGACACCCACGTCACCCGCGTCTCCGCCCGCCTCGGCCTGACCGCCACCGACGACGCGGTGAAGATCGAGCAGGACCTGATGAAGCTGATCCCGCAGAAGGAATGGACGAACTTCTCGCACCGGATCATCGCGCACGGGCGGACGATCTGCATCGCCCGGAAGCCGAAGTGCGCGCAGTGTGCGTTGAATGAGCTGTGTCCGAGTGCGGTGGAGGCGCCGGAGTAGGTTAGGGAGCGTTCCCTTTCAATGGCCAATAACCCACGCGGAGGCGCGGAGGGTTACAACGAATCTCGATGTTTCTTCCGAGAAGAGACCTTCGCGGCCGAATGGATGTTCAGTCCCACCGGGCCCAGGCTATGCTCACCTGACCATTCCTCGTCTGGATGAGAATGGTCCCCTTCTCCGAAGTATTGGACCCCGTGAGTATATTGCTGGTCGAGTAGGCATTGGCGAGATTCCAGTAGAGAAGCCCGTCTTTCGCGTCATTCGACCAGAGCGAAACGGTCCACGAGTTGTCCTTTGCCACCACCAGAATGTGATGGTCCGCGTAGTACTTCGATTCTGAGCATTTCGGAATGACAATGAAGTCGCCATCCAATCCACCCGTGTGCGTGATCACGTCGCGGGACACCGTGACCGAGTCCTCGGGACCATTGGTGCTCGTGAGAGACGCGTCGATCCCGGTTGCGTTGCCAACTGCATAAAGAGTCTTGTTATCGCCAGACATGAGTACAGTCTCCTTCTCGTCATCTTCTACGATATTTTGAATATACACATGTCATGCCGGAAGGCGTGTGCGATCGTATGGACAGCCCGGCGAGCTCGACACTGCAGCCAGCCAGCGGAGCACTTCAGGCAATACCGATCATTTCGAGGCACGCGACCATTCGTCATTTGGGGTGGATGAGCCGGAAACAAAGACCCGATCGATGCGCCTTCGCATCTCGATTGTTCTTCAAAGGGGCACCGACTTCCTTTTGAAGGTCAGGCAGGGACTTACGCACCTGTACGCTGTCGTGTCGTTGAGACCGAGGCTTCCAATCGAGGGAATCGCCGGTCGATTCGTTGATGAATGGGTACATCAACATCACGATACGTAAGTCGCCTCGTTGATGAGAACGATTTTCGGCAACAGTCACGGCGGAGCGCTCGTCCCCAGCTTTGTCCAGGGGCCGCAGCGGGCTATACGCCAGAAGGTCTTCGCGCCGCCGATGAGGAAGCCGTGTTTGCGGATCGATTCGTGTCCGTACCAGGAGCAGGTGGGGGTGAAGCGGCATTCGACGACG
>JADGNY010000163.1 GCA_017883235.1 Thermoanaerobaculia bacterium | reverse complement strand
GATTCGAGGAGGCGCATGCAATTCTGTCCGAGTGCCGGAGCGTGTTCCGCGGACATGACGACGTCAAGCGGTACGTACAGGCGGGGCTGGCGGAGGCGAACATGCTCTACAAAAGCACCCGTCATGCCGAAGCTGCCCGGCTGCTCGAAGATTTGCTGCGCGATTCAATCGACGCGCAAGATCTTGAATCGCAAGCACGCATTCACAACAACCTCGGCCATTGCGCGACCAACCTCGGCGATTTCGCCGGCGCGAAAATTCACTTCGCGGAAGCAGTCGCAAGATTTACGGACCTTGGCTTTACTGCCGAAGTGCCGAGAACTGAATTCGGTGCCGGCGTCGTCCTGATCGGTCGCGGTCAGATCTCCGCCGGTCTCGACCGATTACGCCAGGCTCGGCTGGCCTTCACTGCAGCGGGAATGATCGATGAAGCTGGCCTCTGTGCACTTCGCATCGTCGAGGTTCTGGTCGACCGTGGAGAAGAAGTGCAGGCCCGCGCGCTCACCCAGAACATCGTCGACGAATTCACAGAGGCAGGCTTCGACGAGCGCGCCATCCAAGCTGTGGTTCGGCTTCGTGATGCGATCGAGGTGGACGATGCGACGGCCGAAACCGTGCGCACCGTCCACGCCATCGTGAAAGATCTGGCCGCGACGAACGCCTCTTAGTTACGGATGGGGCCACGACAGCTCATCCAGCCCGATGATCTGCCGCACGATCTTGACGATCTTGACGATTCTCGATCCGAGCGATGGCTGCGAACCATCTCTTGACGGCACCGCGTAGATGTTCGAAGTGGTGAGCGCGACAAGAAGCGAAGCAACAGCTACAGCTTTGGAGACACGACGCATAAGCCCTCCGGCGAATGCCCGGCAACGCGCCGGGCGATGTTTTTCGGGAAGGCGCCCTCTCTCCTAGCGTGACGAAAGTGCGGTTCGTGCTACCCCACAGATGGGAAATATTTTGCGCACGGCGTCTGAATGACGAGCGGGTGAAGAATTACGTTCCCAGGAGCCGGCGGAAGAGAATCGCGCCGAGCGCGGCATCGTCCGCGCCGCGGTACGGCGCCAGCAGATCGATGACGATCGCGCGCGTCTCCTCACTTTCCTGCGCTTCGCCGATCAGCGACGCCACCACTCCGCCGAGTGCGCCGTCCATCAGGATTTCGAATGCACGTACCGCGGCGTCACGATGGGAAGCATCGTGTTGCGGCGGCGATTCACGCCGGACGATCTCCGCCACCAGGGCCGCCTTCGAAGGCCATCGCCGGTAGATCGAAGATTTCGCGGTCCCGGCGCGCCGCGCCACCTCATCGAGGCTCAGCTCCCGATAACCACCCGCACGCAGCATCGCCAGCGCGGCATCGAGAATCTCGGCATCAGCCTCGGCACGCCGAGGACGGCCGCGGCCGCGGCGGGAGGGATCGTTCGTCGTCATCGGTCAGGAGTATCGGTGCCAGAAAACGTCAACGATGTAGCACAGACCACACGTGTCCAAATTAACAGATTGGATCGAGAGCAATCCGTACAACAAATAGCACTGTCATCAAATAGCACTGTCATCCTGAGGCAGCCGGAGCCGCGTAGCCGCAGGCGAAGCGGCGGAGGACGCCGAAGGACCCCCAGCCTGCAACCCGGGTTGGGCGGGCGGCTATCGACTCTTCCACCGCCCTTCCCTGGTTTCAGTCTGGGGGTCCTTCGACCGTCCTACGCTGCTTCATCGCTTCGCGACTCGCAGCTCCGGCGGCTCAGGATGACAGGTAACGCCGTAATTCACTCGCTGAGGCGCCGCGCTCAGATCGTCTGCCCGCTCGCCGGTGGGTAATCATCCGCGCGCACCAGGATCTCACGCGGTTTCGATCCTTGCGAAGGGCCCACGATCCCGTTTGCTTCCATGATCTCGACCAGGCGCGCGGCGCGGGAGTAGCCGAGCTTCAGGCGGCGCTGCAGGTACGAGGCGCTTGCCTGTCCCGTCGACAGCACCACGCGCACGGCGTCGTCGTACTTCGGATCGTCGAGATACTCGATGCCGTCGGCGCCGTTCTTCTCTTCACCGACCTTGGTGATCTCCTCGATAAACTTCGGCTCGCCCTGATTGGCCTTCACGAAGTCGACGATCTTCACGATCTCTTTTTCCGACACGTAGGCGCCGTGGATGCGGCGGATGCGCGCCGTCCCCGGAGGGAGAAAGAGCATGTCGCCGTTGCCGAGCAGCTTCTCCGCCCCCTGCGTGTCGAGGATGGTGCGCGAATCGATCTTCGAGGCCACCTGATAACTGATGCGCGATGGAAAGTTCGCCTTGATCACGCCGGTGATCACGTCGACCGACGGCCGCTGCGTGGCGATGATGAGATGGATGCCGACCGCACGCGCCTTCTGCGCCAGCCGCGTCACCGAGTCTTCCACGTCCTTCGACGCCACCATCATCAGATCGGCGAACTCGTCGATGATGATGACGATGTACACCAGCGGCTCGGGAACCTTCACCGGCTGCCCTTCCGGCAGCTTCATGGCCCGGCGGTAGCCGTCGACGTCCTTGAGCAGGACGTTGTACTGATCGATGTTGCGGACGCCGCACTCGGCCAGGCAGCGGTAGCGGTTCTCCATCTCGTTCACGGCCCAGATCAGCGCGTTGGAGGCGAGCTTCGGGTCGGTGACGATCGGATGGAGCAGGTGCGGGATGTCCTCGTACATCTTCAGCTCGACCATCTTCGGATCGATCATCAGCATCCGGAGCTGCTTCGGCAGAGCTTTGTAGAGCAGCGAAACGATCATCGAATTGAGACCGACCGACTTTCCCGCGCCGGTGGCGCCGGCGACGAGCAGATGCGGCATGCGCGCGAGGTCGGTGACGATGGCGTCGCCGTGAATGTCCTTTCCGAGCGCCACGGTCAGCAGCGACTGCTGCTGGGTGAAGGCGTCGGTGTCGATGATGTCGCGCAGCGTGATCAGCTCGCGGCGCTTGTTCGGCACTTCGATGCCGACCGTCGACGAGCCGCTGATGCGCTCGATGCGGATCGATTCCGCCTTCAGCGCCAGTGCCAGATCGTCGCCGAGGTTGACGACTTTCGCGTACTTCACACCGGCCGAGGGTTTGAACTCGAAGGTCGTGACCACCGGACCGGGATGGTAGGCGGTCACCTCACCGTCGACGGAGAATTCGCGGCAGCGCTCTTCGATGAGACGGCCGATGTCGAGGAACTTCTTGTGGACATCGTCATTGACGGTGTCCACTTTCGGCCCGGCGGTGAGCAGGTCGACCGGCGGAAGGAGATCGTGCGTAAGCCGCGTCTCGCGCTTGGGTGGCACTTCTCGCGTTTTACGCGGCACCGGCCGCGGCATCTGTGCTTTCGGCCGCGGCGCGCGGACGGCGGGCGGGTCGTCGAGATAGAGCGGATCTTCGAATTCGCCGTCATCTTCGACCGCGACCGGCCGCGAGAACTGTACCGCCTCGACCGTGTCCGCTTTCGCCGCCGCCCACAATGCAAACGGGTCGGGCGTCTCCTGCTTCGACAGCTCCTCGGCTGCTTTGCGCAGGTCGGCCTTCGTCACTTTGCGGATCTGAAACCGGCCCGCTCCACGGACTTCCCTCACGATCGGACCGGCAGCCGGCAGCAGCGCATCGTTCTGCTTCGCCACGAGCCGCAGGGCCGGGCCGTCTTTGTCGAGATGCTTGCGGACGATGGCCGTCTTCATCTTCTCTTTGCGGCGGCGCTCGGTGAATCGGGCCCACTGCAGCGAGAAGGCGCGGCCGATATCGATCAACTTGTGATGAAGGGCGACGAAGATGGCGGCCAGACTGATGCGCGTCGCCAGCAGCAGCCCGATCAGCATCGTCGTGACGAGGACGATGGAGGCGCCGATGCCGTTCAGGTTTGCCGAGGCGGCGTGATTGAGCTCCTGACCGAGGTAGCCGCCGGATGGGATCAATGCCCCGCGCAGCCAGACTTTGCCCAGGGCCAGATCACAGAGCGGCGGCGCAGCGATGACCAGGATGACGAAGCCGATGGCCTTCGTCTGCAGATACTCGATCTCCCTGGCCGCGAGACGGTTCCATCCGACGATGAGCAGCGAACCGGGAAAAAGGAGCGAAGCGAAGCCGAAAAAGCCGACGAAGAGCCAGGCAATCGTGGCGCCGTAGTAGCCGATCCAGTTGGCGACGACACTGTTGGTTGACGTGTAGAACGCCGAGGAGTCGTCGGGGCGGTAGGTGAGAAGCGCGAGGGCAAGACAAATACCGGCCGCCAGGATGATGATCCCGATCAGCTCCCCTCCCCGTCTGCTCCTGGCAAATTGCAGAAGTTCCATCTCACACCCTACACGTTATCTGCAATTGTGAAGAGTAGCAGAAAAAGGGGTTGCGGGGTCGCGCGGTTTCGAGGTCGGCGTGAGGTTGCTGGGTTGCATGGTTACTGGGTTGCAGGGTCGCGTCCGCGACGAAGCAACTCCGCAACCAGGCAACTCAGCAACGCTGAGACCGCAGCGGTTAATAGCGCGGCGGCGGTGGCGTCGTCGCGGTGCCTACGACGAACGTCCCCTTCATGCTGTTGTGGCCGGAACTGCAAGTCGTGTTGGTGCAGTAGTAGGAGTACGTTCCCTCGGTATTGGCGACGAACGTTGCCGTAACGGCAGCTGCGCCGGGAGTGAGCATCAGATCGATCATCGTGATGCCATCCGGATCGAGCACGCGCAAGCCGTGGTTGCTGTCGAGCGCACTGACTTGGAACGAGATCGTATCGCCGGGCTTGAGAGCTCCTTGCACAATCTGCGGCGAAATGGTGATGCTCGAGGGGCTGCTGGTAGGTCCGCCGCGCTCCGTGACCACGAACACTTTGCCGGCCGGCGTCGAGACCGGCACGCCGGTGTCTTCCGCCGCCGGGATGTAGGTGGGATCGGTCGTGCCGTTGTCGATGACGGAACCGTAGGCGACGATCGGCTTGTCGGAGGAGTAGCTGAGCCACGAGTCGCTCAGATCGGCCGTGGACGGCACGTTATCGGCGTAGCCGCTCAGTCCACCGGGGGCGATGACCCCGAAAGGCGGCATGACGACCACGTGGTCATTCCCGACCTGAGCATTGTTCTTGTCGTACAGCCGCCAGGTCACTGTCGCCGCGGTGGGGTTCGGGTTCGCGGCGCCGACGTTCGTCCGGAACGTTCCGGTCTGTCCGCTGCCTCCGTTGTTCTGGAGTTGGATCATCAGGCCCTTGGCCTTCGCGCTCGTCGCATCGACTCCGGCGACGAACTGACCGAGGGTTCCACCGCTCGTGACGGCGTAGATCTTCTGCGTGGCTACGAAGTCATCATCGGACGTGAGCCGGATTGCGCCGAGACCGCTGCTGTGGAAGAGGGACGTGACCACGTCGTTGTAGACGAGCTGTTGCCGCTTCAGCACCGTGATCGGCGCAAGCGGCTGAACTGCTGAGTTGTCGACGTTGCCGACCGGCAGGTACCAGGCCTGGATCTGAATGTCTTTCGTGGTCGACGGATTGAAGATGCGTGCATCGGTGCGGAACGTACCGCTGGCAGTCGTGCCGCCGATGCTCAGCCAGATCTCCTTCGCCGAGGCCATCGTGGCAAAGAGTGAAAAGGCGATGAGGGTGAGAAGACGTAAGCGCATAAGAACCTCCAGAATCTGATCGATTCTACATGGCTCATGTTGCAAAAGTGAGGCCGCGGCACGTTCGTAACGAAAGTGTTCTCGCACTCGGCGACTCGTGCAAAGCGTTTGCGCCGTGACTTTCCCGTCCCAGCGCTCCGAATCGCCTGTTCGGAGAAATGACTACGTGCAGCCGGTAGAATCCGGTCATGACTGCTTATCCTCTCGAACCTGACGCCGCCGGCATGCACCGCCTCGTCGATGAGGCGATGCGCCGAATCGTCGCCCACATTGAATCGCTTCCCTCCCAACCGGCCTCAAACGTTGAAGGCGCGACCGACTTCGCGCGTACCTTGATCGAGCCGCTCCCGCGAGAAGGCGTTGCCTACGACCGGCTCCTCGACTTTCTCTTTGACGAGGCCATTCCGCGCTCGTTCAATGCGGCCGGCCCCGGCTACCTAGCCTTCATTCCGGGAGGTGGGATCTTTCATGCGGCGGTGGCCGACCTGATCGCCGATGCGGTGAACCGTTACGTCGGTGTCTGCGCGGCGGCGCCGGCGCTGGTCCAGCTCGAGACGAATGTCGTTCGCTGGTTCTGCGAGATCGTCGGATACGGCGAAGGGAGCGGCGGGGTGCTGACCAGCGGCGGCTCGCTGGCGAATCTCACCGCGATCATCGCGGCGCGGAGCTCGGTCCTGGGTAACGATTTTTCCGGCGGCACGCTCTATTGCGGCGACCAGACCCATCATGCCTTTCAGAAAGCGGCCATCCTGGCCGGTTTCCCCGCGGCAAACATCCGCGAGATTCCCAGCGATGCCATGTTCCGCGTCCGCCTCGATCTGCTCGCGGACGCCATCGTCCAGGACAGGGCGAACGGTTACACGCCGTTCATGCTCTGCGGCAGCGCCGGCACCACCGCCACCGGTGCCGTCGATGATCTCGCCGCCCTCGGCAGGCTGGCGCGTCAGGAGTCAGTCTGGTTTCACGTCGACGGCGCCTACGGCGCGTTTTTCATGCTGACCGAGCGTGGCCGCGCGGCCATGGAAGGGATCAGCGAGGCCGACTCGATCATCCTCGATCCGCACAAGACGCTGTTCCTCCCCTTCGGCACGGGAGCGCTTCTGGTGCGTGATGCGACCGTGCTTCGGAGCACGTACAGCATGCACGCCGACTACCTTCCCGGGTTTCAGCAAGGCGACGAACTGATCGATTTCTGCGAGCTCTCCCCCGAACTCTCGCGCGATTTCCGCGGCCTTCGTGTCTGGCTCCCGCTCAAGCTGTTCGGCATCGAGCCGTTTCGCCAGCAACTCGACGAAAAGCTAGACCTGGCCGCCTGGGCAGCGGCGGAGCTGCATACGATCGAGGGCATCGAAGTGGATGCCGAGCCGCAGCTTTCGATCGTCGCCTTTCGCCTGGTGAAACCGGGCGCCGATCCCGACGCCCTCAATCGCGATCTCATCGCCCGCATCAACGCCCGGCAACGGGTGATGCTGACCGGCGCGGTCGTGGATGGACGCTTCGTGATCCGTATCTGCGTCGTTTCCCATCGCACGCACCGGGAGCGAATGGAGATGTGCATGGAGGATATTCGCGCGGCAGTGAGTGAACTGCGCACCGCGTAGAGCAGGCGTCCCTGCCTGCTCCCGACGGGCGTCCTCGCCCGGCGGTGGTTTCGGTCAACATACCGAGGGCCGCGCAAGAAAACCGCCTCCCCTCGAAGGACGAAGGGCGGCGGCAAACGTCAACGCAGCAAACCAACATCAATCCTGCACAGCCCTCTCCAACGCCTCGTTGAAGTGATCGGGATACTCATCCTCGCCAGCCGGCTCGGCATGAACGAGATTCGGAGCGAGGAAACCCTGACCGCCGGGCGGCAACGGTGTGGGAGTGGTGGGCGATGGAGCCGGCGCCGGCGCGGATGGCTTCTTGCGGCGGTTGAGAACCTTCTTCACCACGTGCGACATCGTGGCGACGTACGGACGGAGAGCGGCAGCATCGGGACGCTTCGAATACGACTTGGCCCACGTGTAGACGTCGAGGGCTTGCGACCCCGCCTCAGCCAGGTCGTTGTTGACGGTGAACTGCAATCCGTCCCGCAGTGCGGTGAGACGCTGCATCCCGGGCCCGAGCGCGTCGTTGGAGCGCATCTTCAACTGGTTGCCCTCGATGTCGAAGAGTTTCCGATCTCCGGCGGGGGGGAACGACGTGGTCGTGGCGATGGTCGGCACCACCAGGTCGGGAGCGAAACGGGCCACTCCGGCGACTCGGCGAACGTCGTTCTTGTCGTGATGCTGGAAGTTGGGAATCAGCGCCTGGAACTGGTCGAGCAGGGCCATCAGCGCGACGGCGCGCTCCTCGGGGGTCATATCGGCCGTGGGCGTGGAAGGATCCGCGGATGCTACGGCGGTACGTGGGGACGGTTTGCCGCCCCCGGCATGAGCCGGCGAGCCACGCTTGCCGGAGGTTGAAGGGGAACTGTTGCTTCGACGGCTACGATTCTTATCCATATTCATCTCCATGACCACGCGCTTCGACACGCGCATCGGTCTGTCTCGTTCACTTCCTCCTACTTGTTTGTACTGGCCGTCAGCGACACGCTGGCGGCCGGATACCCGGTGCTCTGGGATGTATGTATGACGGTATGAGCCCGTGAAAGGTCACAAGGTGGCCTCGGGGTCGCCGGGTTGCCGGGTTGCCACTGCGTCACCGCGGAATCACGAAGAGCCGCCAGGCAACCGGCCACCTTCGACCTTCGGCAATCCGGCACCTGCTGCCCCGTCTCGTGCCTGCGCATTCAAACGTTTTGAGTCGCGAGTCAAAACCCGTGAGTCGGTACTCAAACCGTCTGAGTCCGCACTCACGTGATTTGAGTCGCTACTCATCTTCCGTGAGTCGGTACTCATCTCCCGTGAGTCGGTACTCACATCCTTCGAGTCGGTACTCATGTTCCGTGAGTCCGGACCCACAACGTTTGAGTCGGTACTCACACTTTTTGAGTACGGACTCATGTTTTTTGAGTCGCGACTCATATTTTTTGAGTCCGTACTCAAATCCTGTGAGTCGGTACTCATGTTTTTTGAGTACGGACTCATGTTTTTTGAGTCGGTACTCAAATTCTGTGAGTCGAGAGGAGGGGGCGGAGGGCCGGAATAGCATGATTTTGGAAGAAAACGGCCAGAAGGCAGACGAGCTGCTGGAAGAGCCATCTGATTTATTCCGTGGGACCGTATTCCAGGAGAGGGTGGGAGGGAAGCGTACGGCCGATTGCCCGACACAGGTTCCTTAGTCAGAGTTACCATCACTCTGCATGGCAAGCAATCACGCCGATGATTCCGAGATTCAGGCACTGGCTTCCACCGCAGACGCCGTGCTCGATAGGTATCGCGCAAAACCGGAGACACCCTCCGTGCTCTACCATTACACGTCTATTGATGCGGCCGTGGAGATAGCGAGTTCGCGAACTATTTGGTGTTCGAACGTCGCGTTCTCCAACGACCCCTCAGAGGCTGACTACGGTCGCAAGTTTCTTGACGAAATCGTGCCGAAAGATAAGATCTTAAATCTCCGTGGGTTACGTCAAGTCATCAATGGTCTCGACTGTTACGCAGCGTCGTTCTCCGCTGAGGGTGACCTCTTGCCTCAGTGGCGCGCCTACTGCCGCAATGGCCGTGGGATCGCGGTCGGCATCGGCACCAATGAACTACGACACCGCCAAAGCATGCTCTTCATGCGCGTTCTCTACGATCCAGACGAGCAGGAGCAAATCATTCGAGATCTTCTTGATGTTTTCCGCCCTGCGCTCGTAGCCGCGTCGAATAACACAGAACGGCTCAAGGAACTGATGCAACCGTTGGCGATCTATTTGGTCATCGCTCGATCCGTGCTTAAGAGCCGCTCGTACGAGAGTGAACGCGAATACCGCCTGTACGATACATTGCCCAAGAAACTACCGGAACCACACAAGGGGCTTCAGTTTCGAACCAGCGGAGGCGCCCTCATCCCATTCCTGATCGCAGACCTCACCGCCACTTCGTCGCCGTTCGCGCAGCAGCCGGTCCGAGATCTTGTAGTCGGCCCGTGCTTGGACTACGAGCGTTTGTCCGCTAGTTTGGATCTCCTGAAAGTTCAAAAGAATCGCCAGTTTAACGTTACGCCGTCCACTGTTAGCATGCGCTGCGAGTAGCCGCCTACTTAAATTGGGCGACAGCTACCCTGTGATTCGATTCATGTCTACGTCGTAACCAGCGTGACGAAGCTCGCCGGCTGCCTTGAAACGCCATGCACCAGCAGGATCGTAAGAAATGTACTCCACACCAGCATAGTCTGACGGTATTTCGACACCGGCGAAGTACAGCAGGGAGACGCGACCTCGGCCGAGACGACCGACAAAATATCCAAGTTCAAAGATAACGTTTTGGCGTGCGCGCTGTTGAATTTCTGAGGTCGTACTAAGATTACCTACGTCGTCTGGTGACATTATCACTACTGCATAACCGACATCGCTATATGTCTCGATCTTTTCGATGATCGTACGACCGCCGCCTGGTTCTTCCTGCAGGATTATCGGCTCGAGGCCAACACGCTCGATAAGCCTAGCGACCGTCTGGTTGTAGTCGCCTCGACCATGAGCGATGAAAACCTTCGGCGAATACGTGGATGTTGCTGCGGTCGACGTAGAATTAGATGTGGACCGGGGGAGAAAGTTGCCTGGCTCTGATTCGTCGACAAACGCGTCGAATTCCGGGTCCAAGTGGCTCCTCGCGAGTGCTAACAGGTAGGCGTTACCGATCAAGACAACTCTCGTACCGAGCTTCCCGCGTTCAGTCAGCGATTCGACTGGCGGGAAGTTCGTCTTCGCAAGCAGGTCGCGTGCGCACTCTTTTGACTCAAATGACCTTTCGATCAGCGCAGCCGCACCATCTCTCCACTTGCTGACGTCTGACAGGAAACGTTGAATATCCTGATCGGAATGTAGCAACCGTAACTTTAAATCACGGCCTGCGCGAATCTGGGAGAGAAAATCTGCGCTCGCGATCATCGCGGGCGACTGAAGCACTAACGCACCAATGTTCATATCAGACTCTGATCCGGCTAACGAACTATGATTACAGCAACGTCTGCCCGGTCCCGGTTCTCACGCCAGGGAGCCGCGTATTCTCCTACATGATACGCGGAGAGGACCCGGTAACCTATTCGTCGCAGAGAGAAGCACGAGAGAGAAGCATGAGGGTCAAGCACAGGGGCGGGCCGTTGTTTTCGAGTTGCTGGTAACTTGTTGGTAAACGGACACTTCAGGCAGCGGGCCGGGCCGGAGGAGAGAATCGCGAGTTATTCGCAAGAAGAGAGAAAACGGTTCTACCCGTAGATTCAGATCACGTTCAATTCAATCAGGGTCGATTCGGGCCAGACTCGGTAAAAGGATCACGTTCCTCTGGCAACGGGCCAGAACAATGCCGTGCCCTGGCGTACCAGATTCTTCGCCAGATCGCGATCGAAGGTCGCGACGGCATCGAACGGACCTCCACTGGCCACCGCAGCGAGTATCGCGTCTCCGAGCGAGGATATTGGACGGGGCCAGCGCTCCAGAACCTGACTCCAAGCCACCTCGTCCGTTGAGACCACGCCCGGCATCGCCAGGAGATCGGCTACGTCTCCAGCTACGTCTGGCGGGTCCTCGTCGTAGAGTTGTGTGAGCACATAGATCATCTCAACGATGGTCATGCTGTGAAGCAGCAGAATGTGCTCCTGCGCAACAGCCCCCCGAAACAGGTCAGCCGCCTCTTCGCGCTGTCGTGCATTCCGATCGGTCAGAAAGGAAATGACCACGTTGGCATCGACGAGGATCTGTTTCATCGCCCCTTGCTGCCCATGAGCTTTCTGGCTCTGCGAACGTCTTCCACGGAGTCACCGGGGCCGACCTTGATCCTTCCTTCCCGGCTGAGAAACGCGGGGCTGGCGGCACTTACCAGGACGCGGTCTCCAACCACCTCCCATTGCAGGACGTCGCTTGGTCCTACCGCGAGTTTCTCCCGAATCTCCCTTGGCACGGTGGTCTGATTCTTCACGGTGATCGTTGATTTGGTCATGGGAGATACTCCTTACCAAAATGGTAGATTCGGTAAGGAACGGAGTCAAGTGCCAGCCGGACGGGCCACGCGCGCACGCGCCGCGGAATCACCAGATCGAACACCTCTTCGACGCCTCGCGCACCATCTTGTCGCCGTCCTTGCAGTCGTAGGCCTTCCAGAACTCGGGCATGTTCTGCACGGTGCCGTTGACGCGGAAGGGGCCTTGCGCGT
>JADGNY010000236.1 GCA_017883235.1 Thermoanaerobaculia bacterium | reverse complement strand
CCGCTGACGCGGCACCAAACCACGACATCTCTTTACCAGGGGTGCTCGCAAAAAACGCTCGCACCCCTGGCTACCGTCTTGTTGCCGCTAACGCGGCAATGCGGGCCCGCCGTTTCCGGCGGGCCCTTCTTGCGCGCAAGGTGAGAGGACTCAGAACGTCGCCGGCACCGTGGCAGAGCCGACGACCGCCGCCAGGTCGACGCTCGGATCGAAGAGCGCCTCGGTCATCGACCGCAGCGCGTCCATCACGAAGACGATGCCTCCCGGCGCGTCGGGGAGCGTCGCGTACATCGCGTTGTCGCCGACGATGCGATGGAAGTCGATCCCGGGCGGCAGCTCCGCGCGCAGCCGAGCCTCGATCAAGCCGCTCGTCGCCGGATTCCAACCGCCGACGCCGTCGACGAACAACACCTTCACGTCATCATGCCCGGCGATCTCGCGCGCCTCGGCGCCGATACCGGCTGCGATTACTTTCGCCGTAAACGGATACTTCAACGCCGCAAGCCGCTCCGGTGCTCCGGCCAGTTGTGCCGCCAGCAGCGCACGGAAACGATCGAACGTCATCCGCTCCGATGCCCTGAGCCCGAACAGGTCGAAGCGGTCACGCGCGATGACGCGCACCTTCCCATGCTCCACCCGCACGCCCGTCGGAGAGTTGAAGTACGGCCGTTCCTCCCCCTTCGGCGTCACCGACAGGAAGAGACCGATGAGCCGGTCAGTGAATTCGTCGCTCGCGCCATGCTCCTTGGCCGCGAGGTCCTCCTCGATCATTTCCCGATCCTCGGCGAACCAGAGGTGCGATGCGTTCGGAGGACGCGAGACGACAGCGAGGTCGATGGCCTCGAAGTCGCCGCCGAGGAGCGTGCTCAAGGCGAAACGGGCCACGGCCAGATCGAGATCGAGATACGGCCGGCCCCTGTTCTCCGCGACAATGCGCCGGTAATCGTCGAGGCGCTCGTTCGCGAAGAGCGGATGGTCGAACGCGTGCAGGGCATCATCGTTCGTACCGAGCACGCGCGCCACCAGCGGTGAGAACGGCAGACGGTCTTCGATGACGATGCCACAGCCGTTATCGGCGTCGAAGATGATAGGAACCGACGTCTCACGCAATTCCCGCACGAGCGCGTAGCGCGACGCACTCGCTTCGCCGATACCAATGCCAATGCGCGCGCGAAGCGCGTCGTGATCCTTGCGATGGCAAAGCACCGAATACTCTTCGATCGACTGCCCCGGATCCATGATGAGCCGGATCCGCGTGTCGACGCCGCGCCGCACGAACTCCCGCGCCAGCCACGCCGCCTGCACGAGATTCACACACGAATCCTCGCGGCAATGCATCGACTGCCCGCGCGCTTCGACGAGAAGGATGGCGGTCGTCATTGCCGCGCCTCGTCCCATGTGACAACGCGGAGCTGGACATTCGTTGCCGGCAACCCGGCAACCTCTTTGTAATAGCTACACGGCCGCGCCACATCGTCGTAATACGGCGCAAACAGATCGAGAAACGCCGTCCCCTCGAGCGCTGTGATCGTGTGAAGAGTTCCCGGAGACTTGCGCAACACCAGCGCGCCATCGCTCTCCCCGAGAATCAGCTCGCCGCAGGCGCGGGCATGCAACGCCTTCACATCAAGCCACTCATACGCGCGAACCAGCACTCTCCCGCGCAGTACTTTCGAGATCACATCCATCCTCGGGTGGTCATGCAGCGGAATGGTCTCCCCTTCCGCGAGCGCGAAGACGCTGGCGTGGAACGACGGGCCGGTCGTGAAAACCTCTTCGCGGAATCCGTGATCGGCTTCCGGAAACGCCAGCAGCCGCGCCAACTCACTGGCGTCGCAGTGCAAGGCTCGCGTCGATTCCGCCAGTGAAGCCACCGCTTCGTCGCTCCATCCGACGCGCGCCGCTGCCTTTGCCTCGGCGACGATGCGCCGCATTTCCGGGGTCATGTTTGTTGATGGACTAATACGCGTATGTTACTTCGTTTTGAGCAACTTCCGCCGCATCGTCTCCGCGCGCTCATGGATCTCGCCGTACGAATCGCCCACGATCTCGATCTGCCCGAGGACCACTCCGAATTCCGACAGCGGCCTGACGCGCTCCTCGGCACGCCGAAATGCCGAGAACTCCGGCATCGTCGCCGCCGCCTCGTAGTCGAGCAGATTGCCTGCAAGATCATCACCAAACGTGATGACGTTGAACTGTCCCGCCACTTGCCCGCCCGGACGCGGCAGCGCACGCGGCGCGCGTGCGGTGGCGACGTCCGCGACCGCCGCGAAGATGTCCACGCCGAGGGCAAGATCGTAAATCCCCCCGAAACAGGCCGCCGAACGGCCATTGACCTCGGTCAGCCGCACGCCGCCGCCGGTCAGCCAGAACTCGATGTTGAAGAACCCGCCGTCGAACCCAAACGCCCGAATCGTCTCGATCGTCTTCTCCCGCAGAGTCTCCGCCGTCTCCCGATCGACGCGAGAGGGCGTCGAGAAATTGTCGATGACCCGCGTGCCGGCGAACGTGTTCGTATCGGTCATCGCCCAGATCCGGATCTCTCCATCGAGCGACCACCCCTCGACTGTTACCTGCCGCCCATCGACGAACTCCTCGACCAGCATCATGTCCGTCGTCGCCAACGGGTATTTCGCGAGATCAACGGCGCGCGCAAACAACGGGTAGTACTGCCGCGTCCACGCCGGCAACTCCCGCCGCGCCAACTCCATCGCCGCGAGCGTTTCATCGTCCGAGGTGACCTTGAACCCGAGCAACCCCAGCTTCAGCCACGGAGCCTTCAAATACGCCGGATACGTCAGCGCCGGCAACGGCTGATCCAGCAACAGCGGCTGACATCGAATCGGGTCGACCTCGGCACGCCGTCCATACAGCTTGTGCAGACAAAGAAACACCGCCTCCGGCGACGGCCCCGGCAACCCCGCCTCCTTTGCAAGCACCGCCGCAATCAGATCGCCGAGGTCGTGCGTGGAGACGACAGCGTTCACCTTCTCGCTCTTGATCACCTCGCGGCAGTTCTCGAGATACGTGATCGGATCAAAGGCTGGGGACGCCTCCCAGTGGCTGACACCGGCGTCGACGAAGTGGAAGCGATGGCCATCGACGCGGGCGAAGGCCCAGCGGTCGTAGGAGTCGGGGCAGATCACGAGGATGTGCACCGACGAAGCGTACACGAGCCCTCGGGTTCGGAGCTGGATTCAAAATGGACCGTGTCCGCAGCCAAAGGAGAGGGAATGACGTGAGGACTGAGTTCCTGCCAGGGAACCACCGCGCCATCGCAACAGACAAACTGCATTGTGCCGCTGATGGGCCTGAGGGTGTATCCGGGTCTACATCGACGAAAACGCTCTCTCAGAGCGGACAGCCCAGCCAACGCTCCGAACCGGCGAGTGATGCGATAGACGTGGTGAGAGCACGTCTCTTTAAAGAGACATGGACGTTTCCATCGCGCCGGCATTAGTCGCCAATACTGGCGGATCGCCCAAAGAATGAGAG
>JADGNY010000009.1 GCA_017883235.1 Thermoanaerobaculia bacterium | reverse complement strand
GCGCGAGCTGCACGGGCTGGCCTACGCGCACCGCGAGCGCCTCGGCGCGTCGATCGCCGGGTTCGCCGAGGCCGTGAACTGGCCGTTTCCGGAAGAGACCCAGCAGGGGTAGCCGGACGGGGTGCGCTTCCCGAACGGCCAACAGGCGGCGGGAGGGAACGAGAACGGCCTCCATCAAAGGGGTCGACCAGGTCGGGGGTCGACCAGGTCGGGGGTCAGGTCTAAAGTCTAAAGTCGAGGGTACCATCTCATGGGGCTCCCGTCTCAGGGGCTCGGAGACATCTCGCTTTAGACTTTAGACCTGACCCTCCACCCCCCTGGGGAAACGACAACCAAAGGTCTGACCCTGGTCTGATCCCATGACCCTGGTCTGATCCCTCTCGATGTTGCCGAACGGCAGCTCGGATTGACTCTGAGGCAGATTACAGAGATTGAAGGCGAACTCGTGCACCAGCTAGAAGTTCGTGGGGCCATTCGAAATCGAGGACGGTATCGAAGTTCCGCCGGTTGGCGGCGCCCGTTAGCGGGTCGGTCGTGGAGATCTGGTGGAGGGTCTCGATGGCGCGGGCGAGATGCTCGTTGGTCTGCTCGAGATCACGCTTTGTCGCCGCCAGGTGGATCGCTACGTGACTTGAGCGTCGCGAACGTGGAATCGCGCACGCCAGCG
Source organism: Thermoanaerobaculia bacterium (assembly GCA_017883235.1). Classification (GTDB taxonomy): domain Bacteria; phylum Acidobacteriota; class Thermoanaerobaculia; order Gp7-AA8; family Gp7-AA8; genus JADGNZ01. The sequence continues at coordinate 88,866 of JADGNY010000009.1, read as the reverse complement.
CAGCCGGGCCAGCTGCGCTAGCGTGACTCCTGCAACATCAAAAAAGAACACCGCCGCCGCCACTGCCACAGCTCATGCAATCCGGCGGGCACCACCTTCCTCCGCTTGTCGAGCATGTGCTCCCGCCGGTTCCGCCGCCGGTTCCGCCGGTACCGCCGCCGCTGGTGTCGGTGGAGTTGGGGCAAGTATCGGTTTGATATGCCTGCGTATCATCCACACAATCGCTGGAGTCGGCGTTCAGCGTGCATGAGACCATCGTGCCTGAGGGGTCGAACAGGCATCGCGCTTTTGACGCGATGGAATCCGTCTTAGGGTCGGTCTTGCCCCCGGCAGCGCAGTACTGGCACGCGAACAACGGCACGGCGCCTAACAGCATTACGACAGCCCCTACAGTAAACAAAATACGCTTAATCATAGCTCTCTCCTTTTTCATTTTCCGGCCGAATTAGCCGAGCTCCCATAAAGTTTCACTGTTTGTGTAGCGCCGGTGTCGATCACAAGATCCGCCATTCCTCTGAGCGATCCACTCATGCCGGCGCCGAGTGCCGCCCACTGGGACATTGACTCGATGCGTAGTAGTTTCCAGCGGCCAGAGGCGAGACCGGCGATGACCAGAGGCCCGCCAAACCGGCCGAGTTTTGCCGCCACAGCCGACAAATTGATAATGCGGCCGTCTGCCGCCCCGAGCCAGAACATGCCCGGATGTTGCTGCTGATACCAGTCAGGTATTTGCAGCGTGCCAGTGGAAGCCGGCGTGGTCACATCGAGTGTCTGGTTGGGGGAGGCCACAAAGGCATCCACTCCTCCCATCGGGCCAATGACACTGCAGAATGCGGCCGCGGGCGCCGGCGTGCTGACGTCAACGCTGAACTTCCCTTCGCCGTCGGAATCACCTGCGGCGGTCACAGTTGCTCCGGCAACTCCTGTGTACGCACAGTCGATGTGTGCGTAGGGAAGTGGCGTTCCTCCAGGATCGCGAACGGTCCCCTTGATTGCGGTGGTCCATTGTAGATCGAGGAACACCGAGGCGTCGTCGCCGTCCTTGATCGTCATCGTCTTCTCAGCGCCGCGGCCGGTGTCTTTGTCGCGGACTGCAAAGGTCCAGGTACCCGGCGTGAGATTGTCGAATATCGCCTGACCACTGGAATCGGTCACCATACGGGGATGCTCCATCAACTGGACATCGCCATTGCCATCGCGCCGAAGGACGGCGCTGACCACGACCTGTTCCACCGGCCGCTCTGATTCGCGCACGTGCGCGACCACGTGTGTTTGCGGTATTTCGATCTCGACCGGCCGCCTGGGATCGGAAAAATCGACCTCGCCGACGGGGAATTCAACACCCTGCGCGGTTCGCGACCTCAAGAGCCGAGCCACTTCGACGCTGTAGATCCCCGGAACCGCCAGCATCGCGTAGAACACTCCGTTGTCATCGCTGTTGACGTAAAGGCTTGGGGTGCCTGTACGGGGAGCATCAAGGATGGTCACTCGAGAGGGCACCCGCGTGCCTTTGGCGCTGACATGACCCTCGAATACGAGCGGCTTCACCATGTCGAGGTAACGGCGCGTTTCCCCGGTCTTCAACTCAATATCTTCGCTTTCTACACTGGCATGCGTGCCGGCAGCTCTGATCGCGGTCCTGATGCGCCAGGTACCGGGGGTCAGCCCGGCAAAACGGACCGATGTCTCGTCCTTGAGAACCTGCTCATGGGCCTCTGTTCGGTCGATCGAGGGACTGCTGGGATGAAGTGACACTTTCAAGATCTGTGCTGCCGGAAATCGCGCGCGGAATTCAGGATCGAGTTTCAGATCGACAGTAAGCTCCGCCGGTTTCGGAATCGCCAGCGGATCGACTACCGCATGCCCGTGCGGCTCCAGCCGGAGATCGGCGACTAGCGACTTTTCGTCATTCTTGCTTTGCGCGGTTACACGCAGGTCACGATAGAGCGGAAGCCTGGAGAAGTGAGTCCAGCCGTCGTCTCCGGTCACCGCCTCGTCAATCAGCACGGTCGCGAGCGGGAAGGCTTCGCTGCGAGCGGCCACCCGCACGGTGGCGCCAGGAACAGCCTCGCCGCCTGGGTCGCGCACCACGTGTACGTCCGCGGCCGCCGCCGCGTGCAATACGGATCTGCCGAGCGATTGATCGCCAGGCTTGAGCCGCGTCTCGATGATGACCGGCTCGAACGGATCGAAGAAAAGAGTGAGATTGGCGCAGCCGGCGGGAGCGGTGAACCGCGCCAGTTTCCCTTGACGAATTTCTGCGGCCACCGTTACGCGATTCACTTTGCCGCAGTTGCGCAGGACGCCCTTTCCTGCGAGAGGAAAGTTCACATCCTTCTCCGCGGAATGAAGCTCCAGGTGAGCGTCGGCGCGCGGATGCACGATTCCGCGTAGCGGTTGTCCCTCCGGGTCGTTACCGGCTCCGGCCATGTCAGGAAACGTCGCTACATACAGGTTCGGCGTGACCACCGAGAACGGTGGACGCACCTCGGCCTCCTTCAAATGAAAAACGAGGCCGCCGCTGGCCTCCTCCTCCGCCAAATCGATACGCTGCGGTGCCCCCGTGGCGCTAACGCCGAATGCCTGGACATCATCGCCAACATCTTTCCGAGTGGCCCCCTCCACAAATAGCGTAGCGACGCTCTTCGCCGCAACGAGTGCGGAGGGGAGCGTTACGGGGAGCTTGCGTGATTCCAATGGCGCCAGTGTCACCGTTCCGATTTTCACGGCTCGCTGCATAAAGAACTTCGGATTGGGGTACTTCGCGTAAATGCTGTAGGTACCAGGCTGCAAAGAATCCCACGACAACGTCGTCGTGGACGCCCATCGCGCCCAGATCTGGCGCTGCCAGTCGGACGGAACTCCCGAACCAGCGTTGGAATCCTCTCGAACTATTGTCACTACGAGATCAGAATCTGAGCGGTCGGCGATTAGATGCAGGGCGGCTCCTTTCTTCAAGGTGACATCGAGTGCGGCGGGATCATCCTGCTTATGAAGCCGCCACTCCGCCGCGTAGCCCGTTTTCTCGTAGAGCAACGGCGTCGTCCCGGCCGGGAGCGCGAGCGTCCAGTCGCCATTCTTGGCGGTCGTCGTGAACCAATCCGAGCCGAGATAATCGGCGGCCAGTCTGCTCATCGTCCCCAGCGGTGGCGCGATCGCCGCGGAGACGGTAGCGATGCGCACGCCGGCGATCGGATTGCCGCGTTCGTCGCTCACATTTCCGGAAGCCTGTTGCAGCGGCTGTAATTCGATGGTCAGGTCCGCACCGTTATCCGCGGTAACCGAGACAGCACGGGACTCTTCGCGGAATCGATTCGCACCGGCGATGAGGCGATAGTTTCCCGCCGGGGCGAGAGCGCTCCAGATCCCGTTTTCTGCCACGGTTTCCAGCAATGGACGGCTCAGCGGCCGCCATACGGGAACGAGCGCGACATACGCGTCACGAATCAATGCACCGCCCGCGGCTCTGACGTGTACCCTCACCGGAGCGGTGTTGGTAGCCGCGCACAACGGAAGCAAATTGAAGCATGCAAGAACGGCAAATGCGGCGAACGGGTATCGCCCGGCCTGGGGCCGCATTACATAATTACTCATCATGGCCGCCGAACCCTAGCACCGCTCGTCGAGGTCGCGCAAGTTTCTCGCGAATCGCTGCCATCGGCATCGAGGAACGAGCACTTCGAGAGGGTCGCGAATGGCCCAAATCCATCCCCCCACTTTTCAGTTAAGCTTGCGTTTACGTCATGGTATCACCGCCGCCGGTCCGGAAATAACAACCAAACCCAGAGGGCATTTGAGGACAAAGATGTCGTCTTCTCTTGTCAGGGTGAAGCGGTCACGTAGCGCACGAATGATGGGTCGTTCGGCATGCGCGATCGTGGATTGGTAGGCCAGCGAGAGTGCGTCTTGCGTACCGTCCTTGAAGTGTCGCAGGTACGTCGCCCCACGTCGGGAGGTCGAGTGCCTTGCGGTTGATGGCGCCGGAGCGTTCGAAGGCCTGCTTGAGCTGTGCGGCAAGGCCCGGTGGCGTGCGCTCCCACAAGGAGTGGTCAAGCCTCGCCTGGACCACTTGCCACGTGTCCGGCGTGATGATGGGCGAACCCACTGATTTGGACGAACGCCGACAAGGTGGTCGCGAGGTGCGAGTTGCTGCGCGGCCCTGCTCGCGATGTCGTACAAGACTTCCTACACCGTCAGCCTCTGCTCCTACGATGGGATCGTCTGGGACGAAGCGCTGGATGTTGCCGAACGGCAGCTCGGATTGGCTCTGCGGCAGATTGCGGAGATTGAAGTCGAACTCGTGCGCACCAGCTAGAGTCGTCGGCGCATCTCAGCGGTGAGGATTCCTGAGAAAATATATATTCATCTTGATATTCGCGGGGTGCTTGAACATGCTCGACCCAACCGTCACCGAACGCATTCGCTCCATCTTCCTACATGACGAGGCGCGCGTCACTATCGACGACGCGGCGCGGCTGCTGGGGAGGTCGGGCGGGGAGATCGCGGCGGCGATCGAGGAGGGCGAGATCGAGGCGGCGTCGGGGTGCGCCGGGGCGATGATCGACATTCATGAGCTGGCGGAGCAGGCCGTGCATGTCTGGCCGATCGATGCCATCGAGGAGGCGCTGGGGAGGGATGCGGCGCTCGTCCTGCCGGCGGGGGTGCGGACGCGCAGGTTCACGGCGCTGCTGCCGCGCTATGTCGTGGCGGCGCTCAAGTGCCTGGCCGAGGAGAACGGCGAGAGCGCCGGCGCGCTGCTGATGCGCGAGCTGCACGGGCTGGCCTACGCGCACCGCGAGCGCCTCGGCGCGTCGATCGCCGGGTTCGCCGAGGCCGTGAACTGGCCGTTTCCGGAAGAGAGGCCGCAGGGGTAGCCGGGACGGGACGCACTTCAAACTCGCCAACCGGCTGCGGCATCCAGCGGCGAGATGATCTTGAACGGCCAAAAGTGGTAAGTCGGCGGACTCCGGGAGTCCGTGAATACACTCCCGGAGGCCGTTAACGGCTTCCCGGAGGCCGTTAACAGCTTCCCGGAGGCCGTTAACAGCTTCGCGGAGGCCGTTAACAGCCTCCCGGAGGCCGTTAACAGCTTCCCAGAGGCCGTTAACAGCTTCCCGGAGGCCGTTAACAGCTTCCCAGAGGCCGTTAACAGCTTCCCAGAGGCCGTTAACAGCTTCCCAGAGGCCGTTAACAGCTTCCCAGAGGCCGTTAACAGCTTCCCAGAGGCCGTTAACGGCTTCCGGAGGCCGTTAACAGACTCCGGGTCGTCGCCGCATTTCCGAAATTGGTGGCTGCCCTGGCTTGGACGAGCGCCTTCGCACAGCGCCGGCTTCGCCGCAACCCAACGCGATTGGCGTCCAAGGTCTCCCCGGATGCGCGCGAAGGCGCGCTCCAGAATCCAGCCCCGCGCTCGCCGTAGCGCGAGCGCGGGGGGAAGAGCGTGTCGCCAATTTGCCGGCCGCGGAGGCGGCCGGGACAACGCCACCCAATTCGCAACAGAAGGGCGATACGCACAGCTCCTGTGGCGGCCGCCTCCGCGGCCGCACTTCCCTATCACCACTGATGCCCCGCGCTCGCGCTACGCCGAGCGCGGGGCTGCACTGTGCGTGCGCGCCTCCGCGCGCAACCGTCCTCCATGCGATGCCATGGACGGGAGATTGGACCGCGGCGCAAGCAGGAGGCTACTCCATGGGGCGATATCCGCAGATGTCGCGATGTGACGCAGATCAAACCTATCTCTCATCTGCGTCCATCTGCGTCATCTGCGGATGGCCTTTTCGGAACCCTCAGCGCTTCGACGCCTCCGGCACCTTGGCGTCTTTCACCGCACTCTCGAAGGACTGCACCCTGCCGAGGATCTCGGCGACGGCGTGGCGGCGGTCGTCGACGGCGGCGGAGAGTTGCGTGGTCGGAGCGAAGCCAGACGTCATTCGTCGTCGACGATTTCGCGTTGAACGTGAAGTAGGCATTACAGGAACGCCCCGCGGTGGCACACCGCGGGGCGTTTTGCTTGGGCTGGGACGTCGATCACTCAGAGGGCTCGCGCCTGTCATGCATGTCCTTCAATATCTGGGCGAACGGATTCGGGCGTGTACGGCGACGCGTTCGAGGAAGGTGGTACCGCGCCTCGCGAAAGAGCTCTCTCGCCGCCTCGATTCGGTCCGCGATCGTCAGTTGTTTGACGTCAGCAGGTTTCGTTTCATTCGTCGTCATGGCGCAGAGCCGAGGATAAATGAAATTCGCAGCGTTAGCCACACCCGCCGCCGGGGGCGGCTCTCAGCCGCGGAGCGGCGCAATCTACGTAGCCCACAGCGTGAGCTGTGGGACTCGGATACGGGCCAATCTCCAGCCGCGGAGCGGCGACATCTCGGAGTGATCACATACACCGCTTGTTTGCGTCATTGCCGACGTTCGAAATGTCGCCGCTCCGCGGCTGGAAATTGGCCCGATCTCGATCCCACAGCTCACGCTGTGGGCTAAGTAGATTGCGCCGCTCCGCGGCGGCCGGCGGTGGCAACTCCGTGGGTCGATATCCGCAGATGTCGCAGATGTGACACAGATCAAACCCAACTCACATCTGCGTCCATCTGCGCCATCTGCGGATGGCCTTTCAAACCCTCAGCGTTTCGGCGCCTCCGGCACCTTGGCGGCTTTGACCGCGGTCTCGAAGGCTTGCGCTCTGCCGAGGATCTCGGCGACGGCGTGGCGGCGGTCTTCGACGGCGGAGGCAAGCTGCGTGGTCGGAGCGGCGTCGTCTTCCTGCAGGACGCGCAAGAGCGCACGGAGCGACTGCGTGAGGCTGCTCAGCGTTTCGTGGTCCGGCGCGGCGGACGGCGGCGCCTCGTCGTCCTCCTCGCCCGCGGCGCCCGAGAGCTCGGCGGCCTGCTTGCGGAGGGCTTTGACCGAATCGCTCTGCGCGGCGGCGCGGAGATTCGCGCGCGTAGCGCGGATGCGGCCGCTGACCGACTCGAGCTGACCGATGTCGTCATACATCTCTTTCGACAACGCGAACTGCCGTTGAAGATCGATCGCCGGCGTCTTCACGCGCGGATCGATGTCCACGGTCAGCCACTGCTTGTACGTCTTTCCATCGACGGACAAGCGAAGCTCGTAGACGCTCGGTACCACCCACGGCGAGCTTGGCGACGGCGCGGTGTCATGCGGCGTGGCGGCGATGGGATAGGCATTGCGCGAGCCGGGCGCCGGCGGATAGCGAAGGTCCCACGTGAATCGGTGCATGCCGGCGGTGGCAGACAGCGCCTTCACCGGACGGATCCACCACCACGGGATGTTCCCCTCGTCCTTCGGCGCGGGAGTCGGGTCGGTGCTCGCGTAGTGCCGGACCACGGCGCCGGAGCCGTCGAGGATGTCCAGCGTCACCGGCCCTGACGCGGCAGCCGGCAGGTAGTAATCGATGACGGCACCGTCCGGCGGGTTCTGCCCCATTGGTTCATCGGGTGGGATCGGCGTGTCGGTGTTCTTGTTCCAGCGGATCCGCAGCGCGTGTTGTGGCTTGAAGATCGTCGTCTCCGATATCCGAGGGTGCATCTGCCGCAGCGGCTCGATGTCGTCGAGAATCCAGAATCCGCGGCCGTGCGTGGCTACGATGACATCGTCCTCGTGAACGGCCAGATCGCGGATCGATGACGCCGGCATGTTCTGGCGCAGCGACTGCCACGAATCGCCGTCGTCGATGGAGAACCACACCTGCGTCTCGCTGCCGGCGAAAAGGAGTCCGTGACGCTTCGGATCTTCGCGGACGGCGTTGATCGTGGCGCCGTCGGCGATCCCGCTGGTGATGTGCTGCCAGCTCTTGCCGCCGTCGCGGGTGCGGTAGATGTGCGGATGCAGTTCATCGAGACGGATGGTGTTGATGGCCGCATAGGCCTCGTTGGCATCGGCGTGCGACGCCTCGAGCACGGACACCTTCGCCCACGGCTTCATCTCCGGCGGCGTGACGTCGTTCCACGACTTGCCGCCGTCACGCGTGACCTGAATCAGCCCGTCGTCGGTTCCGGCCCACAGCGTATTGATGTCGAGCGGCGACGGCGCCAGCGCGTAGACGACGCCGCGCTGGGTCACCTTCGTCACCGGCGTATTCAGGTATCCGCGCGCACTCTCCGGCACGGTCCAGCTCTTTCGCGTCAGATCGGGGCTGATCTCCGTCCAGCTCTCGCCGCCGTTCGTCGTTTTCCAGACCGTGTTCGAAGCGAAGAAGAGCGCATGCGGATCGGCCTGCGAGAAGACCACCGGCGCGGTGCGCACCGTCCGGTAGCCACCCTTGCGGAGTGGCTTCGGAGTGACGTCTTTGACCTGACCGGTACGCCGGTCGGTGCGGCTGACTTTCCCGCCGAAAATGATGTCGGGATCGAGCGGATCGGGGACCGCGTAGCCATACTCCTCCACGCCGACCGGATGCCACTCCCGGAAGGTGATGGCGCCGTCATCTCCGCGGCTGGCCACACACGCCGAGCCGCTCTCCTGCTGTCCGCCGCAGACGCGGTAGGGGAAACCGTTGTCGGCGTTGACGTGAAACATCTGCGCGGTCGGCTGGTTGTACCAGGAGCTCCACGACTCCCCTCCGTTGACCGAGACGATGGCCCCCTGGTCGGAGGCGATGAGAATCGTTTTCGAGTCATTGGGATTGATCCAGACACGGTGGTAGTCGTCGCCGCCCGGCGCTCCGCGGAATGACGCGAAGGTCTTGCCGCCGTCGGTCGACTTCCAGGTCACGACGTTCGCGACGTAGACGACGTCCGCGTTCTTCGGATCGCTGCGCACCTCGTTGAAATCGCCCGGCCGGCCCCAGATCCTTTCGTCCTTGTTCGCGCGCGTCCAGGTCACGCCGCCGTCGTCGGATCGATAGAGCCCGCCCATCTTGGCGTTTTCGCCGCAGATGGCGTAGAGCCGCTTCGGATCGGCCTGCGAGACCTCGATGCCGATGCGCCCGATCGCGTCCGACGACGGCAGGCCGCCTTTCAGCTCCTGCCACGTCGTTCCGCCGTCCGTCGATTTGAAAAGCCCGCTGGCCGGACCGGCGAAGTAGGCGTTCTCCCACGGGCCCTGCTGCGCCTGCCACAGCGCGGCGTAGACGGTCTGCGCGTTCGAGGGATCGAGGATGACGTCGATGCCGCCGGTGAATTCGTTCTTGTAGAGCACTTTCTGGAACGAACGTCCGCCGTCGGTGGAGCGGAAGATGCCGCGCTCCTCGTTCGGGCCGTAGGGATGGCCGAGCACCGCGACGAATAGGCGGTTCGGATCGCCCGGATCGACGACGATCTGCGGGATCTGCTGCGCATTGCGCAGTCCGAGGTGCGTCCAGGTTTTGCCGGCGTCGGTTGACTTGTACATCCCGTCGCCGGTGGCGAGGTCAGGACGCTGAAGGCCCTCCCCGCTCCCAACATAGATGACGTTCGGATCGGACTGCGAGATGCCGATGGCACCGATCGACCCGGAGGGCTGGTCGTCGAAGATCGGCGTCCAGATGCGGCCGTAGTCGTTGGTGCGCCACACCCCGCCGTTGTTGACGCCGATGTAGAAAACGCTCGGCTGCTTCGCGACGCCGACGCCGGCAACGGTGCGTCCGCCGCGGAAGGGACCGATCATCCGCCATCGCATCTCGCCGTACATCCCGGGATCGATCTGGGCGGCGAGCGGAAGGGCGAGCGTGAGGAGGAGCAGAAAGGCAAGCTTCTTCATGGCGCGACATTGTAGATGGGTCTCAAAGTCATTTCGCGCGCAAGCCTACGTGGATGCAAGCAAGGGCATGGCAAGCACGGCCCCCTCATCCGGCTTCGCCACCTTCTCCCCCGCTGAAAAGCGCGGGGGAGAAGGCTCTCGATGTTAAAGAAGCGCGAGCTCTTACCATGTAGCCCTGCTTGGTTTCTGCGCACGTGCCTCCGGAAACTCGCGTCGAGGTCTTCCCGCTCTCATTCTCGGCATGCCCTTCCCTCGAGAGCCCTTCTCCCCCAGCGCTTTTCAGCTGGGGGATCGGGTAGACCGAGGAGGTTGCCCTCCTCGGCCCCCCACAGATCCGGACGTGCGGGACTACCGCATCCGGCTCTTCGGGTACGGATTTGCTGATCGACGGTTGACCGAGCGAGCCAGAACCGGTGCCGGAAGCGGATAGCTCTTTAGCATTCGGTTGAAGTCCTCCCATGTCATGCCGCGCTGACTCCGTCGGGACAAGGCGGCGTACCACGCCTTTCGGACTTCGCGGGCGTACGCGCTTACCGCGCGGATGTTCCCGCTCAGCCCAAAGTAGTTGTAGTAGCCCTTGAGCTTGGCACTCAGTCGTCTCCACTGCTCCTTGAGCTCCCAGTGACGGTGCTCCTTGCACCATTGCCGGACCGATTCAATCGCTCGCCGAAGACGACTCCGTGCCGTCTTCTGCTTGATGACCCAGTTCTGCTTCTCCGATCGACCCCAGTAGTGCGTGAACGCCAGAAAATCGAACGTCTCTGGCTCCGGCATTTTCCGAGTTTCGGTGGTCGCGAACTTTGCTGGTCGCCCAAAATAGAGAAGCCGTGTTTTGGTGGGATGAACGGTCAGCCCGTACTTGGCGAACCGCTTCGGTGTGACCTCGGCCACCCTGCGTGCGTCCTCTTCCCGCTCAAAGCCCATCACGAAGTCGTCCGCGTATCGGACCAGCAGCACACGGCCTTTCATCCGCGGCTTCACGTCACGCTCGAACCACGTGTCCAGCACTTCATGCAGATAGAGGTTCGCCAGCAGCGGCGAGATCACCCCTCCTTGCGGTGTACCTTTGTCCGTGCGTCGGACCGTTCCTTCCTCCATGACCCCTGCTGCCAGCCACTTGTCGATGGTCCAGCGGATTGGCCCGTCTTTCACCCGCTGGTCAAGAAAGCTCCGAAGGTGCTTGTGATCGAGCGTGTCGAAGAACGCTTTGATGTCCACCTCGTACACCCAGCCCCCTCCCATCTCCATGAGTCCATCCCGCAGTTGCTGGAGGGCCCCGTGTGCCGACCGCTTCGGCCGGTAGGCGTGCGAGCAGTCCAGAAAGTCCTCTTCGTAAATCGCTTCCAGCACCATTGCCACCCCTACTTGCAGGACTTTGTCCTCGAACGTCGGGATGCCCAGTGGTCTCTCGGTTCCATCAGCCTTCGGGATGTAGGTCCGCCGCACAGGCGGTGCCCAGTACGTCCGGCTCTTGAACCGTTCTTTCAGCGACTCCAGATTCTTCTCCAGATCCTTCCCGTACTCCTCTGCCGTTTGATGGTCGATCCCCGTGGCTCCGTCTTTCCGCGTCTTGTGAAACGCTTCCTTCAGGAACTCCACGTCGATGTGATGCGACAAGGTTTTGAGTGCTTCTCCCCGATGCTTTCTTGCCAGTTCTGCTATCCGAGTCAGTCTCGTGTAGATGGCTCTGGAGTCCCGTGTCTCCGTCATCTTTCCCCTCCTCGGTTCCGTCTTTTCCCGGCATCTCGTTTCCCTCCTTCGGGTCCCATCCGGGTTCGGTTCCCCGCTCTCACCGGTACTCCCGAGATGCTCTGTCACCTGCTGTCTGTCCGGCCGCACTTCGTTTCCTTCGTTTGGCTCGTACCACCGTTCGCACGCCTGTTGTTCGTGTTCGCCGGCTCTTTCGCGGCCTCCTCTGGCGGCTCGTGCGTTCCGCGTCCAGGCCTGGGCTCTTTTCTTGTTGCGGTTCTGCCCTTCTTCCGCTTCTTTCGGTGGGGGATCAGCAGGCTTCCCAGGTTTCTGGGAAGACCCCTATTCGCATGCCCTGCTCACTCGACCCCGGCGGACTTCCGTGCCTCGCCTCTGACGGCACTTCCGTTCTGCCTTCCGCTCCTTCTACAGCGTCGGCTCCTGCCATTTCCGATTTCGGGGCTCAATCACACGGCCTGCTCATTCGCTGTCTACGCTTCGCCGTCCCGGCTTTCCCGGATCCACAGCGCAAGACTCGCTTCCGGCTGGTTGGCTAGCCTTTGCCGTACGGGTCTCTCACCCGTCGGGTCTTCTTCGAAAGGTTTCCTCTTCGATCTACTTCATCGTCGTTTTCTCCTTTCCCAGACTTGCCCTGGCGCACAGAAGGTGGCGAAGCCGGATGAGGGGGCGGTACTTGCGGCGCCCTCGCCGGCATCCACGTTTGGTTGCGGCTTCACCGCGCTGCGCCTCCGTGGTGAATACAATGCCCCGCCATGCGCGTCCTGATTGCGATCTTCGCTCTGCTCCTACCCATATCCGCCTTCGCCGCCATCGATCTCGCCAAACTCACCAAGGAGCAGGACGTCGACGGCTTCACCGTCACTTCCGTCTACCTCAACGATGCCGACAAGCCTGTCGGCGCGCGCTTCATGCATCGACGGAGCGGGTTCACGCTCGATCTGCTGCGGATCGAATCGGTGCCGCAGGCGCATACGTGGGTGAATTCGTTTCCCGTTTCCGATCAGGGCGAGCCGCACACGCAGGAACATCTCCTCGTCGGGAAGGGGACGACGGGGCGGGCGTTCGCGGGACTGGACACGATGTGGCTCTCGCAGTCGAGCGCATACACCGGCCAGTGGCGGACGAACTACGTTTTCAACACCTCGGCGGGTCCGGAGGTCTTCTTCAAGCTGCTCGACGCGCAGCTCAACGCGCTGCTGAATCCGGACTACACCGACGAAGAGATCCGCCGCGAGGTGCGCAACTTCGGGGTGACCGAGAACGCCGACCACACGCTCCGGCTCGAAGAGAAAGGCTCCGTCTACAACGAGATGACGAGCTCCTCATCGAGTCCGTTCCGCCAGCTCTTCCGAACGTCCGGCCAGCTCGTCTACGGGAAGAATCATCCGTTGTCATACAACGCCGGAGGCGAGCCATCCGGGATCCGCACGATGCAGCCGTCGGACATCCGCGGCTTCCACGACGCGAACTACTTCCTCGGCAACATGGGAGCGATCGTGGCCCTGCCGCCGGACGTTCCTGTCGCCGAGGCGCTCACGCGCATCGATGCCATCCTCAATCGCCTGCAGGAAAGCGGAGCAGTGCGGCGGGCGAAGCGCATGGAGGATCAGCCAAAGCCGGCGGCTTCGCCGGCCGGCACGATCGCCTTCGCCGACTATCCGAACCGCAATCCGCAGCAGCCGAGTCCCGTCATTCTGACGTGGCCGGCCACGCGGATGGATCTCGACGCCGGCAACGAGCTGCTGCTGAATCTCTTCTTCGACAACATCGCCAGCGACGCCACCTCGAACCTCTACAAGAAGTTCGTCGACAGCAAGACGCGGACGATCGACATCGGCGCGAAGTCGGTCAGCAACCGCGTGAGCGCGGATGAAGGGCATCCGGTGTCGATCTTCTTCGGCGACGTCACCGCCACGAATCTGACCGGGGAACGGCTGGCCGAGGTGCGCGGCGTCGTCACCGCGGAGATCGCGCGCATCGCCGCGCTGCCGGACGGCTCGCCGGAGCTCGACGAATTCAACAAACGGATCGCAGGCCGCGTCGTGGAGCAGCATCGCGATCTCTCCAAGTTCGTCAACTCGCCGCCGCTCTTCGGCTTCCGCAACACCGGCTCCGCCTGGCTGGATCAGTTGCTGGCGCTGGAGAAAACCGGCACGTTCCGGAAGTCGCTGACGATGAAACCGCAGCTCGCGCATGTGAACGAGCTGATCGCCTCGAAGAAGAACTTCTGGCGCGATGCGTTGGCAAAGTGGCAGATCACCGGCGTCGAACCCTATGCCGTCGCGGCGAAGCCGAGCCCGGAGCTGATCGCGCGCAATGACTCCGAGCGCGCCGCGCGCGCCAACGCCGAGGCACTGCGGCTGGCCAATCAGTACGGTGTGACGGATCCGCAGGAAGCGATCAAACGTTACCGCGCCGACTACGACGCCGAGACGGCGCGCATCGACACCGCGGCGAAAGCGGTCGCTCCGCCGAAGTTTGTCGACGCGCCGCCGATGACGATCGACGACGGGCTGACGTTCGCAATCACGAAGCTCGCCCACGACGTGCCGATGGTGGCCTCGACGTTCGAAAACATGACCAGCGCCACCACCGGCATCGCCCTGCGCCTCGACACGTTGCCGCCGGACGACTATCGCTATCTGGCACTCCTGCCGAACCTCCTGACCCGCGTCGGTGTGATCGACAACGGCAAGCCGGTGTCGTTTGACGAGATGACGGAACGGCTGCGCAACGAGATCCTTTCGCTCAACGCCAGCTACAGCACGAACACGCGCACCGGCCGCGCGGAACTGGTGATCCGAGGAGCGGGCAACGATCTGGCGGAATCGAAACGGGCCATCGAGTGGATGCGGCTCGTGCTCGAGCATCCCGACTGGCGCGTGGAAAATCTCGCGCGCATCCGCGACGCCGTCGATCAGTCGCTCAGCCAGTTGCGCAACACCATGCAAGGTGCCGAGGAGCAGTGGGTAAACAATCCGGCGGAGGCGTGGCGGAGGCAGGACAGCGCGCTGCTGATGGCCACCAACTCGTCCCTCACCCGCTCGCACAACGCTCTGCGGCTGCGCTGGATGCTGAAGGAGGCACCTGCCGCGGACCACGACGCCATCGCCACGTATCTTTCGTCGATCATCCCCGCGGCGAAATCGGCGTCGCGCGCCGATCTCAAGGCCTTCATCGCGGCGACGGTGAACGGCAAAGGGACGGCGCCCGAGAGCCTGCAAACCTACGCGGCTGCCTTCGCCCAGCTCTCACCGGGTGCGAAACCGATCGCGTCCGACGCGCTGCGCGATCTCGATCTGACGCTGGTCGAGATCCCCGACGCGAGCCTCGCCGCCGACTGGGCGCAGCTCGTCACCGACATGCGCGACGACCTGGCCACGCCGCCGGCCGAGGTGCTGGCGCGCCTCGATCTCGTGCGGAAACACATCCTGCATGCCGGCAACGCCCGGATGTTCATCGCCGGCTCGTCTGCGACGCAGGCTTCGCTCGCCCCGCCGATCGCGGGCCTGATCGGCGGACTCGATCCGGCGCCGGTATCGCGCGTGATGATCAAGGGCCAGAACCTGGTCGAGGCGCGGCTGCGCCAGCGCGGCGCGATCACCGATCCGCCGCCGTTCGTCGGTCTGCTCGCGCCGAACATGAATGGCGGCGTGGTCATCACCTCGGTGACCGGTCCGTCGTACGCCGATTTCGGCGACCGCGAGAAGCAGCTCGATTTCCTCGCCTCGCGCCTCTTCGCCGGCTACGGCGCGCACGGCATCTTCCTGAAGACCATCGGCGCGGGCCTGGCCTACAGCAATGGCCTGCGCGGCTCGATCGGCGCGGGACGCGTCGGCTACTACGCGGAGCGGACGCCGGAGCTGCCGCAGACGATCCGCTTCGTCGTCGGCGAGCTGCACGGAGGGGCGCGCGATGCCTCGCTGGCCGACTACACCATCGCCCAGGTCTTCGCCGATCTTCGCGGCGCGCAGACGTACGAGTCGCGCGCCGAGGCGATGGCCGCCGATCTCGCGGACGGCCAGACCCCAGAGGAGGTGCGCAAGTTCCGCCAGTCGATCCTCACACTCCGCAAGGACCCGAACCTCGGCAACATCCTTTTCGACCGCAAGGACCGCGTCTACTCCGCCGTGCTGCCTGGGTACGACGGCGCATCGTGGAAGCCGGCGGCGGACGGTGTCTACTTCGTCATCGGACCGGACAAGCAGCTCGACGCCTACGACCGGTACCTGCAGACGTTCGGCGGGACGCTGGTGAAGTTGTATCCGCGGGATTTCTGGATGTGAGGCTGGGCGCTGCGCGCGTTGTCTGCGGCTTCGCCGCGTTGTCGGTTGATTGCGCGCTGCGGCGCGCGTGGACTGTCCTCCGCAAAGGACGGCGCACCGGCAAGATCTGAGTCTCTCGCAAACAAATCCAGGTCTCTGGCAAGGGAGTCAAAGCCCTAACGAGAGACTCGAAGTCTCTATCGAGAAGGGCGGGGGCTCTATCGAGAGACTCGAAGTCTCTAACGAGAAGGGCAGGGGTCTCTAACGAGAGACTCGAAGTCTCTAACGAGAGGGGCAGGGGTCTCTAACGAGAGACTCGAAGTCTCTAACGAGAGGGACGGGGGTCTCTACGTAGAGGGGCGAGGGTCTCTACCGAGAGGGCAGGGGTCTCTACGTAGAGGGGCGAGGGTCTCTACCGAGAGGGGCAGGGGTCTCTACGTAGAGGGGCGAGGGTCTCTACCGAGAGGGGCGAGGGTCTCTACCGAGAGGGGCGAGGGTCTCTACGTAGAGGAGCAGGGGTCTCTACCGACAGGGACGGGGGTCTCTACCGAGAGGACCGGGGTCTCTACCGAGAGGGACAGGGGTCTCTACCGAGAGGGACAGGGGTCTCTACCGAGAGGGACAGGGGTCTCTACCGAGAGGGACAGGGGTCTCTACCGAGGGAATCAAAGTCCCTAACGAGGGGATCGAGTAGACCCCGGCGCTAGGGGTTCACGCAAAAAACGGGGTGGTTCATGTTGCAGAGTCTTCGTCTCGCGTTGCAGGAGAACGGTGAGAAGCTCGGCGGCACCATCGAAGTAGACGAGACGTTCATCGGCGGCAAGTCTCGCAACATGCATGCGGCGAAGCGTCGCGCGAAGATTCACGGTACCGGCGGCACCGACAAAGAGATCGTTTTCGGCATGGTGGAGCGCGGCAGGAAGGTTCGCGCGGCGCATGTCGAGAGTCGCGGACGGAAGGAACTTCAGAGCAAGATCCGCGAGCATGTCGAAGCTGGCGCGGCAATCTTCAGCGATGAACTTCACTCCTACACCGGCCTCGATGCCGACTACCAGCACGCGGTCATCAATCACGCCGTTGAGTACGTAAACGGCAACGTCCACACCAACACCATGGAGAACTTCTGGAGCCTGCTCACGCGTGCGCTGGACGGCACCTACATCGCGGTCGAGCCGGTTCCATCTGTTCCGCTACATCGACGAAGAGGCTTTCAGATACAACAACGGCCGCGACATGAACGACGGCGACCGGTTCGTAACCGCGATGGGGCAGGTTACCGGCAAGCGCCTGACGTATAAAGAACTGACCGGGAAGACGATCGATCGGGCGTCGGAGTCAGAGCTACCCCCGCAGCAAGAGCCGCGCTGGGAGCCGTTCTGAAGGTGAAAGCGGCGGCAGCGGCAGGGACGCGGGCGAAGGAAGAAGTAGCGGTAGCTCCTGCGCGCGTCCGCGTATCCAACATGCGCCGCGCCGCTTTCGCGGCGGTCTGGTGTTTTCATTTCGGCATCCTCGAGCGCGGAGAGCCATCGTTGTCGTCTCGGCGGTGATCGTGTCCAGGCTGGCGAGGAGGGCGGCGGTTACGGTCATGGGGGCGGGATCGTAGGGTGCGGCGTTGGCCCGATGATTTTGCATCCAGGAGGAGGGGTGCCATGCATCATGTAGGGTAACCATTGCTCGCGCACAAGCATCCTCGTACCTAAGTCGCTATGGTCCGTCCATGGGTTGTTTCGCTGAATGACGGCACCAGTCGCTAGGTCCTTGAACCCATTCCGTCCGGCTGAACCCGATCCAGCAATCAACCAACGGAACGGCATAACTGGCCACGGATCTGCTCCGCCGATTTCGTTAAGCAATCCAGCGACCTGGCCATTCTTCACGACAGAACTCCAAGGGTAGTTAGTCGGAAGGATGCTCCCGAAAACGATGGATCGTCCCACCGAGAGGGCTGGGCGCTTTTGGAGTGCTCTGCCGAACGAAAGGCTGCCGAAGCTGTGTGCGATGACCGAAGGAGGACCAGGGCAATGGCCGCGATGGCTCTCCACGGCAGCGACAATCTTGTCGATCACTTCCGCGATAGTCCGCGCTGTCATCGGCCAGACTACCCCGAGAGTCGCGAACGTGTAGTCTACTGGCTCGTGTCGCACGACGGCGTCAGAAAGCGCTGTGTTTATCGCTTTTTGCCATGCTCCGGTTGTTGCCATGCCCGGGACCGTCACGACGGCGTGCCGGTACTGCGCTAGTTCAGGAGCTACCCGCTCAGCGGAAGCGTTGAAGTCAGCGATGCCAGTCCCGGACGGCACGGTTCAGAATCACCGCTGCGGCCGGTCCAGGGAATAAACCGGCCGAATCTCAATACTTTTGATACGGGGCGGGTCAGCTTCGTCAGGTAGAAAGTAGGCTTCAACTCGCCCCTCTTCGAACCTGTGAACTTGCCCGCAAACGTCGCAATCGATTACCGCCGGGAAATCAACGATCTGTGACCTCTCAAGCGCGGTTCCCTGCAAAACTGGACAGATCCAAAAGAGCGTGACTTTAAGCGCGCGTATCGAGGCAAGTTCGAGTAACAAGTCTCTCACATGCGCGCGATCTACCTGCGTCTGCTGCGACAAAATGACCTCGTCCAGCCTCGCGGTCGATGACATGGCAAGCGTCTCGCAGATCGCGTGCTGAAGCCGCGATATCGCACCCGTATCGTCGGGGTGCCTATGCAGCAAAGTTTCGAATCCGGGCAATGACACCGTTCAGTTCCTCAGGCTCGACGCGCGCGCTGATGTAGACCTTTGCGCACTCAATACCATGAATGTCAACAGGGTTGACGACAGCATAAAGTTCTGGATCGCTCTCTTCTTTTGGCGGACTGAAGTAGGCTCTGACGCTCTGACGATATCCCACCGATCGTTCACCGGGCTGAAATTATACCTCGGTGTGTCGCGAACGTCTGTCCACTGCCGAACTGATGAGACCGTGCCAGCGATATCCGACCCAACGATTTGGGCAGCTTTCATGAAGATGTCCCGAGAATCCACCATCTTCGGAAACGACGACCTGACCGGGAACGGCGCTAGGTGCTCCCGCCATTTCAGCGAGTCTTTCATATCAGTGACGAAGCGGTCAAAATCTTCGATTGCCGTCGCGTCTGTTGTGCTGTCGCTGCGATCGATGCGGATCTCGACTGCGCCAGTCTTTACGTTGATGACGAGCATGTTAACGGCGCGTCGCTCGACGGGGACTCGCGTGATGGTCTGTTCTCCAGACGGTAGAGTGACCGTCTTTTTCGGATCGAGCATCATGTACGTGGTCAGGCGAACCTGCTTCAGCGCGATGATTGGATCGCGTATGCGCAGAAACGTATACGGACGCGCCGGTACCTCGCTGTACATGTCTTCTGGTGGTGGATCTGGGAGTAGCTTGAACACATTCTGGAGCGCCTTTTCAGTCAGAGCGGCGCGGCCCGCCTCGGTCAAATCGAACATGAAGATGTGATGGGCTCCGTTCTCTTCGATACGGTCCATCAGCGATACCACTTCCTGGAGCGTGACAAACCGACCCTGAATAGCGGAGCCGAGTGCCTTCACGAGTTGATCGCGTGATCCGGCAGTAGCGAACGCGCGAACTGGTGCCGCGCTCTTCTCTTTCGCAGCCTTCAGGAAGTTTTCGAGCCGATTTTTAGCATGCGACTCGATGATCCTGTCGACAAGTTTTTCGACGAGCATTGCGCCTCCCTCCGGGGTCACCTAGTTTTAGATGAGAGAGGCGGAATGATAGCGTGACCGCACTCGATCCGCTATTCTGGGCGAGATTGGTTACTTCTTTGCTCCGCATTTACTCGGGGCGGTGTACCTAGAAGAGCTTTAACTGAATCTTCGAACGACAGCCCGCACTACTAACTCACACCTTTCGCTTGGGTCCGCGCCGGTTGGGATCTTCCCAGCCTGTTCCTAGGTGTCGCGCTCGCTAACCTTCTTCATCAGCGTGGCTTTCCCCGTCTCGTCATGCGTACATCCGTGGTGGACGGTTGTCTCGCGTGGATTCTTGAAATCCGCACCGAGGACAAGACCAGCCGAACGACTCGTCATTTGCGCATCATCGAGCGTGCCGCCTTTGGGCACGTAGACATCAGCGGTCGCGCAGCATGCAGGGCACCGAAACGTCATGATCGGGCTATCGGTCATGGAGCAATTCTACTCCCCGACCCGCCATGACCCGCGATGACCCGCAAAGAACGCTGTGTCAGTATGTATGTTATTGCCCTAACGGGGGACTCGAAGTCCCTACCGAGGGACCCGAGGTCCCTACCGAGGGACCCGAGGTCCCTACCGAGGGGAACGAAGTCCCTAACGAGAGGGGAACGGGGCTCGCACAAGGGCTCGGGCTTCTGCCCAAGGGAATCAGAGTCTCCAGCAAAGGACTCCGGGTGCGATACGATCCTCGTATCCATGTCCGACGACGGCACCAAAGCGCAGCGCTTCGACCTCCTCTCGAGCAGCGAGAGCGGTTTGAGCTACGTCCGCGAGAAACGCGGCGGGACGATGCGGGTGCTGACCGAGAGCGAGCTGGCCGATTTCAACGATCCGCCGCCCTGTCCGCAGTGCGCGGAACAGTTCGGCTGCGAGCATTTCAACTGCGCCGGCGAGCCGATCCTCGGCGAGGACGACATCGAGGCGAGCACCCCTCCCGAGTGGCTGGCCTTCGCCAAGGCCTGCGGCATCAGCCGGGGGGATCTAGATCGCCTCAAACTAATCGAAGAACATGACGGGGAGTACCGCGTCGCCGCCGGCGCCGACATGCGGACGCAGGAACTGGCGCTGCTGCTGAATGAAGACAGGTAGCGTTACGCGGGGGTCGGGGGTCGGGGGTCGAGGGTCGGAGACAGCAACGCGCAAGCACTCTCCGACACCCGACCCCCGGCTCCCGACCCCCGCTTCATCCCCCCACCTCTTCGGCCTTCTCCCCGGCGATCTTGCCGCACACCTGCGCGCGAACGGCGTAGCGATCCGCGACGCCGAGGCGAGGAGGGTCATGGCGCATGTCATCGCGCATGGCCGCGAGGGGTTCCCCGAATCCCGGCCGGTTCCCCGCATCGTCGAAGAGGCGGTCGGGCGATTCACGACCCGCGCGCCGCTCGAAGTCGTCGAACGCGCCACCGATCCGGGCGACGGATTCGTGAAGTATCTCTTCCGGCTGCACGACGGTGCGCTCGCCGAGGCGGTGCGGATTCCGCTCAAGGCAGCGGGAAAGTTCACGGTCTGCATCTCCAGCCAGGCCGGCTGCGCGATGGGATGTACCTTCTGCGCGACCGGCCACCTCGGCCTGATCCGCAATCTCGAGCCGTGGGAGATCGTGGCGCAATGGATGGCGGTGCGTGATGAAGCGCCGGGCGTCGTCACCGGCGCGCTGTTTCAGGGGCAGGGAGAGCCGCTGCACAACTACGACGCGGTGATCCGCGCCGCGGAGATTCTGGCCCATCCGTGCGGAGGGCGCATCGCCGCAGGCAACATCACGATCTCGACGGTCGGCCTCGTCCCGCAGATTCTTCGTTTCGCGCGCGAGCAGCAGCCGTATCGCCTCATCGTCTCCCTCACCTCGGCCATCGACGAGCGGCGCCGCGCGCTGCTGCCATCCGCGTCAGCCTGGCCGGTTCGCCAGCTCGCCGAGGCGGTAAGGACGTATCAGCAGTCCGCCGGCGGACGGGCCACGATCGCCTGGGTGGTCCTCGGCGGGATCAACACCGGCGCCGATGAGGTGTCGGCATTGCGTGCTCTCTTCGACGGCGTGCCTCTGCGCCTGAATCTCATCGACGTCAACGACGCGCGCCCCGACGGTTACCGCCGCGCCACCGATGCAGAGCTCTCCACATTCCGCGACGAGCTCCGCACCCTCGGCGTTCCCATCGTCCGGCGCTACTCGGGCGGCGCCGCGCGGCATGCCGCATGCGGGATGCTGGCTGCCATACAAACCGACAACCACAGAGACACAGAGGACACAGAGGTTTCTCTGTGATCTCTGTGTCTCTGTGGTGATTGCCTTTTGGGGCCTACATCCCGCCAGAATCGTCCGCGGACGGTCCGTAGATCGACGGCACCTTGCCACCCATCGGACGGATGTACGCGCTGAGCTGGCCGCGGTGATGGATGGAGTCGAGGAAGAAGCTCCAGCAGATATCGCCGACAGTGGACTTCCATGCTTCCTGTCCACCGAAGAGGAAGCGTGCCTCGCCATCCCACCTGGCGTCGTCCATCGAACCGACGAGAGAACGAAGACGTTCGGCATTCGCCTCATATGCGGCAACGATCTCATCCAGCGTCGCCGGCCTCGCCGCCAGCGCATACGCATCCGACCTAACCTTTCGCGATCCACTCGCGCAACTCCCGATACAACGCAGCCAGCTCCTCGGCCTGATAGTTCGCGTTCAACCCACTTGGATTCGGGAGGATCCAGATGCGGGCGTCGCCGATGCACTCCTCCTGCAATCCCATCTTCGCCTTCGGCCGTCCGAAGCCCGTTCGGTAGGCGCCGATGCCGACGATGGCGAGGACGCGCGGGCGATCGCGGCGAACTTTCGCCTCGAGAATTCGGGCGCCCTCGACCAGCTCCGCCGGCGTCAGCTCCGCGGCAGCGGCGGTTGCCCGGGCCACGACGTTCGTGATCCCGCAGCCGTGCTGCAGCAACTGGCGCTGCTCCGATGGATGAAACAGTCGTGGAGTGAAGCCGGCTCTGTGAGTCGCCGGCCAGAAACGGTTGCCTGGGCGCCCGAAGTGCTGCTGGACCGCGGCGGTGTAGAGGCCGGGGTTGATGCCGCAGAAGAGAACGTCGGGCGATGACGTCTCGTGCCGGCAGCGGCGGCAAGATCGGCTTTGGTCGGCTTCATTCGATGCGCACGACCGCGTCAACGACTTTCGGGAAGCGCGTCAGGACCGCCGGATCGTGGCCGGGGATGATGAAGCGCGGATCCTTGACCAGCGTCTTCATCTTGTCCTGCGCGGCAAGGTTCGATGCGGCATCGAACGTCTGCGCGATCGGCACGTGCTTTTCGAGATTCTCGTAGAGGTACATGTTGTCCGAGGCCAGAACGATCGGGCCGGGCTTCCCGGTGACCGCGACATACTGCGATGCCCACGTGTGCCGTCCGCCGGTGTAGACGCGGATGCCGGGAAGAATCTCGCGGTCGCCGTCGACGAGGTGGAGGCGCCCTTCCGTGTTGGCACGGAGCAGGAAGGCCATGTCTTCGAGCTCGATGCCGCCGTGTTTCCCGTCGGGCTGCCACGCATCGCCGGTGTAGTAGCGGTACTCCTCTTTCTGGATCCAAATCTGCGCTTTCGGAAAGAGATCGGCGCCGCCGGCATGGTCCCAGTGCGCGTGCGTGAGGATCACGTCGGTGACCTCCTCCGGCTTCACCCCCGCGCGGGCCACCGCCTCGTCCGGACGAATGAAGTCCGTCACCTTGAAGCTCTTGAAGAACTGTGGCCGATAGAAGCCGGTGTCGACGACGATGTTGCGTCCTCCGCCGCGGACGAGCCACACCATCATGGCGATGTCGATCTTGCGCGACTCGTCGGCCCCCTTGATCAGACTGGCGACCGGAAACCCCGCGATGGTCGCGTACCGGATCGCGTAGACGTCGTACTGCGGCGTCTGGGCGGCGGCGATGGCAGCGATGGCGGCGATGAGAACGAACGCGATGCTGACGATGATGCGGCGCATGGCGCGCATTGTAGGTTGCACGGAGCGCTGGCGTCTCGCCGGCTGGCCCGGGGGCGTCTCGCCCCCGGTCTGGCAAGACTCGATACATTTGCTCGTAACCCTCGGCGGCGAGACGCCGCCGAGCCAGCCGGCGGGACGCCAGCGCTCCTTTTTCACTTCTGCATCGTGACCTTCCCCTCCCGCACGGCCTTCTCCTCATCGACGCTCGCGCATTCGACGGTGAATGAGCCGTGCTTCGGATCGACGGTGTCGTTGAGCCTGGCCTGCCATACAGCGGGATCGGCCGGCCCTTCGACGAGGATCAGCCATTCGAGGTGTGGCAGCGGGCGGTGGCGCAGGTCATTGCGCTCGATCGCCCCCTGGCCGTATTCGATATCGGTTCCTTCGACGGCGGTGTAGCGGGCTTTCAGCAGTACGTCATCATGCATGGCAGTGGCCTCGGGCGCATGCAGCGCCAGCAACAGAAGAATCGTAATCATCGCTTGATTGGTGCAACGGGAGTGAGAGCGCGGAGGATGCGCCCGTGTAGGGAACCGGAAGGGTATCACAAATGGGGTTGCGCGGTCTCGCGGTTGCGGGGTCGCGCGGTGGGGTTGCTGGGCTGGTTGGCTTCACTTCGCGACCGCGAGACCGCGCAACCAACCCAGCAACCCACCCATCCACTAACTACCTGTCATTAAACAGCTCGATGAACTCGTAAACGTAGTTCCCGGTGCCGAGGGCGTCGGAGAACTCGTTGATGAAGACGCCGCGGTTGCAGGTGGTCAGTCCCCCTGTTCCCGGCGTGCCGGACGTCGACGCGCGATGGAACCAACTGCTCAGCGTTCCTACCGAGCCGCAGGTGGCGCGCTCGAAGTCGAAGCCGGCGGAGGTGTCCATGGCCACCGTCGGACCGTCGATCGTGGTCGTGCCGTTCTTCAGCGTGTATGTCTCGCTGCCGTTGATCTGCGGCATCGTGTCGCCGGAATTGATGTAGACGACATTGGCGCCGAGGGTCACGCCCCAGAACGTCTGGAAGGCGGTCTTCGTGGCGTTGCGGGCCACGATGACGTAGCCCTTCGACGCGATCGTCGTCCCGGCCGGGATGGTGTAGTTCAGTGTTGCATTGGCCTGGATCAGCGTCCAGCCGCCGATGTTGACCGGCGCGCCGTTGCTCACCGTGACGCCCACGGCGGTCGACGTACCGACGTTGAGCGCGGCGTCGTATGCCTTCGATGTCAGCGAATGCGAGCCGTTGGTGGCCGTGGTCGTGTTCCAGCTCCAGGAGTATGGCGAGGTCGTGTCGGTCGATTGCAGGACGCCGTCGAGATAGAACTCGACCTTGGTCACGCCGACGTTGTCGGATGCCGAGGCGGTCACGGAAGTCGTGCCGCTGACGGTTGCGCCGGCGAGCGGCGCGGTGATCGACGTCGTCGGCGGGGTGGTGTCTCCGCCGCCGCCACCGGAATCGTCGATCGTGAAGCTGCGCGGCAGGCCTGACGCGGCCAATTCGTTCGGACCCTGATGGACCAGGCCGTCGGCGGAGACGGTGAAGATGCTCACGCCGTCGGTGGTGACTTTGATGTTGCCGACGCAGTAGCCGGAGTGGCTGGTGTTCGTGCCGGCCGGGTTTCCTTCCTCGGTCTGCAGCACGAACGCCGGCGGGGCCGTCGTACAGCCGCTGGTTCCGAGGAGAACGCTGTCGACGACCTTGATGCGCGGCAGATCCCAGCCGGTCGTTTCGCCGGCGCCGACACCGATGATGGCCACGGCGGGCTTGGCCATGTTGAAGTACGTCGGATTCGTGCTGCTCTCGCTGCCGTGATGGTTCACGTGCATCAGGTCGATACCGCCGGCGCTGATCAGCGGATGCGCACCGCCCGGGGAGATGGCGTTGATGACGGAGGTTTCGACATCGAGCTGAAGCGTGCCGCGGCCGGTACACGAGTCAGGTCCGCCACCCAGGTCGCTAGCCCAGAGATAGTCGAAGCCGCCGTACTTGATGAGCAGAGCGATGGATCGATCGTTCTCGTCGGTCACGGGTACCGAGCCGCCGCCGATGATCGAGCCGTTGTTGGCGATGCAGGTGAGCGTAGCGCCGTTGCCGAGCGCGATCACGGTGCCGACCGGCATGACCACCGGCACACCCGCGGTCGTCGTCGCTGCCGCGGCGTTCCAGCCGTCGGCGCACGACGAGCTATACGTGGAGCCGTTGTAGTACTGCTTGGTGTGGACGTTGTAGCCGGCCTGGATGACCTCATCGAGGCCGCCGATGTGATCGCAGTGCTGGTGGCCGCCGATAACGTAGTCGATCCCGTTGGCCGGCTGTACGCCGATCGATTTCAGATACGGGACGACGTACGCCGTCCCCATGCCGGTGTTCCCGGCTTCCAGGAGCACGGTGATACCGGTGGGGCCTTTGATGAAGACCGAGCCACCCCATCCGACGTCGATGTAGTGAATCTCGAGGTTCGCGGCGGCCATTGGGATGACAACGAGGATCAGGAACACCGGGATCAGGGACCGGAAGAGTCTCATCATTTCTCCTCTTTTTTCTTGTAGTGCTGTTTGGGGCGTGTCCTCTCCGCAGGCTCGTGCGGGAGTGACCGGGTTACCGCCTCGCCTACTTCTTGATCGTTTTCGCTAAGTATGCACGAATATGGTCGTGCGTTGCAGCCGCGGCCCACACCGCGTCGATCTCGTCGGCCGAGGCCACGGCGATGTGGGAGGCATCGCGGAGGTACGGCTCGCGGAACTGCCGCTTGGTCAGCCGGAAGGCATCGCGCGGAATCGAAGCCAGCGTTTGCGCGGCCGCGTGCGCGCGGGCGAGGAGGTCGCCCGCGGCCGGAGTCTCGTCGATGATCCCGATGCCTCGCGCGGCCTCTGCCTCGATGATCCGTCCGAAATAGATCATCGGCTGCAAATGCTGGCTGGGCATGGCAAAGCGGACGATGGCCAGCGCCATGGGCGGAAACGGAACTCCGACAAGCGCCTCCGGGACACCGATACGCCCCCCGCTCATGAGCCGGTGATCGCAGGCGAAGGCGAGAATGGCCCCGCCGGCGATGGCGTGACCGTTCACCGCCGCCACCACCGGCTTCGGGAAGACAAAGAGGCCGCGCAACGCCGCATCGAGTGCCTCGACGAAGTCCTGAATGTACTGGCCGCCCGTGTTGATCATGCGCGGCAGATCGACTCCGGCGGAGAACGTCGAGCCGGTGCCGGTAAGGATCACCGCGCCGACGCGATCGTCCGTGGCCGCTTCCTCGAACGCGCGCTGCATGGCCAGACAGAGCTCCAGATCGAGAGCGCTCACTTTTCCATGAGCCATGCGGATCGTGAGGATGCCGTCAGTGAGGTCTTGTTCGAGCATGCGGGAATGATAAGTGTAGAGGAGGCTTGCCGCCGCGTTATCATCGAAGGCCACAATCCAAGACAACTCGGAGTAATCACGAATGAGAATCCTCTGGATCGGGGCACATCCCGATGACGAGTTGTTCGTCGCGCCGTGGCTTGCTCGTCTGAGAACAACCGCCGGCGCAAAAATCGCGTTTCTGATCGCCACCCGCGGCGAGCTTGGAGTTTGCTCCCCGACGCTGCGGAGTGAGCTGGATCTTGGCTCGGTCCGCGAGGCGGAGATGAAGGATGCCGCCGCTTCATTCGACGCGGAACTTCAGTTCCTGGGATGGCGGGACGGCATCGCGCGGCAGCCTGAGGATGTACTTCGCGGCTGGGCCAGCGACGCCGGCGGCAGGAAGGCTCTCCGCAAACAGCTTCGGGATGCGGTGGAAGGACTCTCGCCGGATTGGATCGTGACGTTTGATCGCCGTCATGGATGCACCTGGCATGCGGATCACCGAGCCCTCGGGGCGCTTGTGCAGTCGCTGGCGCTATCAATCCCGGTCACGCTCGCCGAATCGAGAATCACGTTTTCATCGCCACTGCACATTCAGCCCGGCGTTCGAGAGGCTGAGCCGGTCGATTGCCGAGACACATGGGACGATCTGGCGCGCGATATGGCCTCTCATCGATCGCAGTTCGACCCGGAAACCGTTGAGCTGTTTCGGAATGTGCCTCAGGAACAGCGGATCGTCTGGCTCCTTCACCTTCCGGCATGGCGCCGGTGGCGCTACCTGCGGGACAACGTCGCCGGAGCCGCAACCCGCGTCAAGTCGTTCGTCCGGGATAGCGTTCGCGCCCGCGCCGCACGTGCATGACGGGAAGGTCAATCGACGACGGCCGGACCCGACATCCGTCCCTGTTCGATTGCGCGAAGCCGGGCGATGCGCTCGCCGGGGTCGACGATCTCCATGGCCCGATATCGCAGGATCGCGCCCGAGCTCAGCGACGACTTCTCCGGCTGAGGCGGATGCTCGAGGTGCAGTATCGGCATGTATCCGAATCGATACACGCCGCCGGCAAACCCGGCTCGATCCATGAAGTCGTTGTCTTCGCCACCCCAGCCGACGTAGGACTCGTCGAACCCTCCGATGGCGTCATAGGCATCACGCCGTGCCACGGTGCTTCCGCCATCGAGGTGCTGCACGATCAGCGCGGGCACGCCCCGGGGCGGTGCGCCCGTCACGAAAACGCGCGCCGTGGCATCCGCGTCGAGGTAGTGGATGAAGCGTTTCAGATCGACGAACGAATACCCCTCCTCCACCCGTTGCACCGCCTCGTACGCGTAACGCTCGGGGATGAGCACGTCGTTGTCGTGCAACACCAGGATGCCGCTTTGCGCGTAACCGGCCGCGATGTTGAACGCCCATGAGCGGCAGTACGGCAGATCAGGGCGGGGAAGCGGCGTGTGAAGGTAGCGAACCCACGGTGGCAGGTACCTCCCGACCTCGGGCGCCACCGACTGCTCGATGACGATGCATTCGAAGGCAACGCCGGTCTGTCCGGCGATGCTGCGTAGCGCGGCCAGAAGATGCGGCAGACGGCCGGTGCCGCGGTGGCCGATGAGAAAGGAGACGCGCGGAGGGCCGCTCATCGGCGCCGGCACGTCACGCATGGCGATCGGCCAGCGGCTCAGCGATCTCCGCATCAAACGCGCAGCGGTCGACGGAATGACCCTGCCGATGTGAAGATCGGAGGCGAAACGCCAGTGGCATTGCACTCCGCGCTCGTTCATCGAGATGGTCTCGCGGCGGTTGCGGATCTGCAGCCACGGCTCTGGCCGGCCATTCCGGGCTCCGATGCCGCGTATGCGCAACTCGAACGGCACCCAGTCGTAGACCATGGCTCCGATCAGGTTCCGGAGGCTGACCTTCACGGCTCCATTCTAACGTGCAGTCACGGTGACCGCTGCTTCCCGAGGCGGGCGGCAGTGATTGCCAGGCGTCTCGCACGGGTTTCTCATTCATAATCGCTGACCCCAGCCGTGATCACGAACAAACGAGACGACGCCAGTCAACCCGACCCCTGGTATTTCGATCGTTTGGCATGCCCGGACTGCAAAACGCCGCTTTCGCCGTCGCAGGCCTGCGGCGGCGGATTCTCCGTGCCCGCGGGAACGCCGCTCGATCTGCGGCCACAGAAACCGCTCTGGCGCACGCTTCGTCTGCCCGTCGGGGCAACGGCTCCGCAGGATCTGAAGAAGTGCTCGCTGGCACGGCCGGTTCTGACGTACTCAGGTCCGAGGGCCGTCCGCGACTCCGCGGAACTTTTCTCCGCCGTGTCCGAGTCCTTCCGCCCCGGTGACCGCCTTCTCGACCTCGGATGCGGCTCGGGCGATCAGGTTCCGGTGGCTGCTCACTACGGCCTGCGCTATGCCGGGGTCGACTACTCCTCTCCGAAAGCCGGCATGCTGGCCGACGCACACGCACTCCCTTTCCACGATGAATCGTTCGATCTCGTCCTTTCCTATGCCGTCTTCGAACACGTTCACAATCCATACATGGCGGCAACGGAAGTGGCGCGCGTCCTTGGGCCGCGCGGACTGTTTTTTGGCGCGGTCTCGCAAGGCGAACCGTTCCACGAATCGTACTTCCACCATACGGCGCTCGGAGTGCTGGCCCTCCTGCACGCCACGGGCTTCCGCGTCCGGCGACTCTGGCCGTCTTACGACACGCTCCATGCGCTGGCCACGATGGGCCGCTATCCCCGTTTGACGCGGTCCTTGATCGAGATCCTCTATCGATTCGCAAAGGCGACGCCGTTCCTGGCACCGTGCGCGTTCTTTCGCGCATCGCAGCGGGACAAGGAGCTCGAAGCGGTGTACCGCACAGCCGGCATCTGCTTTGTCGCGGAGAGGGTCAGTGCAGCCGGCTCTCCCGTCCATGATTTTTCGTTTCTGATCAACGTTGACAATCGCGCGCAAGAACTTCGCAAAGGCATCGGGGCATTCTGGCGGTGGCGCTGCCCAGACCTCGGGGCTTCTCGTTCATAATCAGGCCGTCCGCCGATGAATCAAGAGCTCCTTTATCCGTTCGACGCGGCCTATCTGTTGCGTCATCGCAAGCGTCTTCGCCGTGAGCTGCTCGAAGGGAGCTCATGGATCGATGTGCGGCTGGCCGTGCTTGCCGGCAGCACCGCGCAGGAGGTTCTCGATCTCCTGGAGCTCTTTCTCCTGAACGACGGGATTCGACCGGTTTTCTACCAATCGGAATACAACCGCTTCTACGAAGAGGCTCTGTTCGACACCGCCCGGCTCGAAGAGTTTCGACCCGATCTCGTCTGCATCCATACCTCCACGGTCAATGTACGAAGCTATCCGCGGCTCACCGCTTCTGCAGACGAGATCGAACGCTGTCTGGAGACGGAGCTCGCGCGCTACGAATCGATCTGGAAGTCCCTGACGAGCCGGCTTGGGTGCCAGTTGATCCAAAACAACTTCGAGCCGCCTGCAACCCGGGGAACGGGTAGTTTCGATTGTGCGTCGCCGGCGGGACGGACCCATTTCGTGAGCCAGCTCAATCTCGAGATGGCTCGACGCGCACTGAACGACCGCAGAATCGTGCTGCACGATCTTGCCTCCGTCGCCAGCATCACCGGGCTTGACCAATGGAGCGACCCGGGTCGATGGTTCAGCTACAAGATCCCCACGACGCCCGCGGGCAGCGCCATGTGGGCTCACTCCCTTGCCAATACCATTCGAGCGATCTACGGCCGGAGTCGCAAGTGCCTGGTGCTCGACCTCGACAACACGCTATGGGGCGGCGCGATCGGCGACGAAGGCGCAGATCACATCCGCATTGGCAGAGAGACCGCCGAGGGAGAGGCGTTCACGGCGTTCCAGGAATACTGTCTGGACCTGCGGCAGCGCGGGATTCTTCTGGCAGTCTGCTCGAAAAACGACGAGGCCATCGCCAGAGAGGGATTTGCACATCCCGATTCCGTCCTCCGCCTCAAGGACCTCTCCGCCTTCGTGGCGAACTGGGAACCGAAGTCTGAGAACATCCCACGCATTGCCGCCGCGCTGAACATCGGTCTGGACAGCATGGTGTTCGTCGACGACAACCCGGCCGAGCGCGCCATCGTCCGCGCGCAATTGCCGGCTGTGGCCGTGCCCGAGGTTGGCGTTGACGTGAGCCGCTTTCCGCTCGTTCTCGACCGCGGTGGCTACTTCGATGTGGTCTCCCTCTCCAGCGACGACATCAATCGAAACGTGCAATATGCCGGCAACGAGGAGCGGACCGCACTCAGCTCTACATACGCAAACTACGGTGAGTATCTCGCAGCCCTGGCAATGCGCGCCGAGATCGCTTCCTTCCGCGATGCCTATCTCGAGCGCATCACCCAGCTCACGAACAAGACCAATCAGTTCAACCTGACCACGCGTCGCTACACGATGAGCGAGATCGCACAGATCGCGTCGGACCCGCGGTACATCGCGCTGTATGGTAGGTTGGAAGATCGATTCGGAGACAACGGTCTGGTCAGCGTGATCATCGGTCGCAAGGATGAAGCGGTCCTGCACATCGAGCTGTGGTTGATGAGCTGCCGAGTGATCCGGAGGAACATGGAGTTGGCGATGCTGGATGTGCTCATCGAGCGCGCCCGCGACGCAGGCATCAAGACGCTGGCCGGGTACTACTCGCGGACATCGAAGAACAACATGGTCGCCGATCATTACGAAAAACTCGGATTTGAGCGCACCTTCCTCGCTGAGGATGGAAGCCGGAGCGAATGGAGACTCGATCTGGCGCCAGACTATGTGCCACGCAACATCCACATCCAGAGGATTGCCTAGGTGATAGACATTCTGGAGCACCTTCAGCTCATCTTTCGGGACGTCCTGGACGATCAAGGGCTGATCATCAACCGGGAGTCCAATGCCCGGAGCGTGGAGGGGTGGGATTCGCTGGCGCACATCAACCTGATCGCCTCCATCGAGCAGGAGTTCCACGTTCGCTTCGCTCTCGGCGAACTTCAGGATCTTAAGAACGTCGGCGACATGATCGATCTCATCGAGCGGAAGCAGCAGAGGTGAACGAATACCGGTGGGCGGATCTGGCCATTGGCATGCGGCGGGAGTTCGCTGTGGTGGTGACGCCCGCGTCGGTCGATGCATTCGCCGCTCTCACTGGCGATACCAATCCTCTTCACCTCGATTCCGAATCCGCTCGCGCAGCCGGATTTCGCGAACGTCTCGTCCACGGCATGCTCACTGCCTCGTATTACTCGACCCTCGTCGGAATTCACCTGCCGGGTCGCTACGCCCTGCTGCACAGCCTCAACGTGGAGTTTGCTCTTCCGGTCTACCCCGGCGATACTCTGACGGTCTCCGGCGCGATCGTATTCTTGAGCGAGGCGATCCAGATGGCGGAGATTGACGCGGAGATCCGCAACGGAGAGAGGGCTCGCGTCTCGAAGGCGAAGATACGGGTAGGTATCCGTGAGCGATGACACGATTCTGATCACCGGCGCCTCCTCCGATATCGGAGTGGCCCTGGCCAGGCGGCTGGCTGCGGACGACACGCGGCGACGCCTGATCTGCCACTACAACACGGGGCGAGCACGGATCGACCAGCTGCACCGGGACCTTGGCGCATCCATCATGCCGATTCAAGGCGACCTCTCCTCACCGCCCGGGGCAGAGGCATTCATCGAGGCAATGCGCCGCTCCAGCCTCGTTCCACGATCCGTCGTACACCTTCCGGCCAGCAAGCTGCGCTACGAACGATTCGGAAAGGCAGACCTGTCGCTGCTCGAAGCCGAATGGCAAATCCAACTTGGGTCGCTGATCGCCATCCTGCGGCACTGCCTGGCCGGACAGAAGCACGCCGCTGACGAGCGCTCGCGACGCCGCGTGGTCATCGCCCTTTCCAGCGTGACGCTGGGCGTACCGCCGAAGTACCTATCGATGTACACGATGATCAAGTATGCGCAGCTCGGCCTCGTGCGGGCGCTGGCCACCGAATATGGCGAGCTCGGCGTGTCTGTCAATGCAGTTTCGCCATCGATGGTGGAGACCCAGCTCCTTTCGGAAGTGCCGCGGCAGATCGTGGAGATCAGCCAGTCGCAGAATCCAATGGGGCGCAATGCCACCGCTGATGACGTTGCCGGAGTGATCCAATTCCTTCTGTCGCCGGAGGCCGGGTTCATCAACGGGGCTAACCTTCCCGTCACCGGCGGCAGCGTCCTCTGATGTCGTTCAACTCCTTCCCGTTCGTCATCCTGTTTCTCCCGCTGGTGGTCGTTGGCTATCGGCTCGTTCTCCTTAAGATCTCTTTACGGACGGCGCGCGGGGTCCTTCTGGTCGCTTCATTCACCTTCTACGGCTTCCATCGCTGGACGCACCTGCCGATTCTGCTCGGGAGCATCCTGCTGAATTTCGGCGTCGCCCGTCGAATCGCCAAATTGGAAGGGCGTGCGCGCTTGCGCTGGCTATGGACCGGCATCCTCGTGAACCTGGCGATCCTGAGTACATTCAAGTACGCCGGCGTTCTGGGCGGGCTCCTCGGACGCGCGAGCGGATCCACACTCGCGCTTCCCGACTGGGGATTTCCGCTCGGCATCAGTTTCTTCACGCTTCAGCAGGTGGCTTATCTGGTGGATGTGTACGAGAACCTGCTGACGCCTCAGCGCCTGACCATCCACGCTCTTTTTGTCTCGTTCTTTCCTTACGTGACGGCGGGCCCGATCAGCCGCGGCAAGCAGATGATTCCGCAATTGGAGCTCGGCGGACTCGAGCGAGACCGGGCACTCGATGTCGCTCAAGGTCTGGCCATGTTCGCCACCGGACTCTTCAAGAAAGTGGTCTTCGCGGAATGCTTTCGAACCATCGTAGACAAGGGGATGGCTGATCCGTTTGCGCTGTCGTCCGTTGAGGCATGGGTCTGCTCACTCGCGTATTCGATGCAGATCTATTTCGACTTCAGCGGCTACTCCGACATGGCGCTCGGGGCCGCACTGATGCTCGGTTTCGACATTCCCCGCAACTTCGACGCCCCCTATCGCTCGCGCTCGATCATCGAGTTCTGGCAACGGTGGCACATCAGCCTCTCTCAGTTCATCACCACCTATCTGTACACCCCGATCATCCGCCTGTTCCGGCGGGCTACGACCCGCACCGCGGCGGTAGCGACGATGACGTCAATGCTCATTGCCGGCGTCTGGCACGGCTCGTCATGGAACTTCGTGATCTTCGGCGGTCTGCACGGCGCCGGACTGGTTGCCAATCAGTACTGGAAGAAGAAGTCGAAGCGTCGGTTGCCCGCGATCGCGGCGTGGGCGTTGACCCTTGCCTGGGTCAACATAGCGTTCATCTTCTTCCGGCTGCCCGACCTTCATTCCGCGCTGCATGTCTCGCGCATGCTGATCCCGTTCGCCAATCCATTTCGTGGTGCAGGGGTCTTCCTTTCAGCATCCGCCCAAACCGGCATGCTGCAGATCGTGGATATCACACGCCGGCCGGCGCTATGGACGGTTGGTATCCCGGCCCTGATTGCCGCACCGCTGGCGGTTCTGGGACCAACGTCCCACTGGTGGTTCGACAACTTTCGTCCGACCATCGCCAGAGCGGCGGTAGTCGCCGCGTTGCTCCTGATCGCCTTTCTTTTCATGAACTCAGCCAATGCCACTGACTTCATCTACTTCCGATTCTGACTCGGTGGCCGAGCGTAGCGACTATCCTCGCACCGATGGTTCGCGGATGACTGCAGCGTTCTGGTCCTGCCTGGTGATCATCACGGTCGCCGTCGCGGGCGGTGCGTTCGTCGCGATCAACTACTGGGCCGATCCGATGGGGCTGTTCCATTCCAAGTCCGGCCTACTCGTCTACACCAATGAGCGGTGGTCGAAGTACCTGTTGAGCCTCCGATATGTGCCCGAACACTTCGACGCCGTGCTCGTGGGTTCGTCGCTCACGGACAATTGGGATACTGGCTTGATGGAGCCGCAAACCTACAACCTCTCACTCGAAGGGGGCGACATATCCGAGGAACGGCTGCTTCTCGATAACGTCTTGAAACGCCGGGCTCCGAAGCTCGTCCTTTTCTGTATTCACCCTTACCTGACAGCGACCAGCGGCCGAAAGACTCCGTACATAACCAGGAGTGACTACTGGAGTGCCCTCGGTTCGCTTGAATTGTTGAAGACCTACCACGCGCGCCGGCGAGAGCAGAATCATGTAGCCCGCCAGGAGTGGAATGAGTTCGGCCGAAGATTGTTCCAGAGACCCGAACGCCCCTGGCATGCACGAACCATGGCCAGAGGAGAGTCGTTTGCGGTTGACCAGCGATCGCTGGCCGAGTACGCCCAACTGGTGGCGTCGGCAAGAGCTGCCGGGGCACGTGTGGTCGCGGTCATTCCGCCCGTTAATCGCGAAGAGTGGCTAACCACAGCCGAGGCGTACCGCCAGTATCAGCGGAGAATCCTCCCATTCTTCCGCAGCGATGAGCTTGTGATCGATTTCAACACCGCGACTTATGACGCGCTGCGAGGAGACCGGCGAAATTTTCCTGACGGTGGGCATCTCAGCGATTCTGCCGCTCCTTTCTTCGCGCAAGAGCTTTCCCGGCTCATCCGGAACTGACGGTGGTGCCCGGCGGACTGGATCGCAACACCGATCGATAGATCATCCACGAGCCCAAGTGGCTCAAAGGCGACCAGAAAGGCGATCGCACCTCAGGTGGCACGAATTGAGCCATACTTTCCGCCCGTGGCTGAGCCTTGGTATGTCGATCGTCTGATCTGCCCCGGATGCAACGAGCCTTTGGAATTGCCTCAAGCTCGATGTGCCTGCGGCTTCGCTGCGCCTTTGAGCGAACCGCTCGATCTTCGTCCCCAGCGTCCGCGCTTGCGAACGCTTCGCCTGCCCATTGGCTCGACGGCCGTGAAAGAAATGAAGAACTGTTTGGTGGCCCGCCCGGCGATGACGTACACAGGACCGCGCGCCATTCGCAATTCCGCCGAGCTTTTCTCCGCGGTCGCCGAATCGCTGCACGTCGGAGACCGCCTGCTCGGACCTGGGATGTGGCTCGCGCGACCAGGAGCCGGTGGCAGCGCCCTATGGCCTCCGCTACGCAGGCGTGGACTACACCTCGCCGAAAGCGAACATCCTCGCCGATGCACACGCGCTTCCTTTCAGCGATGCCTCGTTCGAATTTGTCATCTCCTACGCGGTCCTCGAACACCTTCACAACCCCTACATGGCAGTCTCGGAGGTGGCACGCGTCCTCGCGCCACAGGGTCTGTTCTTTGGGGCGGTTTCGCAAGGCGAGCCCTTCCACGACTCGTACTTTCACCACACACCCTTTGGTGTTCTGGCCCTGCTTCAGGCGAGCGGTTTTACGGTCAGGCGCATCTGGCCCTCGTACGACACCCTCCATGCTCTTGCGACGATGGGCCGCTATCCGCGCGTAACGCGAGTGTTGATCGAGATCCTGCATCGATTCGCTCGAGCGACCCCGTTTCTTGCACCACGGGCGTTCTTCCGCCCGTCGCAACGCGACAGGAACCTCGAAGCGCTCTATCGGACGGCGAGCATCTGTTTCGTGGCAGAACGCAATGCTCAGTCTGCGTGAGGTGACCTGCTCTGGCGTGGACCGGTAGATCACCGGAAATTGGTTCAGCGAATCACCTGAAGAAGGGCGCCAGCCCGTTCCTTTCAGCAGCCTGACACGTTCACAGGCTGCGGCTCGGGCTCCATTAAGAGCGCGCCCGCTTTTGCCCACAACATGCAATAGCTGAAAAACAGCGGCAGGCGGAGAAGAGTGAGTCCTAAAGGAGTGGCAAGTGCGCTCGTCCAGCCGAAACTCTGACTGGGGAGAAGGTGGAAAAGGAGCGCACCATGCGACGGCAGGAGGAGATACTCGACAAGGTATGTGAGGGTGGCAATCGATGCCCACACCATCAGAACAAGGCGCCAGGTACCGTCGAACGAGCTGGCCGTCAATGCCAGGAGAGGTAAGAACCAGGTGATGTATTGCGGGCCATAACCAGGGCCGAGAACGATGATACTGATCAGCAGGAAGGCGCCAAGGAGTATGAGCCGGCAGGAATCCTTCGATTCACACCTTGCCGCCCTAACGGACGTTAGCAGGACAATTGCGGCGAGAGTGAGTAAAAGGGCGATCCTCACCAGCCTGGCCGGCTGCGGTTTCACGGTTGCGGCGAGGATGCCGCTCACGCCGAAGACTCCACCGAGTGATCGATACTGAATGACGTGCTGGAAGATCGCGTGCGGAGCAAGCGCGATCAGGACGCTCAGACCCAGGGTGACGGGTCCAATGAGCAGGAACGCGCCGAGAATGCGAGTGGGATGGTCAAGCTTCTTCCAGTGGGCCGATAACAACGGAACGAGAATCATCGGAATGGTTTTCGTCAGGATTCCGATTCCGAGCGCGAGCGCGGCAAATAGCCAGTGGACGGGTTGCTGCGAGACGCCAAATCGAAGGAGGGCGATGATGGAGAGCACGATTGCCAGCGCCACGAGGGTGTCGAAATTCGCATGCTGGCAAACGAGCAGAATGGCGATCGGGTTCAGGGCAAGACCGATGAGCACGATCGATCGCGCCTTTGGCAGCTCCATAAAAACGGCGACCCGATGGGTGACGATCACCACAGCCACGTCAGACGTAATCAGAACGAGTCGAAGCAGTGTTTCGAATGGAATCTGCAACACTCGCGACGCTTTGGCGACGACCGCAATGATCTGCATCCACAGCGGTGGCCAGTTCAGAAAGGGCGTCGTCTGATAGGGATTCCGCCCCGCGTGCAGTTCCGCGGCGACCTTCTGCCACGAATGCAGATCGACCGATTCAGCTCCAGGCGGAAGCCATCGAAGGAAGATCAGGCGCGCGGCCGCGGCGATCAGAGCGATGATGGCAGTGTCAAGCCAGAACTTGTGCTCGCCGGCTCTCATCCACAGGCGATTGTACATTGCTCGGACATCTCCTCCGACCCGGCGATTCAAGGTCGTGGCACCCAATCCACTGTGGCCCATCATTCCACCCGCTCGATCGCGCGAGATTCTCACCAGGCTCTCCGGTTGCTATCCTTGCCGCGGTGTCTCAATCCCGGTTAGTGACGACGATCATCCCGGTCTTCAACAGACCGGCCCTGCTGATCGAAGCAGTCGAGAGCGTCCTCGCCCAGACGCATCGCCCGATCGAGATCATCATCGTCGACGACGGATCGACGGACGAGACTCCGTCCATTGCCGACACGCTGGCCGAACAGCACCGCGGGATCGTGCGCGTCATCCACATCGCGAACGGCGGTCCGGGACAGGCGCGCGAGGCAGGACGCCTGGCCGCGCGCGGTGACTACATGCAACATCTCGACAGCGACGACATTCTTCTGCCGCGCAAATTCGCAACGCAGGTCTCAGCCCTCGAAGCGGCGCCGGAATGCGGCGCCGCCTACGGATGGACACGCTTTCGGCGTCACCACGGCCGAGTCGAACCGCTGCCATGGAAGCGTTCCGGCGAGCGGATCGAGACGATGTTCCCCTCAATGCTCACGATGCGCTGGTGGGACACGCCGACGCCGCTGTATCGCGCGTCACTGATCGCGGAAGCCGGTCCGTGGACAGATCTTCGCATCGAAGAGGATTGGGAATACGACTGCCGCATCGCCTCGGCCGGTGTTCGTCTGGCGTTTTGCGAAGAATGGGTGTGCGAGGTACGCGAGCACGAGGCGGTGCCGTTGAACACTGCGGCGATGCGAGACCGCGCGCGGGCGCATGCTCTGATCGCTTCGCACGCGCGCCGCGCCGGGATCGATCCTGCCTCGCCCGAATTTCGCCAGTTCGCCCGCGAGCTTTTTCACATCGCCCGGCAATGCGGCGCGGCGGGGCTCAGCGATGAATCGCGCCTCCTCGTGAAGCTGGCACGTGAAATCGCAGACGCACGCGACCTGCGTATCTACGAGATCGTGGCCCGAGCCATCGGCTGGAAAAACGCGGGCCGTGGCGCGGCGTGGCTCGATCGCCTCCGCTCAGCGGCGCCATGAGAGGAGCGTCTCGATGACGCGGTCCTGATCATGCTCCTGGAGGCCGTTGTAAAACGGCAGCCGCAACAGCCGATCGCTGACCTCCTCAGCTACCGGACAGTCACCCTCTCGCGCATCGAAGCGCGCCCCCATCATCGAGGCGTTCAAAGGCAGATAGTGAAAGACGGCGTGGATGTCGTGCTGCCGGAGCCAGGCCATCGCCTCCTGCCGGTCGTCAAGACATTGAAAGAGCAGATAGAACATGTGGTACGGCTGCTCGCAGTGATCGGGCACGACAGGCATCCGCACGCCGTGCGACTTCGCCCATTCCGGCAGCGCGGCGGCATATCGCTCCCAGACGCGCCGCCTTTTGGCCTGGATGACCTCCGCTTTCTCGAGTTGTCCGGCCAGGTAGGCCGCGAGCATGTCGGATGGCAGGTAGCTGGAGCCGATATCGACCCATGTGTACTTGTCGACCTGACCGCGGAAGAAGCGGCTGCGGTTCGTCCCCTTTTCGCGGATGATCTCGGCACGCTCGACGAGGGAAGGATCGTTGATCACGAGCGCGCCCCCCTCGCCGCAGTTGATGTTCTTTGTCTCGTGGAAACTCTGCGTGGCCATGCATCCGAACGTGCCCAGGAGCTTGCCGCGATAGGTGCCGAAAAGGCCATGGAACAGCACGTCCTTGCCGGCGGGAACACCGTATCCGAGCCACGCCAGCGCGAACAGGAGAGGAAGTACGATCGACACGACGAACCGCGACCGACTCAATGCCGGACCGAGCTCCTCGATCGTGGCTGAGACGGCGCCGAACTTCGCTGCGGCGCCGATGAGAATCACGCAAGCCACGACGTCCGCAAACGCCGGAGCAAACGGGAAGAGCTTGCGCACGAAAAACCAAGGTACGACCAGCACCAGGACCAGCACACTCGCAGCCGTGAGGCGCAGATCAGGTGGCATCGCGCGCAAGTGTGGAAGGCGCAGAACCAGCGCACACGCAGGAAGGAGAAATGCGGCGACGAAGACGACGAAGACGAGCGCCGCAACGACGCTGCCGGCAAGATGGACCAGAACTACCGCATCCAGCAGGACGGCAGCGGCGATGATCGTCTTCTTCATCGTGGGGCAGCCGATCATCGATGCCATGAATGGATCGCGTCGATCACGCGGCTCTGATCATCGTCCGTGAGGTTGTTGTAGAACGGAAGGCGAAGCAACCGGTCGCTCACGCTCTCCGCGACCGGGCATTGGCCGGGCCGCCCACCGAAGCGCACGCCCATCTCCGAAGTATTCAGCGGAAGGTAGTGAAACACCGCGACAATGTCGTGCGCGCGCAGGTGAGCGATCATCGACGTACGCGCGGCCAGAGTGTCAAACAGCAGGTAGTACATATGGTAAGGCTGTTCACAGCCGGCCGGCACCGACGGCCCGCGGATGCCGTGCGCAGCTACCCAACCCGCAAGCTCCGCGTCATACCGCTCCCACACGCGTTTCCGCTTCGCCTGAATGACCTCGGCCATCTCCATCTGGCCGACCAGATACGCGGCCAGCATGTCCGAGGGGAGATAACTCGATCCGATATCGACCCATGTGTATTTGTCGACCTGACCGCGAAAGAAGCGGCTGCGGTTCGTCCCCTTCTCACGGATGACCTCCGCCCGTTCGATGAGCGCCGGATCGTTGATGACGAGCGCTCCACCCTCGCCGCAGTTGATGTTCTTCGTCTCGTGGAAGCTTTGCGTAGCCAGGCGGCCGAACGTGCCGAGGAGCTTGCCACGATACCGCCCGAAGAGGCCGTGAGCGTTGTCTTCGATGACGTCGATGCGATGCTTCGCGGCGATTCCCATGATCGCATCCATCTCGCAGCCGACGCCTGCGTAGTGCACGGGAGCGATCGCTCGCGTACGCGGTGTGATGAGCCCTTCGAGCTGGTTCTCGTCGATGTTGAGCGTGTCCGGACGGATGTCGGCGAAGACAGGCTTCGCACCTCGCAGGACGAAAGCGTTGACGCCGGATACGAACGTAAAGGAAGGGACGATCACCTCATCGCCGGGCTCGAGATCGAGAAGGATGGCCGCCATCTCCAGAGCGTGCGTGCAGGACGTCGTGAGCAGCACCTTCGGTACTCCGAGGATCGCCTCGAGCATGCCGTTGGCCTGTCTGGTGAAGGCGCCATCGCCGGAGATGTGCCCGTTGGCAATCGACTCACGCACCAGCTCGATCTCCCGCCCCTCGACGGAAGGCTTGTTGAAGGGAATCGGGGTCACGCGATCTCTCCCGAGGTGGGCATTCGAAGATGCTAAAACGGATCAAGCAAGATAGCTAGACGGCGCGCCAACACTATTGGGGCTGGCACTCTCGGAAATGTTCGCATAAAGTGCCTCCATGAGCAGTCCTGTTCTCGATGCCACGGCTCCGGGTCCCGAGTATGGACAGGACGCGATCGCGCAGATCCTCTCCTCAAAGCATTGCCAGACCGGCTCCGATGAGGCGCAGAGACGTGTCACCTTGCCCGCTGCTCCCGGAAAGCAATTGACCACCAAAGATTCCTGGATGAGCCCGATGATCTCAGTCGTTGCGCCGGCCTACCGTTGCGCAGGCTGCCTGAAAGAGTTGTACAGGCGCCTTTGCCTGACGCTGGAGCAACTGAATCCCGACTTCGAAATCATCCTTGTCAACGATGCCAGCCCGGAGAATGATTGGCGCATCATCAGCGAGCTGGCCGCCTCCGACCCGCGAGTCAAGGGCGTCAACCTCTCTCGCAACTTCGGCCAGCACTTTGCAATCGCGGCCGGGATCGATTACGCGCGCGGCGACTGGGTTGTGGTAATGGACGCTGACCTTCAGGACCAACCGGAAGAACTTCTGCGGCTGTACGCAAAAGCGCAGGAAGGCTACGACGTCGTATTCGCCACCCGCGGAAATCGCCGGGATCCGTTCCTGAAGAAGCTCTACTCGCGGCTATTCACGCGCCTCATCAATGCGTTATCGGGCGTACACGTCAAGGAAGGCCTGTCGAATTTTTCGATCTTCACACTTCAGGTAGCCGATCATTTTCGAGCGCTTCGCGAGCGCACGCGATCGTTTGGCCTTCTGATGTTATGGCTGGGGTTTCGAACTGCGTATGTGGAGGTCGTTCACTCCACTCGCTACGCCGGAACGACTAGTTACACCTTTCTCAAAGCCTTACGGTTCGCCCTCGATTCGCTCGTCTCGCAGTCCGATCGACCCTTGCGTATTTCGATTAAGCTGGGCTTCCTGACTTCAGTGCTTTCGGCCCTGTATGCATGCTGGCTGGGAATCAGATACTATATTTATAGCGTCAACGTAGCCGGATGGACGAGCGTCATAGTGTCGCTGTTTTTTCTCGCAGGTGTAATCTTAGCCGACCTCGGGATCATCGGACTCTACCTCGGCAAAGTCTTCGAGGAAACCAAGAGACGACCACTCTACGTGGTCCGGGAACTGTGCAATCTTTCTAGAGTTTCCGAGGCCGCCTCTTAACAAACACCTACATGCAGATCAACGTACTCGAATATCTTGAAACGACACTTCAGACGATGCCCGATTCCACAGCAATCGTGGACGGCACCGCGACGTATTCATTTGCAGATCTCGCGGATCTCAGCCGGCGTTGTGCTTCTCTGATCGCCCGGCGGACGGCTGTTCGAAATACGCCTTTTGCGGTCTTCCTTCCGAAATCCGCGTGGACCATCATCGCCGATCTCGGAATTCTCTACAGCGGAAACATTTATGCCAATCTGGACATCAAGACTCCCACCTCCCGACAGAAGAAGATTCTCGACAACGTCACGCCCACCTTCGTTATTACTGAGCTGTCGCGTCGCGATGAAGTCATTGCTCTCGGCATTGGGGCATCTCAGGTCCTTTGCATCGAGGAGATCCCCTCCGCAGACGCAGACTCGCGGGACCACATCGATGCATATCACTCTTGTGTCGATACCGATCCGATGTGCCTGATCAACACATCAGGATCGACTGGGGTGCCAAAGAGCGTAGTGATGCACCATCGCAGCGTCATCGACTTCATCGACTGGGTCGTTGGGCGGTTTACGTTCGATGGCCACACGATTATCGGCAGCCTCTCTCCGTTTTACTTCGACATCTTCACCCTCGAGTTGTACGTCGCCTTGGCTCGGGGATGCGTGATCGTCATCATTCCGGAGCCGCTGGCTGCATTTCCGGTGAAGTTGGTCGAGTTCCTGGCGGAACACCGCGTGACCTTCCTCTTCTGGGTTCCGACGATCATGGTGAACATGGCCAATCTGGACGTGCTACATGCCGCCGACCTGAGCAGCCTGCGCATGGTCTTTTTCGCGGGCGAAGTATTTCCCACCCGGCAGTTGAACCATTGGCGGCGGCAGTTGCCAGAAAGTCAATTCGTCAACCTTTACGGACCGATCGAAATTACCGTCGACTGCACATATTTTGTCGTCGAT
Organism: Thermoanaerobaculia bacterium; assembly: GCA_017883235.1. Lineage (GTDB taxonomy): Bacteria > Acidobacteriota > Thermoanaerobaculia > Gp7-AA8 > Gp7-AA8 > JADGNZ01. The sequence goes on along the minus strand of JADGNY010000009.1, from coordinate 45,671 downwards.
CGTGAAATGCGGGACGATGAACCTCTCCCCATCGGCTTTCCGTGCCGCAACACCGACGTTCTTGTTCTCAATGACGAGAGCAGGCCTTGCGCAATCAACGAGATGGGTGAATTGTGTATCCGCGGTAGCTCCCTGGCTCTTGGCTACTGGAACAATCCAGAGCAGACGGCCCGCGCGTTTGTTCAGAATCCTCTCAACCCGCATTATCCCGAACTGATATACAGGACCGGCGACCTCGTCTTCCGCAACGATCGCGGCGAATTGATGTTCAAGGGACGGCGCGATTTCCAGATCAAACATCTCGGCTACCGAATCGAGCTTGCGGAGATCGAGCTGGCGTGCACCAGCATCAAGAGCATCCGGAATGTCTGCGTCCTCTACGACAAGGATAGAAAGGAGATCGGCCTCTTCTATGAAGCGCCACCGGAAATCACTGCGGCAGTCATCCGCGCAGAACTCGCAAAAGTACTGCCCAAGTACATGATTCCGACCGTATACCGAAGAGTCGATGAGCTGCCAAGAAACCCCAATGGCAAGATCGACCGCCAGGCACTCGCGGAGTCGTTTCAGAAGGGGTTGTAACCGGCGCAGGCGAACGCGCCATGTTGTGGGAGCTGCGCGCTACCCACGGCGCTCGCCCGGCATGCGACGCACAGCTTCCGCGTGCCCGAACGAGGTCCGATCTCAGACGTCATCCGGCTGGAGAGCCCGCCGCTCCTTTCACAAAGAAATGGCCACGCAGACCGTCGAAAGCCCAGCCGAATCGTCGATGCATCTCGATGACTCCACTGTTTCTGTCGTTGACCCAGAGAAACCCCGAACGAATGTTGCGCTCGGTCATCAAACCGTAAAAGTTCATCAGAAGGCGAATGGCGTCGAGCGGCCTGCCAGCACTCTTGAGATAGTTGAAGTGAACACGCCCGAGGTGAAGCGGAAACACAGCCCACCCACGAATCTCGCCCGCGATACGACTCACGAGTACCTGCTGATGCGTGATGTAACCGGCCAGCCGTTCCTGTGACGGCAGGTGATCCGTGAACCTGTCGAATGTCTGCAGCAAATCCCTGTGAATCGCATCGACATCGTTTTCCGTGGCGAGCTCCAGCGATCGATTGGTCGTTGCGCGCGGCAGTCGATCATTGGTCATTCGGTGAAACAGCGCGTATTCCCCGAACCCGGCGCCAGTCAGTGCCCTCACGATCCGTGGATCGGGCTCTTTCGCGAGATACTCGGCAACCAGATTGCCGGTAATCTCAAGAGCAGCAAGAACGGCTGCGAGATCGTCTGGCTCCGTAGTGAAAAAATAGAGCCGTCGAAAGTCGAGATCGTCGCTCACAAAAACCAGCGACTGCGAGGTTGACGCGGCGCGAAGAGCAGTACTGGACAGCTCTTGCCGAAAGTAGTTCGTGGCGAAGCTTCCGGCAGCGCCTGCCTTGATCTCATCGATCTTCCGGTGGATGTCTCCGAGCGTTGCGGCTTCCAGGTTCATACAATTGCGGTTTTTCAGAGGTCGACGATCGCCGTCGCCCAGGACAGTCCGACACCAAACCCGGAGAGTAGTACGCGGCTGCCGCGTTGGATGAGTCCTTCAGACATTGCGTTTTTCAAGGCAAGCGGTATCGAAGCTGACACCGTGTTACCGACCTCGCTGAGATTCGAGTAGCTCTTCCCCGCTGGGATCCTCAATAACCGGTTCAGTGAATCGAGCGCCGGTTTGCTCGCCTGATGAAAGACGAACAGGTCGATGTCGTCCAGAGTGAGACTGTTCCTCTTGAGGACCGCGCGGATCTGTTCCGGCACCTTCGTGTTGACGAACGTCAGAATCCCAAGGCCGTCCATCTGGATCTGCTCGAGCGTGCGGGTGTTGCCGCTCTTGTCCTCGACCGGAATCGAAGTCTGGTCCGACTTCGGAGTGCGGCAACCTCCCGCCGGAATGATGAATTTGGCAAAATTCTTACCCGATGTGGAACAGAGAACGTCCACGATACGGCTCGGCGACGTTGAGGGCCTGAGTAACGTGACTGCAGCGGCGTCGCCGAAGAGTACCCGCGAAGCGCGGTCGTTCTTGTGAATGTACTTTGAATAGGTGTCCGCGTTCACCAGGAGAACATTCGAGGACACGCCACTCGAGATCAGCGATCCTGCCAGAGTCAGCCCGTAGACATAGCCTGAACAGGCGAGGTTGAAATCGAACGCCAGAACGTTGTCGGGAAGGTCGAGATACTTATGGAGAAGGCAGGAATTCGGCGGCATGATGTAGTCACCGCTTTCCGTGCAGAAGATCACGGCGTCGATTGAATCCCGCGCTCCGGGATTGGACGAAAACAGCACATCGCAGGCCCGGCAGGCGAGGTCGAAAGCAGTCTCCCCCTCAGCTGCAATGTGGCGGCTGAGCACGCCCGTTCGGGAGGCGATCGCCGCCATGTCCCAGGTCGGATTCTCGGCCGCCAGCATTTCGTTCGTCTCGATGCGGGCGGGCAGGTATCCTGCAATATCGTGAATCTCCACGTTCACCGCTCAGATCCCCCCCAGATAAATCGTCTGGCCCGTCAGCGCCCCGCTCTCCGGACTCGAAAGAAAACGAACTGCGTGGATGACATCCTTCATCGTAAGGCGAACACCGAGAATCGTTCCGCGCAGCGCTTCCTCTGCTGCTTCGTTTCCAATGTGAGACCCCATACCGTCTCCCTCGACGATCGAGAGCCCAAGGGTATTCACCGTGATTCCGTCAGAAGCAGCTTCTCTGGCGAGCACCCGCCCCAACTGTTCCACGGCTGCTTTTGACGCTCCATAGATTGCCGTTCCCGGACTCGCAAGCGGTACGGCGATCGTTGACAGGTTGACGATCCGGCCATAGTAATTCATCTTCATGACTTTCACAGCTTCCCGGCTGCAGAGTAACGTGCCTATAACGTTTGTGGCGAGTACCGCTTGTGCTTTCTCGACGGAGGTCATTGCGAGATACTGCGCGGCATACATTCCCGCACTATTGAGCAGTACATCGACCCGGCCATAGGCGCGGCGAATCTTCGACATCATCGATCGGACCTGCTCATCGCTTGTAACGTCCACGCGATAGTCGTCAAGGCCTTCAACCACTCGTACCGGAGGAGTCCGGCTGCAGCCGATCACACGAAAACCCTCCCGTACGAACTGCTCGGCCAATCCAAGGCCGAGACCGCGGCTTGTTCCGGTAATGAGCAGAACCTCGTCGCCCCTCATCGGCCACACCATACGCTCATTGTGCGTTGATAAGAGAACGAATGTATTTGACGAGTGTCGCTGGTGTACGGAGCGGCCCTTCGTCTTCGACGATCGCTTCGTCGATTGCGATGGCGATTACTACTCCATACTCATCATCAAGCCGCTGCTCCAGTCCGGTGATGAGTGAGACCAGACCAAGCGAGTCCAGCAGTGCGTTATCACCGATCAAAGGCGTAGCGGGACCAATCTGGACATCCTCGCCTTCCCTCTTCGGCCCTTCCTTCAGGACGGCGAGTATGAGGTCGAGAAGCTCGTTTTCGCCGGGTGAATGCGGTTCAGTCATGGCTTGTGTCTCACTCCTCGACCCGACGACGGGCGTTGCTGTGGAGTTGGTCCGAATGAACCCTGGATTGTGGAGATAGTGTTCGTCCGGTCAGAGCTCGTACGGTATTCTACGCCACGCGAGCGGCGCAATGTTCGTGCCCGACCGCGGTGAGCATCGGGGTCCAGCAGCGACATCCGCTCGCAGGAGAAAGGTGGCAATGGCTCGAATCCTGGATGCGCTCCGCGACATCCGTCCTGAACAAGACTTCGCGGCTTCGATCAACTGGATCGACGACGGCCTGCTCGACTCGTTCGACATCATGATGCTGGTGTCCGCCCTGGACAAAGCGTACGGCATCTCGATTGCTGGCACGGACATCGTGCCGGAAAACTTCAAGAGTCTCGAAGTGATTGGAGCGCTGCTCCGGAAACATGGTGCCGAGCCGTGAAGTTCACGTTTCGCGGCAAACGTGTCGCCGGCATGCTCACGGTTCTGCCGTCGAACGAGCGGACCTTCCTCGAGGACATGAAGGCATTCGATTTCCCAGAAGCGAAGTCGATGAAGTTGAAGACCGTAATGGGATTCGACCGGCATCGCCTGGCCACTCCCGAGACGTGCGTCTCCGATCTTTCCGTATTCGGTATCCGGTATCTCATCGATCGGGGGGTTCTCCAGGCTGAATCCATCGATGCGCTGGTTCTGGTGACGCAGTCGCCTGACTACCTCATGCCAGCCACCAGCAACATCATCCAGGGCCGTCTGGGGTTGAAGAACGACGTATTCTGTCTCGATATCAATCAAGGTTGCGCCGGCTTCCTCGTCGGCCTCATGCAGGCGTTTCTGCTCCTCGAGCAAGAGAGTATCCGGCAGGTCGTCGTCATCAACGCCGACGTTCTGAGCCATCGGGTCTCACCGAAAGACAAAAACAGCTACCCTCTCGCGGGCGATGCCGCATGCATCACGATCGTCGAGCGTTCCGCGGACGGAGAAATGATCCACGCCAACCTGAAGATGGACGGCTCCCGGCACGAAGCGCTCATGATTCCGGCCGGAGGCTTCCGGCTTCCTTCGACGGTCGAAACTGCCGAACTACGCGACGTGGGCGACAACAACTGGCGCGCGCTAGACCATCTGACGATGAATGGTACTGCGGTCTTCAACTTCGTCCAGACTGAAGTCCCGCCGATGATCGAGTCCCTTCTCCGTGATGCAGGGTTGAGCAGCGGCGACATAGACTATTTCATGTTCCATCAGCCGAACCGATTCATGCTCGAGAAACTGGCAGACCGAATGGGCATCGCGCACGAGCGCATGCCGAACAATGTCGTCGAGCATTTTGGCAACGGCAGCGGTGCCACGATTCCGACGAACGTCACGTTCAACCTGGGCGCGCAGCTCCGCGACCAGAGCCTTCGCCTCTGTTTTGCCGGCTTCGGGGTTGGCCTCACCTGGGCGTCGATGGTGATGAACGTCGGACCGCTGGCCGTTTGTGACACGATCGACTACACGTCTGAGGGAGTTGCCGCATGACGGATCCATTTCTCGAAAAGGCAGCCGAGGTTCTCGAGCTCGATGTGGCTGACGATGAAACTGTGCTTCGTGACTGCGAAGAGTGGGACTCGCTCACTGCGTTGTCGCTTGTGGCGATGATCGACAGACACTACCGGGTAACCATCTCGGCCGACGACCTGAAAAACTCGGCTACCGTTGGAGATCTGCGGCGGCTCGTGGAAGCGCGGAAGGGGCCGTGAGCTTCACGCTGATCACCGGCGCTTCGTCCGGCATCGGCGAGGCGATCGCTCGCCGCCTTGCGCCTCTCCGGCCCCTCATTCTCTGCGGCCGGTCGTCGGAGCGCCTCGCTGCTCTGCAGTCGTCGATCGGCGGCGGTCCGCATCTCCTCTGGCCTTTCGACCTTCGCAACGTGACTTCCGCGACCGACGCTCTCAGTGCTTTTCTGAAAACTCACGAAGCGGCCGTCGATGCGTTCGTTCATAGCGCCGGCATCGTCAAAGTCCTTCCGATGAGGGACATGGATTGCGAGACCGTGGCGGAGATCATGGATGTCAACTTTCTGGCGGCCGTTCAGATCATCCGCGCTCTTCTGCGCCGGCCGGTAAATGGCCGCCACCTTTCCAACGTCGTCTTCCTGTCGAGCTCGTACAGCATCCGAGGGACCAAAGGCCAGGCGATCTACTCGGCAAGCAAGGGCGCCATTGACGCCATGATGCGCTCTCTTGCGGTCGAGCTCGCACCGGACGTGAGGCTGAACTCGATCGTCGCCGGCGGCGTACCGACCAACATGGCTCAGGCAGTGTTGCGCGATCCGGAGCTGTCAGCAAGGAATAGGGAGCTGTACTTGCTGGGGCTGGGGAAGATCTCCGACGTCGTTGATGCCGTCGAATTTCTCCTCTCCGAAAAGGCGTCATGGATCACCGGCAGTAGCATGGTAGTAGATGGTGGGCTGACCGTTCGGTAGCGGATACGTCGATGCAACTTCTAAATCTCTTTCAGACCGCGGACGGCCGCTGGATCACCAATCGAGACATCCTCCAGTGCTTGCAGGACGTCAAGGCGCCAGACTGCGATCTTCTTTATATGCACTCGGAGATGTCATTCGGCCTTCCGAATCCTGACCTCGGACGGCGCGGACTGCTGGAGGCCGTGATCGAGGTCCTCCACGCAACCGGTGTCGGCACGATCGTCATGCCTGCGTTCACGTTCAGCTTCTGCAACGGTACGGCTTTCGATGCGCAGCGCTCAAAATCACAGATGGGTGCGCTGAATGAGTTTTTTCGCGGTCTGCCGGAGAGCGAGCGATCACCCGACCCTTTGATGTCAGTGGCCGTATCCGGCCGCTACAAGGGCATCATTCGCGACCTTCCGCACACGTCGCTGGGACGAGGAGGTACGTTCGACCGGATCCACGATCTCGGCGACAAGGTCCGCTTCCTCTTTCTTGGCGTCAGCCCGGCGAAATGCTTCACATACACGCACTATGTGGAGAAACGTCTCGAAGTTCCCTACCGATACGACCGGGAGTTTAAGGGGACCGTGACCGACGGAGGGAAAGCACGCGAGGAGACCTGGACCCTGTTTGTACGCTACGAAGGGGTCGTGCCCACCGGTAGCACGAGATTCGTGGACGCGATGCGAGGCGAGCGGGTAATGCTCGAAGTCCAGTGCGGAGACAGCTACATCAGCTCGATCGCCGAGCCCGCAGGGTATCGCGCCATCGAAAACCGGCTTCTAGGCGACATCGACTACTTTCTGGCTACGCCGTACTCTCGCGAACACCAAGACACGCATTTCTACGCAGAGAACATGGTCGCCCTTTAACCGTCATGGAAATCCGACAAAACGAGATCGACTCGCGGGTGCTTGGGCGGCCGGTGCTGGATTTGATCGACCCGGTAGGAGGAGACGACGTTGTCGCAGCGGAACGAGACTACTCTGCCCGGTTTCGTCCCGCGTACGTGCTTTGCAAGCTGAAGATCGAGGATGTTGCGCTGATTCATCGATTCGAGGAGGCTGGATTCCGCTTCATCGAGACTCAATTGCGCCTCACCTTCAAGCTCAAACAACCGTTCGAGATTGCTGACGGGCTGTATCGGTTCGAGCACGTTGAGGACGCTTCCGCACTGGAAGATGTGCTGGGAATCGTCCGCGAGACCTTCACAGATGACCGTTGGCTTGTCGACCCCTGGTTCACAGACGCACGAACTCTTTCCGGAAAGCGATATGAGGCCTATGTACGACAATCGTTCGAACGGCCCGACGAGCGAGTTTACCGTCTAGTCGAAACGCAGAGCGGAAGGACCCTGGCCATGAAGACACACCGTCTTATCGGCAACGGCGAGGCCCTCATGCTGCTGGGAGGAGTCCACCCCGACTACAAGGGAGCCGGGCTTGCTCCGCTTACGGCGTTTCATGAATACAACGAGCTCATCCGACAAGGAACTACCCGGATCACCACGCACGTCTCGGCGCGCAACTATCCGATCCTCAATCTCGAGATGAGCGCGCTGAAATACCGAGTCGCTCAAACATTCGTCGTTCTGCGCAAGGTTTACGCTGCATGAGCGGCGCGATCGCGTTACCCGGCGGCGCGCCGCGTTGCTATTCTGATCCGTTGGCCGGCGTTCTTGCGGTCGTGCACTGATGAAAAGCCGAATCCCGGCGTCTTGGCTCTTCCTGGGCTTGTCTCTTCTTCTGCAAACTGTGGTCGCTATTCTTGGCAAGACTGCCGCCCTACTCATGGGGAGACCAAGCCTCGGCGCGTTTCTCACCAGCCCCTGGTATCTCGGATGCTTGGCTCTTCTCGTCCTCCAGGCCTTCTGCTGGCAACTCGTCCTGCGAGAAGTCCGGCTCTTCGTCGCATATCTGGTCACGAGCCTGAACTACTTCCTGGTACTCGTGGCAAGCAGGATCTTCTTTTTCGAACGCGTGACCATCGCAAATGTCGCTGGCGCGGCGGTCATTGTCGCCGGGGTCTACCTCGTCGTGCGGGAGGATCTCCCTTGACCAAAGCAATTCTGATCTTCCTCGCCGGGATCGTCATGGCGTCGAGCGGCCAGCTTCTGCTGAAGAGAGGTGCGCTCCGCGGGCGCGAACGCTGGCTGCTGGCGTCATTTTTCGATCCGTTCTCGATCGCTGGCTACACTCTGATGCTTTTATCCACAGTGACTTCCACGATCGCGCTGAAGACTCTTCCCCTCCACGTGACCGTATCGCTCGCGCCGCTCGGATTCGTCGTCGTGACGGTCCTCTCCGTGGCCGTCCTTGGCGAGAAGATGCGGAGGCACCACCTCTGGGGAATGCTGATGATTCTCGCCGGGATCATCATCTTCAATCTGGGGTCACTCTGATGTCTGAGACTCCGGCAGCGATTCCTCGCCCGCATGACTCGACTCGGCTATCCTGAGCGCATCTTGTTCCCCGCCACTTATCAGGCAGCACCGAAGGCGATGACGACGAAAACGACACGAACGAGCTGGGATCGGATTGCCTTGGCACTCCTGATCGCGGGACAGCTGGCATACGCTGCTCTCCTCGTCACCTACGGCCGTTTCATTGCCCACGACGAGATCGCCTACAAAGCGGCGGGCCGTGAATGGGGTCTGCACGGCCGCCTCGTCGCCACGGAGGAGGAGGGCGTCCCGTACTGGTCGAAAGAGGTTCACTGCCGAGGGATAGGCCTGCCGCTCTTTCCGCTGGCGTTTGGTATCTGGGTACGCCTCTTCGGGTTCACCTTGCGAACGAGCGTTGCGTTCGACGTGGCGATCTCCCTCCTCTTATCGTGGGTGACGTACGCGGTGGCCCGAACGCTGAATCGGAGTGGACCACGCTGGCCTGGAGCGCTGGCGGCACTGTTCGTTCTTCCGTTGACGTTGCATGGACGTCCAGAAGGACTGGCAATGATCCTGGCATTCGTCGGTTGGATTCTTTGCGTTCGCTCCGAGAAACGCAGCGCCTGGTTCATTGCTGGGATCCTCGAAGGACTCGCGGGAGCAACCAGTATCGCCGCGGCATTTTTCATCGGCTGGCTCGTGCTTCTCCGCCGCAATCGGCCCGCGAACGTCATGCTGTGGCTGGCTACGGCCGCAGTGACGTTCGGTAGCATCCTGGCATACGCGAGCGCGGTATCCGTCGGGGATACGCTCTCATCGATCACAACAGGGGCCGGGCAGGCTTCCGGACGATCCTGGTCGATGATCCTGGACGGCTTTCGCTACGGACGCACACCGACTCCGGCCGCGATCGCCATGCTGATTCCGATCGCCGTCGCTGGAAGGCGCAATCGAAATCTGTGGCTCGTTCCGTTGATCGTCCAGCTCGCGATTCCGGTGCTCTTCCCTCGAGAGTTCTACTATGTCTGGATTGTGGGCCCGATGCTCCTCGCGATCGACTTTACTTTGTATGAGCGCACAAACCACCGGGGATTGCTAGCCGCTCTCGGGCTGCCGGTCTATCTCCTCGCGATCTCGCGCGTTCTGATCTCCTGGACCGTGATGGCCACGCTGCCTGAAGACCAGCGGCTCGAGGCGAACCTGCGGCTTGTCGAATCGATAATCCCGCGGACGAGCACGGTGATGGTCTACGACTACTGGCCAGCCCTCGGCGCGAAATATCACGTCTTCGCTTCCGATGCCTATCCAGGCTGGGATCGCATCGATTACCTGGTTCTGACAGGCAACGGCTCGGGCGCACCCGGCGAACGCCAACACCTCTTCTACAATCAGGAACCGCACGTCATCAACGAATACCGGGTCGTGCTCGACCGCCTCAACCGGAAACCGTTTTCGATCGGCCCGTTCCACACACACAGCGCGTGGGGATTCGGACCGCTGATCCTGCAGAGGATTCGGCGTCCCGGAGAATCGAACGAATCGGCAAACCTCCCTTCGTCCTGCTGGTGACGCTGACCAGCGCAGCGGGTTGGTGAGTGGCAGGCGCGGCAGCCATACGCGCGCACAGGAGGAGGCGACGGAATGCCGCGGCTTCCAGCAGCGCGAGCGTCTCGATGCCGATGTTCGCTCCGATCTCGAAGACGATCGATCCGGGATAAGCGAATCGCCGCACCAAGGCCACGCCCTTGAAGTTCATCGTTCCGAAGAGCGCGAAGTACGTGGCCTCGACGCTCGTCGTAGTCGACTCGAGCCATCCGCCGCCGAAGAGGGCACACTCGCGGAAGCGAGCGCAGCCAACGAGGTCCGTGAGCCAGCACTGGTGCCCGCGGTAGGCGAGGAACGGCGGGAGGAAGCGAAGCTCACGGCAGGCGGCTCACTGGCGCATTCAGTTCATCGGTGTATCCTACAGTCGAAGCATGACAGCCACGCCGGCGATTTCGGTCATCATGGCCGCGTACAACGCCGGGGAGAGCCTCCGGGCGACGCTCGACAGCATTCAGGCCCAACGGTACGCCGACTTCGAGCTCGTCGTCGTCGATGATGGATCGTCCGATTCTTCCGGAGGGATCCTTGACCAGCTCGCAGTCCTCGACTCTCGGGTGCGCGTTATCCATCAGGAGAACCGCGGCCTCACCCGGGCCCTCATCACTGGGTGCGCCGCTGCGCATGGCAAGTACCTCGCGCGGTGGGACGCCGGGGATACGTCACATCCGCAACGCCTGGCCGCGCAGAAAGCTCTGCTCGACGGCAACCCGGATCTGGTCTTCGTCTCTTGCTGGACCGCATACGTCGGTCCAGAGCTGGAGCTGCTGTATGAGACGCGCGGCAGCGGCGTGTCATCGGAGCCGGCGTCCATTCTCGACCCATCGCGCGAATGGGGCGTCGTCGACGGGCCGACGCATCACGGCTCGGTGATGATGCGCCGCGACGCCTACGAACGCGCTGGCGGCTACCGCGCCGCCTTCGCCGCCGGACAGGATTGGGATCTCTGGTATCGCCTAGCCGCTCTCGGGAAGTTTCAGATCGTGCAGGAGACGCTCTACACCGCGCGGATCACGCCAGGCAGCATCAGCGGCGGCGCGCGCGCGGCACAGCAGGCGTTAGCGAAGCTCTCGCTCTCGGCAATGCGGGCACGGCAGCGCGGCGAGCGCGACGAGGCGATCCTTCACCGGGCCGAGGCCTTGCGTGTCGTTCGCGACACAACTCCCTGCGGAGAGGCGCGAGGGCTCTACGCGATCGGAGAGGCACTGCGCCGTCGGGGCGATGTCCGGGCGCGCGGCTACCTCCGCCGGTCGATCGTGCGCTGCCCGCTGTTTGTGAGGGCGTGGATCCGTTATTGCCAGTCGTTTTTTTGAGTGAATGCTGCGTGACGCTCAAAGTACTGATGATGTCCGATACACCCGCCGATCCGAACCGAGGCGCGGCCGGCACCGAAGTACAGACTCTCAACGCCCTCCGAGCCCTCGGACACGAGGTCGACTCCGTCTGGTCCGAGGACCTCGGCCGCCGCATCGGGCACGGCAACCTGCATCTCCTTCTGGAACTGCCCCGCGCCTATGAGCGAGAGGCCGTCAAAGCGCTACGACGCAACGTATACGACGTCGTCCACGCCAATCAGCCTCACGGATTCCGAGCGGCGAAGGCGGTGCATCGACTCTCGCCACGCACCGCGTTCATCCATCGCTCGCACGGCTTCGAGCTGAACGCCGAAGAGACGCTGCAGCCATGGCGTGAGGTATACGGCAGCGATGAGCGAAGCGCAAGCCGCCGTATCGCCTCGCTCGCGCTGGCGCCCCTCCTGGCGCGGCACGCGCGCGCCATCGCGCGGGAAGCGGACGGCCACATCGTGTCCTCTTCGCTCGACGCCCGGTTTCTCCACGAACGTCTCGGCGTACCGCGAGAGCGGATCGCCGTCATCGCCCAGGCGGCGCCGGATTCCTACCTGCGGAACGACGTGCCGGCGATGGACGCGCAACGGCTCCGCCGCGTGCTTCACGTCGCCCAGGCCGCATTCTTCAAGGCGCCCATGATCACCGCGGCGGCGATCAATCGCCTCACCGCGGCGGAAGGGGGCCTGCGATTTACATGGGTATGCGATCGATCAAGCGAAACCACCATCCGCACACTCCTCACCGGGGAAGCAAACGAGCGGACCGAGGTGCGGCACTGGACCACTCAGGACGCACTGCGCGACATCTACGACCAGCACGGAACATTTCTCTTTCCGTCGTTCTTTGAAGGCTTCGGCAAAGCCTTTATCGAGGCCATGAGCCGCGGCCTCTGCGTCATCGCCAGTGACACCGGCGGGATGCACGACATCATCGACGGGCGTAACGGCATTCTGGTACCGCCAGGCGATGCCGGCGCGCTCGCCGATGCCGCAACCGCAATCATCCGCGATCTCGAAAGCGCGTACACGATGAGTGCGGCCGCAACCCGCACGGCGCGCGAATATACGTGGGAGCGCGTCGGCCGCGAGACGGCCGGTTTCTATCGCGTTTGTATGAACGCGCGCACTGCCGTGTGAAAATGGCCGACAGTGACACGAACCCGGGTCGCCATCGTCGCATCGCACGTCATTCAGTATCAGGATCCGCTTTTCCGGCTGCTTGCCGCCGATCCCGACATCGATCTGACGGTGCTCTACCTTTCGAACGTCGGCGCCCGGACGTACCGTGACGCGGATATGGGAACGACACTTCAATGGGATGTCGAACTTCTGACCGGCTACCGCCACGTGTTCCTCCGCAATGTTGTGCACGACAGCAACCGCGGCTGGACGCGGCACGTCAATCCGGGCATCGTGCCAGCGCTGCTGCATGGGCATTACGACATGGTCATCTTCATGCTGGGCTGGGGCTCGATCAGCGCCCTGCTCGGCATCCTGACCTGCCGGCTGGCCGGCATTCCATTCTTTCTCTACGGCGACAGCAGTTTTCCGCCCGCGGAGACGACGGCGCGCCAACGCATCCGCGCGCGGCTGCTGCACTTTCTCTTTCGCAACGCGACCGGCTTCATGGTGTCGGGAGTGCTCAACGCGGAGTACTACCGCCACTATGGTGCCGATCCCAGACACTTCTTTCTGCTTCCCTGGGCCGTCGATAACGAGCGCTTCGCGGCGGCCAGCCGCTTCGCGCCAGGCGAGCGGGAAGAGATGCGGGCGCGACATGGCATCCGGCCCGATCAGATCGTTTTTGTCTTCTCCGCGAAGCTCGTGGAGCGAAAAGATCCCATGACGCTGCTCCGCGCCTTTGAGCAGATACCCGGCCGCGATCGCGCCGCGGTTCTCTTTCTCGGGGATGGCATCCTTCGCCAGCCGCTCGAAACGTACACACGCGATCACGCCCTCGGCGATGTGCACTTCGCCGGCTTCGTGAATCAGAGCGAGCTTCCGAGGTATTACGGGATGTCCGAGGTCTTCGTGCTCCCGTCGACATACGAGCCGCGCGGCGCGGTGATCAATGAAGCGATGGCATGCGGCCTGGCGGTGATCGTGACCGACCGGTGCGGTTCGATCGGCGATATCGTGATCGAGGGTGAGAACGCCTTCATCTATCCCTCGGGGGATGCGGCCGCCCTCGCTGCAGCGATGACCCGGCTCATCGATGACACGGCGCTCCGTCAGAGGATGGCGCGGCGCTCGGCCGAGATCATCGGAACGTGGACGTTCCAACGCGGTGTCGACGGCGTCAAGGCGGCGCTGGCGTATGGCGGGAAAAGGGCACTGGAGTGATCACGGTCGCAATTCCTACGTACAACCGCGGCGCGATCGTCGTCGAGACGATCCGGCGTCTGTTCGCGCTCGACCCGCCACCAGAGGCCATCATCGTCGTCGATCAGAGCGCCGAGCCGAATGAACCCCTCGCGCGGTGGCATCGGGAAGGGCGCATCCATCTCATCCGGCTCGATGCCCCTTCGATTCCGCGCGCCATGAATGAGGCCCTGCTGGCCGCGGCGACGCCGGTCGTTCTCTATCTGGACGACGACGTCGAGCCGTCGCCGGGACTCATCGCCGCGCATGAACACGCGCACGGCGCGGCGGAGACGTGGGCGGTCGTCGGACAGATCCTTCAGCCGGGAGAAGAGCCGAGGCACTTCGAGCAGCCGGAGGACGACCTCGAGTTTCACTTCAGCCACGACCGCGGCTGCTTTGTGAGCAACGTCATGGCGGGGAATCTCTCGGTGAAGCGCGGCCACGCCATCACCGCGGGCGGCTTCGACGAGAACTTCGTCGGCGCCGGCTATCGTTTCGAGACGGACTTTGCACTTCGTCTCATCGCTGCCGGCGGCAGAATCTGGTTTTCGCCCGACGCCTCGCTGCGGCATCTCAAGCTGAGCACGGGAGGGCTTCGCTCGTTCGGCGATCACCGGAGCAGCCCATCGCCGGCTCATTCGGTCGGTGACTATTACTTCGCCATCCATCACCGCGGGCCGCTTTGGCGATACGCCCTCCGCCGCATCCGCAGGAACGTGATCACGCGCTATCACCTCGGCCATCCCTGGACCGTACCGACGAAAGTGATCGGCGAGCTGCGCGGACTCCGGCTGGCGCGACGTCTGGCGCGCCGGGGACGGAAGTTGATTCAACCACTACCAGAAATGGCTCATGAGCCGGCCGCGTTCCACTGATCGATTCGCCCATGATCACCTTCACCATCCTCTTCCTTGCGTTGATGTTTCTCTCGGTGGCCATCGCGCTCGTCGACTGGAGACGGGGATGGCTTCTGGCCATCCTGGTCGGCGTGCTGCAGGACCCGGCGCGCAAACTGACACCGGGAACCCCGGTGGCGATGTCGCTCAGCATCGTTCTGATTTACTTCGTCGTGATTTTTGCCGCACAGAAGACGCTTCAGGTGCATGCGCGCGATTTCTCGCGGCGTTTCGGAAACGTGTTCGGCGGAGTCACGATCGTCCTCTTCTTTCTCTGTCTCGCCGCCGTCAACGGCATCTTCACGTTCGGCCTCGATGGTTGGAAGGCGCCGGCGCTGAGTCTCTTCATCTATCTCACGCCGATACCGGCGGTGATCCTCGGATATGCCTATCTGCAACGCGAGGAGCAGCTCTACGACCTGTTCCGTTTCTACGCTCTCGTTACCTCGATCGCGATGATTGGAACACCGCTGGAGTACATGAGACTGGACTGGAGCGTGCTCGGCACCGTGGCCCTCCATGAGGACAACCTTCGCCTGATGACCGGCCTGTCGATCCGGATGCTCTCAGGGTTTTATCGGGGTCCCGACATCATGGGTCTGCATGCGGCAATCCTGACGATGATCGGCATGACCATGTCGCTGCGCTCGCGCAGCATCCGCAGAGTGTGGATCTGGATACTGGTCAGCGGCTGGGGGTTTCTCAATTGCCTGATCAGCGGGCGGCGCAAAGCTCTCTACATGATCGCGGTGTTCGTGGTGGCCTTTCTCTGGCGATATGTCCGCCGCCTCTCCATGCCACAAGGCATCGCGATCGCCTTCCTCAGCCTGGTGATGGTCTTCGTCGTTACCAAGGTATCGCACGATGAAGCCTCGAGCGTCTACACGCAGGGCGCGGCGACCAATCAGGAGGAGATCTTCGGTCGGCTCGAGGGTGGTCTTCAGGGCACGGTGGAACAGTCAGGGATCATGGGAGGAGGCCTCGGTACGGCCACCCAAGGCGCTTACCACGTCCTGGGCGAGAGCGGCATCGCGCAGCTTGGCTGGCAGGAAGGCGGCCTGGGCAAGCTGGCCATGGAGCTCGGCGTTCCGGGCCTGGTTGCCGTGGCGATCCTCGCCGTAGCAATCCTGATGACGATGCTGAAGATCTCGAAGCATCCCGACGTCCCCGGTTCAACACAGCTCACCCGAGCGGCCTTATTCGGCATCGTCGTGGCCAATATCGTCGAGTTTCTGGCGTCGGCGCAGGCTTACTCGGATCCCGTGCTCACATTGCTGGCGGCGTTCTTCGTCGGCTGTACGTTTGCGACGGCCGCGCTCGACGAACGGCTGGCCGCCTCCGCGGTGCCCGACGCAGCAATCGTGCGCCGGCCATTGACGTCACCGGCCACCGCGTAGCACCGTAGCGACGCGTGCGCCTGCTCCATGTCGTACCGACCTACCTGCCGGCAACCCGATACGGGGGCCCGATCTACGCCGTCCACGGACTGTGCCGTGCGCTCGCCGCACGCGGGCATGAGGTTGATGTCTTCACGACGAATGTCGATGGCCCCCGCGATTCCGACGTGCCCCTCGGCGTTCCCGTCGCGCTCGACGGCGTTTCCATACGCTACTTCCCTTCGACATACCGCAGGCTTTATTACTCTCCTCGGATGCGCCATGCGCTCAACGAACTGGTCGCCGGCTATGACGCCGTTCATCTCCACTCGGTTTTTCTGTGGCCGGCCTATGCCGCCGCTCGAACCGCACGGAGGCGCGGCGTTCCCTACGTCGTTTCGCCGCGAGGAATGCTCGTACCCGACTTGATCGCGCGCAAGAGCCGGTTCGCAAAAAATCTCTGGATCCGCGCCGTGGAACGGCGAACGTTCGCGAACGCGGCCTCCGTGCATTTCACGGCGCGCGTGGAGTGGGAGGCCGCAACGCAGATCTTCATTCCGCTTCCCTCCCCTGTCGTGATTCCCAACGGCATCGAGCTTCCACCGGCCGTCGTCACTCCCCGACTCCCCGACACGCTCCTCTTCCTCGGCCGCATCAACTGGAAAAAAGGGCTGGATCGCCTTCTGGACGCGGTCAAAGCCATCCCCGGGGTGAAGATCATCATCGCGGGGAACGACGAGGAGGGGCTGACGCCGGTGCTTCTGGCCCAGGCGCAGCGCAACGGCATCGGCGATCGAATCGACTTTCGCGGTCCGGTGAGCGGCGCGGCGAAGGAGGAGTTGATGCGGACGTCGACGGCATTGGTGCTGCCATCGCTATCCGAGAATTTCGGCAATGTCGTTCTGGAAGCGATGGCCGTGGAGATGCCGGTAGTCGTCACGCCGGAAGTCGGTCTGGCAGCCGACGTTGCTTCCGCGGGCGCGGGAATCGTCACGAGCAACCTGCCGGAACCGCTGGCCGCGGCGATTCATACCCTTCTCAGCGACAGCGGCGCGCGCGCGGAGATGGGCAGGCGCGGCCGCGCATTGGTGGAAGCGCGTTTCACATGGGAGCGCGTGGCGAGCGAGATGGAACAACTCTACCTGCGCGTCAAGGCAGAACAGGAGACTCACGATTGGCGAGCGTAGACATCATCATCCCCGTGTACAACCGCCAGGCGCTGGTGCGGGAAGCGATCGAGTCAGCCCTGGCTGCCGGCAAGGACGTGCCAGTCGAGATCATCGTGGTCGACGATGCCTCGACCGACGGAACATGGGATTCCGTGTGCGCATACGACGACCCGAGAATCCGATGTTTTCGGATGGAAGCCAACGGCGGGCAATCCGCCGCGCGGAACCGTGGACTCGACTTCGCGCGCGGAACGTACGTCAAGTTTCTGGATTCTGACGACACCCTCGTCCCCGGGCATCTATCGGCAGAAGTTCGGGCGCTCGAGACCACCGGTGCCACCATTGCCGTCTCCGGCTGGTGCTCGGAATCGAATGGAACGACAATGACGTATGACGCGCCGGTCTTCCGGTCCATCGTCGATGACGTTCTGGCGGGCATGGCGGTACCAACGTCTGCAGCGCTCTATACACGATGCCCGGACTGGCGCTGGGATCCCGCTCTGCGGAAACTCGACGACTGGGACTATTTCTGTCAGGCGGCGATGGGCGCGTCTCTCATCGTCACTGTCGAGGGTCCCGCCTACACGATGCGGGAGCACGGCGGCGCGCGCATGACCAATACGACGATGCTCGCCAATGCGCGGGAGCACCATCGAATTCTTCAGAAACTGGAGGAGCGGCTGTCTGCCGAGGGAACGCTCAACGAGCCGCGCCAACGGCGCCTCGCGCAGTACTTTTACAAGGAATTACGGGTACTCAGTCTTTACGACCGCGCCGCCTTCGAGGCCGCGGCGGAGCACGTCCGTTCGCTGGATCCCACCTTTCAACCTCAGGATGAAGAACAACAGCGGCTGATGCGTGTCATGGCCCGCATCCTCGGCTTTCGCAATGCCATCCTGCTTCACAGCGCAATCAAGCGCATCGTGAAACGCCGCCGTTGGATCTGACGCGCGCTGCTACGATGGTCTCGATGCTCGATCGCGTAACTCCGCTGATTCTGACGCGCGATGAGGCGGCCAACATTGGCCGTACGCTGGCTCGATTGACATGGGCGCAAGAGGTCGTGGTCGTCGACAGCATGAGCACCGACGAAACGGTAAAAATCGCGTGCCAGTTCCCGAACGTACGTGTGGTACGGAGGGCCTTTGACTCGCACGCGGCGCAGTGGAGTTTCGGCGTGGAACAGATAGCGACGGAGTGGGTGCTGACGCTGGACGCCGACTATTTCATCCCCGACGAATTCGTCCGAGAGCTCGCCTCGCTTGCTCCTACGTCCGACATCGGAGGGTACGAAGCGGCGTTCGTATACGCTGTCAACGGTCGACCGCTCCGTTCCGCGCTCTATCCGCCTCGCACGATTCTTCTTCGCCGCGGCGCGTTCGAAATCTGGCAAGACGGCCACACGCAGCGTGTCCGCGTCCACGGCCGGGTCGAACGGCTGCGCATACGTTTGATCCACGATGACCGCAAGGATCTGCGCCGCTTCATCGACCGACAGCGAAAATACATGCGTCAGGAGGCGGTGAAGCTGCGTACAACTCCGTGGAGTGTGCTTCCGGCGCTTGGACGCATCCGCAAGCTGCGCGTGGCCGCGCCGTTTGTCGTTCCCGCGTATGTGCTCCTCATTCAAGGGACGCTCTTCGATGGTTTGCCAGGATGGCGCTACGCGTTGGAGCGCTTCCTCGCCGAGCTGATCCTCACGGGCGAGATGATGCGAGGATTCCCGACAGGGACACGGTCGAAGGGACCGTCAAACGAATGAATGGTTTAGGGCAACAACCAGTAATCCGACGCGACATGCCCGAGCTGGACACCCTCCGAGGGCTGGCAATCCTGTTTGTTCTCCTATACCATGGCCTGTTCTGGTCACTCCCGCGGGAAATCATGACCACGAACGCACGGACGATCACCGCGCCCTTCAGATACGGCTGGAGTGGCGTACAGCTTTTCTTCGTGCTGTCCGGATTCCTCATCACCGGAATCCTCATTCGAGCGAAGGACGGTGAGCGCTACTATCAGACGTTCTATATCCGGCGCGCACTGCGAATCCTTCCGGCGTTTCTGCTCCTCGTCGTGACGCTTCTTGCGACCCGATTGATCACTTGGAAGTTCGCCCTCGTTAGCACCGCATTCGCCGCCAACATCTCCCCGCTCTTTGGCGTTCCGATGGGTTACTCCCCGCTATGGTCGCTTGCTGTCGAGGAGCAGTACTACGCGATCTGGCCGGCGGTCGTACACAGGCTATCCATCCCGCTCATTACGATCACGGTCACTCTCATCTTTCTCGCCAGCCCCGCGTTTCGTATATGGGCGTTCCTCCACGGGCAAGGCGATCATATCTACTACTACACCTGGTTCAACATCGATGGTCTCGCCATTGGCGCGCTTCTGTCTATCGTCGCACGCAAAGGCCGACTCGCGTTGACGCGCACAGCCGTAGCATGTGTTGTTCTGGGTTTCATTCTCGTGGTTGTGGCCACGCTTGCCGGTACCGGAATAACGTCTCGACAGACGCTTGCCGGCGCAGCATTTCAATCGACGCTGCTTTATTTGATTTACAGCTCGCTCGTAGCGCTTACGCTTCTCGGCGGCAGTTCAGGCCGCAAATTCGTACGGATTGCACCGCTTCAATGGCTTGGCTATATCAGCTACGGCCTTTATCTCATCCACGTTGTCTGCTTCGCGGTGTTCGACCGGGTCGCAGCCGCGATGGGGATCCTGCATCCACCGTATGGCATCACATTCGTGGCGTTCCGCTTCATGATTGCCGGTGGCGCAGCAATCGTGATCGCAACTGTGTCACGCCGCTACTACGAGGACTTTTTCCTTTCACTGAAGAACACATTCGCTCCTCCCGCGAAACTCAAAGTCGAGTAACGCGCCGCGAACGCGCTGGGATCAGGCACGCCGGATCATCACATCGCCCATCACCAGCAGATCCATCTTCGTGCGCAGGAAGCAATCGAGCGCCTGCGCCGGGGTGTTCACTACCGGCTCGTTCTCGTTGAACGAGGTGTTGAGCACGAGAGGGATACCGGTGGCGTCGCGGAAGGCTTCGATGAGGTGGTAGTAGCGCGCGTTCTGCTGTTCATCGACCGATTGCAGTCGCCCCGAACCGTTGACGTGGGTCACAGCCGGAATCTGCGCCCGCTTCTCTTCGCGGATCTGGTAGACCTGCAGCATGAACGGCACGTCGTAGTCGGTCTCGAACCACTCCCCGACCGCCTCGCGAAGCACCGATGGGGCGAACGGGCGGAACGATTCGCGCCGCTTGATCTTCTGATTGAGGATGTTCTTCATGTCGGCACGCCGCGGATCGCAGACGATCGAACGGTTGCCGAGGGCGCGCGGACCCCATTCCATCCGTCCTTGAAACCAGCCGACCACGTCACCGTTGGCGATCTGCACCGCCGTGCGGCGACAGAGATCGCGCTCGTCGTCGAAGCGCTCGATCGTGCAGTGCGCCGCATCGAGGTCTGCGCGCCGTGCTGCGATCGACTCGTCGAGGGCAACGTCGTCGTACTCCGGGCCCCAGTACGCATGTGTCATCACGAATGACTTCGTGTTGCCGAGGATCTCGTTCCAGACCCAATACGCCGCGCCGATGGCACCGCCGGCGTCACCTGCCGCGGCCTGGATGTAGAGGTCTTTGTACGGCGAGCGGTCGAAGACCAGGCCGTTGGCTACGCTGTTGTACGCGCAGCCCCCGGCCAGGCAGAAGCGCGGATTCTTCGTCTTCTCGTACAGCGCGTTCGCGAGGGCGAAGAAAGCCTCCTCGAACATCGCCTGCATCGATGCGGCGAGATCCTTGTGCCTCTGCTCAATCGGTTCATCGGACGCGCGCACGGGACCGAGGCGATCGATGAGTTGCTGCGAGTAGACCGGCCCGATGACCGGCATCCCCCCCTGCCAGACCATGTCCAGGCCGGCGGAGTGATGCGTGAAATAGTCGAGGTTGAGGCGGAACGTGCCGTCGGCCTGCACGTGGACGACGTCGCGCATGGCGTCGAGCTGCGAGGGCTTGCCGTAGGGGGCAAGGCCCATCACTTTGTACTCGTCTCCGTAGTGGGGAAAGCCGAGGTACTGCGTCATCGCCGTGTAGAAGATACCGAGCGAATGGGGAAAGCCGACCTCCCCGAGCACCTCGATCTTGTTGCGCGAGGCCACGCCCCACATCGAGCTGACGAAGTCTCCGAAGCCGTCGACGGACAGCACCGCGGCGTCGTCGAACGGTGCAACGAAATACGCCGACGCCAGATGTGCCCGGTGGTGCTCGACGTGATGCAGCCTGGGTTTCAGCGACTCGATGGCGAATGCCTGGGCAAGCTCTTCCTCGATGCCGCCGATCTTGGCGCGGTTGGCGAGCCGCTTCCGGATCGCACCCAGTGACGGCCGTTTCGCCAGGATGAATTTCGCGCGCTGGAAAAGACGGGCATTCGGGTCGCGATTGACGGCGATATGGTCGACGTCATTCAGATCGATGCGCGCTTCGTCAAGGCAGTACCGGATGGCGACGGAGGGAAAGCCCGCCCAATGCTTGATGCGCCGGAAGCGCTCTTCCTCCGCCGCGGCGACCAGCTTGCCGTCGACCACAATCGCGGCCGCGGCGTCCGCGTGGTGAGCGTTGATGCCAAGGATGATCATGGATGGCTC
This sequence comes from Thermoanaerobaculia bacterium, assembly GCA_017883235.1. GTDB lineage: Bacteria > Acidobacteriota > Thermoanaerobaculia > Gp7-AA8 > Gp7-AA8 > JADGNZ01. Next base: position 23,887 of record JADGNY010000009.1, on the reverse strand, counting down.
GGATGCAGTTCGGAGTACCGGCGATCGCGCCGGTACTCCTGATTCATTGCGATCAGACCAGTCGTCAAAGACCAGATACAAAGACCCCAGAGAGGAATGCCGATGACATCCACGGCCCGCCCCAGCCACCATGGATTCGTCCTGCCCAAATTGGCGAACCACGGTCCGGTCCCGAGTGAAAACAGGGTGTAATCGGCCATCAGTTGTAGCGACGCGACGACGTGAATGGACAGGGTCAGCGTCCGCTTGAACGTGAAGGGCAGGAATGGCAGGAACCAGAGGAAATAACCCAGCGTCACACGGGGAGCGACCACGGTTGCTCCCAGGAAGAGGAGCGTCAACGCTGCCGGCAAGCGATCTTTATTCGCTCCCGGCCACCATATCCATGTAACCAACCCCACGATCGCAATGACGCAATAACGTGTGATGTCGATGTAGACGTCGCCCAGGTAGTAGCACATCGCCCGGAGACGCATCCAGCCCAGAACCGTGGCCGCGGCACCGCCGACCGTCGCCGGCAGCGCCAGTCCCCACATCTCACCGGAACCGCGATATCCGAGAACGTTCTGAGCGAAACCAAGAGGGGCGTAAGCGAAAACGGGGAGGAAGATTACGCTGGCCACAACCGTGAATGCGGCGCTAAACCGGAGACGTTCCTCTTTTGCCGCAAGGAAGAAAAGCGGTAACGCGAGGACCGGCACAATCTTGATGCCACATGCGCAGGCCAATAGCGCCCCCGCGAACGCGTAACGTCGATTGACCATCATCAGCACGGCGGCGGCAAGCAATGCCACCAGCGTCGATTCCGTGTTGCAGAAAAAACTGGATGTCAGTATGGCTACCGGTGACAGGAAATAAAGTCCTGCCACAAATCGGTGGCTGAGGTTCAGACGACGGGCGATCTTGCCGATCAAGACCGTTGCCACCACGTCCGATAGTGCCTGAGAAACCCGCAATGTCAGGCCGAGTGGACCGATCCTGGAGAGACCCCAGACGAAAAGCGCCCCGAGCGGCGGATGATTCAATCTAGTAACGTGTGCATACGCGCCAAGACCGTACTGCTGCAGCGCGTTCGTGAATATCTCCCAGAGCCAGAGATCGCTTGTGCCGCGCGTGGCCGCAATCACCGCGGCTCGAATGACGAGTCCCGTGATCAGGATGGCGCCGAGTCCCAGGGGCGCTTCACGGCGGTCCGGACCAGTCATAGGACGGCTCGTCCGCGCCGGCGCGGGAGCGTAGATATCGCGAACGACCATTCGATGAGAGGAGCGGCCGGCGGCAGGACTGACGATTCGCCCGGTCCGCCAATTGCCGGAGTGTCTTCGCCCCATAATAGCCGCATAGCATGACAGCCCGACGGGTCCTTTTCGTGAACCGCTACTTTCATCCCGATCATTCTGCAACAAGTCAGATGCTGTCCGATCTCTCTTTTCATCTGGCGGAGCGTGGATGGAGGGTGGAGGTGGTGACCAGCCGGCAGCGCTACGACGACTCCTCGGCGAAGCTTCCTCGCTTCGAAACGGTCCGCGGTGTCGTGGTGCGGCGCGTCTGGTCGACGCGCTTCGGACGCGGGTTCCTGCCGGGTCGTGCCGTCGACTACGCGACGTTCTATGCGAGCGCGTTCTTCGCTCTCGTCGGGCGGGCGACACGAGACTCGACGATCATCGCACTGACCGATCCGCCGCTGATCTCCGTCGTCGCCGCGATTGCGGCAATGCTGCGCCGGGCAACGCTCGTCAACTGGACGCAGGATGTCTTCCCCGAGGTGGCCGAGGCGCTGGGCATGCGGGCGTTGCGTGTGCTCCGCAGCGTGCGCGATTGGTCGCTTCACCGCGCGAAGGTGAATGTCGCCCTCGGCGATTCGATGGCCGCCCGGCTGCCACATGCCGTGGTCATCCACAATTGGGCCGATGCATCGCTGCATCCCGTGGAGATCCCGCACGCACCTTTCGTCGTCGGCTACTCCGGCAACCTCGGGCGGGCGCATGACGTCCGGACGATGCTCGAGGCGATTCGGGCGTTGCGGGACGATGTTGAGATCGAGTTCCTCGTCACCGGCGGCGGCGCGCAATTCGAATCCCTCCGCCAGGAGCAGTTGCCGAACGTCCGCTTCGCCGGCTACGCGCCGCGCGAGCAATTGAGTGAGAGCCTCTCGTCGGCGGACGCGCATCTCGTCACGCTGCTGCCGTCGCTCGAGGGGCTGATCGTACCGAGCAAGTTCTACGGGATTCTGGCCGTTGCGCGGCCGGTGCTGTACATCGGCGCGCGGGATGGGGAACTGGCGCGTATCATCCAGGCACATGATTGCGGATTCGTCATCGAGCCGGGAGACGGCGAAGAACTGGCTCGCCGGATCCGCGAGCTCGCAGGCGACCGCAACCAGGCTCGCACGATCGGCTTGCGCGGCCGGCGGCTGTACGAGGAGCGGTTCGCGCCTGACATCGCATTTACATCATGGGAACGAGTCCTGACGTGAGCGGCCACGGCCCACGGCTGTTCCTGATCGGCGTGGCCGTGACGATGAGCGCCTCCGCCATCGTGTTCCTGCTCCGTCCTCCGCAATTCCGCTGGATGAGAACGTCGACCGATGCCTCGGTTTTGATCGCGCGAATTGCCAGACATCCAACGGACTGGGCGGCCGCGAGCGCGCTGACCGAGGTAGCTCTCGATACGAGGCTCAGCAATCGGCTTGTACTCTGGCGCGCGGCATACGAGCACGCGTCACTGATGGCGCCCGATTTCAAGGAACCGGCCACAGCCTTCGCGCGGGACGCGTTCTTCCATTGGACCGAACTGTCGGAGAAAGACAAACGAGACGTCATCGTCGCCTACGGTCCGGCCCTGCGCGATCCGGGCGTTTTCGCCCGGATGGCCCGGCCGCTTTTTGAGCTGACGGGCGATCTGTCGATTCTTCGCCGTGCCGGTCCGCCGACCGCGGAGACGCCCGCAACGTTGATTTCACTCGCGTTGCCGAACGGCTTGTTTGCCGACTATCGCTCCCTGCGCGGAGAACTGCAGCAGAAACGCCTCGACGACTTTGCCCGCCGTCGCCAGGTGGAGGCACCCGAAGAGCTGGTGCAGCGCTTCCCCGGTCCGCCGTATCACACCGACGAGGAACCGCTGATCCGGGCGCTTCTCGATGAGCTGCATCGCCGCCCGCTCGATACCAATCCCGATCGTCCGAACGTGATCGACGGCATCGTCGACTACGCGCTTCGGCATCACGTCGAGCCGCTCGATGGGCTCGAGATCATCACGCGAAAACCCGGCGCGGCCAGCATAGCGACGCAAATCAGGCTGGCGATGGCGCTCGGCCTCAAAGATCGTGCGATACAGCTCGAAGCGGCATCCAACGATCCACGTCGCGTAGCGCCGAATCTCTTCGAGTGGCAGGGCCTCTGCGAAAAGGATCTGTGCGGGCGGAGTTGGCGGATGATCGAGGCAGGGCACGGGATCGCGTTGACTCTCGAGACCGTGCAGGCCGACGAGGTTCCGGCGTACGTCGAGATCTACGTCGATGATGATCTCCGCGCCGAGGGAGAAGTCGGACCCAAACGGGACTTCATCGTTCCGGTTGGGAGCGGTGCGCATCAGATCGAGCTGGTTCTGGCGAATCCGCTGACGCGGAACCGCTCTCCCCGGCGCGTTCACATCGCCAGCATCACGGCTCTTTAGCGACGACCGCCGCTCCGGCGATCGCGGCGAGCGTGATGGGATTCGCCGGGATGAAGAAATTGAAGTCGACCAACGCGTGGATCATGGCGATGGCAATGCTGGCGAGCGCCGCGGCGTTGAAGGCGCGGCGCCGCCAGCTCATCGGCACACCGTGCTTTCCGAACGTCTTGCGCGCCACTGCAGCGAAACCGCCGAGGAGCGACACGAGCGAAACGATGAAACCGACCGCGCCGGTCGTGGCCAGAATCTCCGCATAGTCGTCGTGGGCGTGGTTGGCGAGCACCACGGACGAAGTCGTCCGCGTCATCAGCACCACGTCCTCGTACGTACCGGCGCCGCTGCCGAAGAGCGGAAACAGCTCCCAGATGCGCACCGCGCCGATGACGGATGCGCGGCGGGAATCGAGTTGCGCTGCCCGGCTTTGCTCGAGGCGGCTCACCGTTTCCGTGCGGCCGAGGACGAGGATCGTAACGACGATTGCGGACGTTACTGCGATGGCAATCAGAACGCCGCGCAGAACCGCGCGCCGTCCGGGGCTGGCGATCCCGCCGACGATCGCGAATCCTCCGATGATCGCCAGCACGGCGCCGCGCGACTCCGACACGAGCACTCCCACGACACATGCCGCCGCCATGAACAGACCACACGAGAACGGGACAAAGCGCGTTTCCATCAGCTTGACGATCCGCCTCGAGAGCAGAGCACCGGCCGGTGCGGCTGTGTGCCAGGCGTACGCGGAGAGATACAGCGCCATCGGGAGCAGGATGGCGACGTAGTCGGCGAAGTGGTTCGGATTGACGAAGGTACCGGAGGCGCGGCCGAAGATGAGCGTGTTCTTCCATCCCCAGATGGCGTACCTTCCGAGGGTGGCCTCGTTTACGGCGTAGACCGTTTCGAAAACCGCCACCGCCGCCAGTACCGACGCCATGATCGTGCGGCGCACCATGTCGCGGACGAGAATCATGGACGTGAGAAACGTGGCAAGGTACGCGAGCACGCGAAAGAAGTGCAGCGACGTCGTCGATGGATCGACGGTGATCGGATGAAGCGTCGTTACCGTCATGCCGCCAAGCGAGGCCAGGCGTGTGGCACGTTGCCAGATCGCGGCCGACTGTGGCGAGAGAACGCGCAGTACGGGCAGCGGCATCGGGATCAGCTGTAACCCGATCACAGCCACGAACAGGATGCCGCCGATGGTCCATATCCGGGCCGGACGTGTGAGCGCGAACGGCCTCGCACGCGTCGCCCGAAGAAGCGTGGCCAACGCACAGATGACCAGGGGAGGAATGATCAGCGGCAGCTGCGAGGCGTCGCTCGCCGAACCGAACGGCATCGGCACCCAGACCAGAAAGGCCAGCAGCAACACGAACAACACGACGTCCAGCCCACTCCTCGTCGATTCCGGCATTAATCCATTGTAGAGGCCGTGCTACCATCATGACGGTCCGAAAACGGTTGATCGTGGTATCAAATGGACGTGGAGGGGTTCGTGGGGCAAGGAAAGCGGCTTTTTATCGTCGCCCTGGTGATGTTTGCCTGCTGTGCCCGTGGTGTGTTCGCTCAGAACGGCCTTCGCGACCGCGAGCGGGCATTTTCAGCCAGCCAGGAAATCGCCAACGACCTGCGGAAAGCGCACTTTCATCACGGACCCTTTTACCTTCTCAGCACCTTCCAGCTCTCCGACATCGGCTACGACTCCAACTTCTACGTCCCCACGGCCGACCACCAGTCGGGCTTTCGCTTCGGAGTCCAGGCGCCTACGAGGCTGTACATCGTTCCTCAAAAGAAGACGGTCTACTCGATCGAAGTGAGGCCCGAGCTGAGCTTTTTTGGCAACGGACGGCGCGCCGTCTTCGGCTATCAGGCCCGGGCAGACGCCCAGTACCTGCTCAATCACCTCTACCTCGACTTCTACGGACAGAAAGCCGATCAGCTCCGGGCCGACGTCGCCGAGATCGCCAGGCTGCTGACGGAGAGGGCGGCGGTCACCGGGGTTTCCGGCGAGCTGAAGTACTCCAGTCGGACCAGCATGACCTTCAACGCGGCAACGTCAAAGACGAGCTACCCCCTGACCGCAATCCAGCCGGAGGCGACGATACAACTGCTGGATCGCAGTGCGCACAACTACCGCCTGACGGTGAATCACAAGACCTTCCCTGTCACGGCCCTGTTCCTGGCCACCGAGTACAGCGACTACTCCTTCCCCACGGCCGTGTTCAAGAACTCACGCCGGGAGTACGCCGGCGCCGGCTTCGTTCATGACAGCGGTCGCACCGTCACGCGCTTCGAGGCCGGCGAAGGCAAGCTCGACTTCTTCCGTCCCGGGCAGCACGACTTTCAGGGGGCGTTGGGCAATCTCACGTCGACCAAGAAATTCGGACACTCGACGACCGGCAGCCTGGCTGTCTCCCGCGACGTCGACTTCTCGATCTTCCTGTTCAACAACTATTACATCGCCGACCGCTTCAGCACCAACCTGGCGTGGGACGCCACCCGCCGCCTCACTCTGACCGCGCAGGCCGCACTGGGAAGGGATCTGTACGAGACTCCCGTCAATGGTCCTCACGGGTTCCTCAAGCGGCGCGATGTGTTCACCTTCCCCAGCATCGGGTTCACGTATGGGCTCGCCCGCCTTCGTGCCGGAGCCGACATCGGCTATGTAAGAAGGACATCGAACTTCGACGTAAACATCGACAAAGGAATACGGATACTGTTCCGGTTGTCGTTCACGCCCTAGTCGCAGCAAATAACTCTCGAACCTCGAAGGATGGGCGCCTCCGTTTTTTTGACGGATAATTTTGAGGATCCGGTACAGGGAGCTGACGCTCCGCCAGTTAGGATTCAGTTCTAGGGCATGTCAAACGAGGAGAATTGCCCGGCGTCTCGGATCACCTGAGACCAAGGGCGACGAACGCTGGAAGGAAGAAATGAACCGAGTCGCATATGCAATCGTGATCGTGGCGTCGTCAGCTTCCGTGCTGGCACAAAGCACACTGCTGCCGCAGCAGCAGGTCCCGCCACGCGCGTTGATTTCCAACCAAACGCAGAGTGCGAGTGATGCGCCGATCGGCCCTCGCGATGTCATCGAAATCAAGGTGTTTCAGGATCCGAATCTTTACTCGAAGATGACCGTCACGGACGACGGCCGCATCGCCATGCCGCTCATCGGCAAGGTGGACGTTTCGGGTCTGACGCCTAGTGAGGTCGAAACGCGCATCAAGGGTCTGCTCGAGAAGTACATCAACAAGCCCGACGTCTCCGTGACCGTGCTCGAGGCGGGCAGCAAGCCGATCTCGGTGATCGGCGCCGTGATGCGGCCAGGAACCATCGGGATCACCGGGAACATCACCCTCATCCAGGCCATCACCCAGGCCGGCGGGCTTGCCACCGGATACGGACGGACCCTCTATGTCCTTCGCACGGCGGCGAACGGCCTCACCGAGCAGATCGCGATCGATATCGACGACCTGATGGTCAACGGCAACCCCGATCTCAACCTACCGCTCCGCGCGAACGACGTGATCAACGTTCCCATCGACGCCTCGATCAATATTTACGTCCTCGGCGAAGTGATGCATCCGGGCAGCGTGCAGTTCCGCCGCTCGCAGTCGCCGACCCTGCTGCAGGTTCTCGCCGCCGCCGGCGGCCCGACCGACCGCGCCTCGAAAAGGGTCATCCTCAAGCGCGTGGTTGGTGGGGCGGAGAAGACATTTCACTACGATTTCAAGAAAATCATCGACGGCCGCCAGAATGACGTCGTATTGCTCGACGGCGACCGGATCGTTTTCGCGGAAAGCTTCTTCTGACGCAATCGGCCCGAGATCGGACGAATGCTCTGATCTCGCGATCCAATCCGTTGGAAGCCGCTGAAGCCATTCACGGTTACACTCCGTCATGGACCTGAACAGCCAGGAAGTCCATCTTTCCCATTACTGGAACATCATCTACAAGCGATGGAAGGTCGCGGCGTCGATCCTCGCGGTGGTGATGGCAGGTACATTTCTGGCCAGCCGTTTCTCGAAACCGCTCTACAAGTCCGGGATCGAGATCCAGATCGAGCGGGAGAATCCGAATCAGCTCACGGTCGACGATCTCTTCGGCATCGCCGCTTCTGACCAGGAATTCCTGCAGACGCAATATATCCTGCTGAAAAGCCGCGGTCTGGCCGAGAGAGTCATCGACGACCAGAAGCTCCTGAGCGATCCCGATTTCTACCCGGCCGGGATTACCGGAAAGACGCCGGAGCAGATCGCGAACATTCGCTCGTCGATGGCCGGCGTGATCAACGGTCCGCTCGAAGTCACTCCCGTGCGGAACACGTCGCTGGTCGATATCACCTACATATCCTCAACGCCCCGCCTCGCGCAAAAAATCGTCGAAGGGGTGGGCGAATCGTACATCCGGCTCAACAACGAGAAGAAGTTCGAGTCGGTGAAGCAGACCAGCGAGTTTCTCGACCGCCAGGTGGCCCAGGTTCGTGCCGACATCGAAGTCACCCGGCGGCAACTGCAGCAATTCGGTGAAACGAAAGGGCTGGTGTCGAGTGCCGACGCCAGCAGCATCCCGGTTCAGCGGCTTGCGAAGCTGAACACGGACGTCCAGAACGCCACCAACTCCCGTCTCGAAAAACTAAACGCATTCGACGCCCTGTCGCGCGCCAATTCGGAATCGGTCACGAGCGGCGATCCGCTGGTTGTCCAGCTCACGGAAGAGGAATCGCGGAATCAGCGCGAATACAGCCAGAAACTCACCACGTTCACTCCAACCTATCCGACGATGGTCGCGCTGAAGAACTCGATCGAAAAGACCCATCAGGCCCGGATGTCCGCGATCGCCAGCGCCTTTACCCGCATGCGCGACGTCGCGAAACGCGATCTCTCGGCCGCGCAACAGAACGAAGACCAGATGTACGCGGCCATGATCGCGCAGAAGCGCGAAACGATGTCTCTCAACGTCACCGCCGCCGGGTTTGGCGATCTGACGCGCACGCTCGAGTCGAAGCAATCACTTCTGGATCAACTGGAAAAGCGGCAGAACGAGACCGAGGTCACCGCCCGTCTTCGCGGTTCGGCATCGTCGAACATTCACTTCGTCGATCATGCCCAGTTGCCGATGGAGCGGTTCAACGTGACGCTGCGGAAGAACCTGCAGAACGCTTTCCCGCTCGGCGTGGTGCTCGGCCTGGCCGCGATCTTCTTCCTCGAATACATGGACCGCTCCATCAAGACTCCCGAGGAGCTCGAGCGCGTTACGAAGTTTGCCTCCCTCGGCGTCATCCCGGCGGCCAACTCAGCCGGCCGCGGCGGATACGGATACGGCTATGGTTACGGCCGGGGGGCAGCGAAGCTCCGGCCTGTCGTCGAACCGGGCAACGAGCAGAGCGGCATCGACCTTCTGCCGCACAGCGATACACGCTCCGCCATCGCCGAAGCGTATCGCGCCTTTCGCACATCGCTGCTCCTGGCATCGGCAAGCTCGCCGAAAGTCATCGTCATCTCCTCGACCTTCGCTCGCGAAGGAAAGACCACGACGGCCGTCAACCTCGCTACCGTCCTCGCCCAGATGGGCAAGCCGGTGCTGCTCATCGACGCCGATCTTCGCCGCCCGCGGCTGCAGAAGGTTTTCCGCGGCAAGATGAACCTCGGTCTCGTGAACTACCTCGCCGCCAACATCCCGCTCGACGACGTCATCCAGGAAACCCAGGTCCCGAACCTCTCACTCATTCTTTCCGGGCCCACGCCCCCGAACCCGTCGGAATTGCTCGGCTCCGACCGGATGAAGCACCTCATCCACGAGATCCGGGCTCGGTTTGCCTTCGTCATCTTCGACTCTCCCCCGGTCATGGCCGTGACCGACTCGATCGTCCTGGCCGCGAATGCCGACGGGGTCGTGCTCTGCGTTCACGGGGGGCAGACCCCGCGCGACATCGTGCAGCGCGCGGCCGAGCGCCTTCGCCAGAGCAACATCCCGGTTCTCGGTGCGATCCTCAACAACCTCGATCTGCAGCAGTACGGCTATTCGTTCAAGAAGAGCTACTACGACTACTATCACGAGGAATCCCGCTCGGCGAAGGAGCAGCCCGCCAAGAGGGTCGGCTAATCCGGCGAGGTGTGCCTCGCATGATTGACATCCATCACCATTGTCTTCCTGGCGTTGACGATGGTCCTCGTACGCTCGCCGAGTCGGTCGACCAGTGCCGGATGGCGGCGGACGAGGGGATCGAGACGATTGTGGCCACGCCGCACGTGCTGCGCGGGCGCTGGAAGAACACGTCCCGCACGCAGCTCACGTCGATCCTCGACGAACTGCGCGGCAAGGTCGGCGAGAACCCGCGTATCGTTCTCGGCTCCGAGTACTTCTTCGCGCACGACATGGACGAGATGCTGCGGGGAGAGTCGATCATCCCCCTCGCCGGCGGCCGCTACATCCTCGTCGAGTTCGCCAGCAATGCAGTCCCTCCTCTCGTTCGCGAACCGCTCTACCGCATACAGCTCGAGGGCTGGACGCCGGTCATCGCGCATCCGGAGCGCAATATCATCTTCCAGTCGAAGCCCGAATTCCTGGCGTCGCTGATCCGGATCGGCGTGAAGACCCAGGTCACCACGGGCAGCATCACGGGCGAATTCGGTCCCGAAGCGCAGGCCGCGGCCACCGACTGGCTCAGGCGCGGATGGGTGCACGTCATGGCCACCGATGCGCACAACGGGACCAAACGGCCGCCCCGATTTCGTGCCGCGCGCGAGCGCGTCGCCGACCTCGCCGGCGAGCAAATCGCGCAGGCGCTCTTCGTCGACAATCCAAAATCAATCGTAGAAAACCGCGGACTCGTGTACGATCCTGATCTGCCGGAGGCGTCCGGCAACGAATCCGGTCGTCTCTTCAGCCGCATACGAAAGATGCTTACAAGGTGAATCCACAACTGCGCCCGCTCATGGCGCTCTTTATCGTTTTCGCCACCATTCCGGCCTTCGCGCAGAGCTTTTACGAAGCGCGATTCCAGAGTGGCGTCATCGATTTCAACCGCGCCGCGTACGCCCGTGCGGTCGATGAGCTGCGCATTGCCGCATTCGGCCGCGTCGACGACATCCCCGCCTACGAGACGGCGGAGATCTATCTCACCGTCACCAACGACAAGCTCGACCGTGTCGAGGACTCCCGGCTCGCTGCGCTGAAAGTCACCCAGGCGGAGCAGATCAAGCCGTCCTACGCCACGCTTGTGCTGCCGCCCGATGTGCGCACCGCCTTCGAGCATCTTCTGCCGGTGCTGCTCACCCGCGAGCAGCTCGCCAACGTCCCGGCCTTTGCGCGATTTGCAGACAAGGCTCCCTCGGTGCCAGCCGGAACACCCACGCCAAGCCGCCGGCCCTTGCCGACCGTACCGACTCCCACGAAGAAGCCCAATGTGGCCGTCACCGTGAAAAAGAACGACGACAACGTCCAGACGCCACAACCGGCACTCGACTACGGCAGGCTGGCCCTCGAACGGGTCGCCGCGGGCGACGAAGCGGGCGCGCGCCGTTACGCCGACCTCGCGTTTGCCGCGGACGACACCAATCCGAACGCACATGCTGCGCTCGCGCAGATCGGCCATGCCCACGGCGCATGGAACGAGGTCGCTGAGCACTACGCGGTCGTCCGGACGCGCCGGCGGCTCACGGACGACGAGTCCGCCGCCTATCTCATCGCCCTCGTGAACATTGGCCGGGTCGCCGATGCGGCCGGCGTACGTCACATCCTCCCCGCATCCGTCCTCGACCGCCCTGACGTTCGCGAGGCGCTGCAGACGATCGATCCGAAACCAGCGCCGCAGCCGGTTGCGCCGGTACCTGCTCCCAAGCCTCCCCAGCCGGCACCCGTGCAGCCGACACATGTGCAGCCGACCGTTCAGCCGGCAACCGTGCAGCCGGCACCGGTTCAACCGGCACCCGTGCCCGCCAACGTCGCTCCATCTCCTGTGCCCCCTTCGACGGCGGAACCGGTGACCGCGCAGATCTCTAACGCGGAGCGGATGGTGGGAACGGGCAACATCGTCGGAGCTCGCAGCGAGCTGCGCCGGATCGCGCTGATGCCGGATCTTCAGCGCGGCGAGCGGCAGGCGCTGGCCCGCGCGCTCAGCCAGACCGCCCTCTACGCGGAATCGTCCGCGCAGTACCGGAAAACGTACCCGCTCAAGGCCGGCGAAGAGAGTCACATGTTCTACGAAGCCGTGAACCGCTACGAGCTCGGGGACTACGCGCTGGCGCGCCAGTTGATCACCCGCGCCATGCCCGCGTTGCCGCAAACGCCGGCCATCCTGGCCTATCGCGACCGGATCATGGCCCAACAGTGAAATTTTGCCGTATTATCATGTTTTGTTCGAGGTAACCATGAAGATCCGCATCCTCCTCACCCTCGCTTTCGCGATGAGCGCCGTCGCCGCGATGGCCGTGCAACCAGGCTCGATCGAGCACTATCCGCCGGGCTGCATGGTCGAGGGTGAAATGGCCATCATGAAAGTCGAGACTGTCGACGACGGCCTTCTCCGCGCGTACTTCCGCCGCCAGGGAGCAACCGACTGGTGTTACGTCGATGGGAAGAACCTCGGCAAGATGTCGCAGGTGACGCTGCCGAAGTTCGATCCCAACGAGGAGATCGAGTACTACTTCATCGTCCTCGACCCCGACGGGAAGCGCGTCGTTGCCAAGAGCCCGCGGATCTACAACGCCCGGAACGACCGTCGCTGTGATGCCGCGTTTGCGCGGCACGCCACCATTGTTACGCTGGAGTGCCTCCCGCCCGGCACCAATCCGATCTCGAGATCGATGTCAGCCGGCTACGCGACCAAGACAATCGTCGGCAAGGATCCAGCTCCGAGACAGTCACCCGAGAAGCCCGGCGAGGCGCCGCGGCCCGGCGCCGGCCAGGATTGATTTCTCTTTGATCGCCACCTCGAAAGGCTGCCGTTTACGGCGGCCTTTTTCGTTCAGTGCGCTTTCGCCTTTTTGACTTCTTCGGTCAGCGCGGGAACGATGGTGAAGAGATCGCCGACCACGCCGAGGTCGGCGATCCGGAAGATCGGCGCCTCGGGATCTTTGTTGATCGCGATGATGTGCTTCGACGAGGACATGCCGGCCAGATGCTGGATGGCGCCGGAAACGCCGGCGGCGATATAAACGTTCGGGCTGACCACGCGGCCCGTCTGGCCGACCTGATGCTGATGATCGATCCAGCCGGCGTCCACCGTTGCGCGCGATGCGCCGACCGCACCGCCGATGGCTTGCGCCAGATCGCGGATGAGCGAGAAGTTCGCCGCTTCCTTCAGCCCGCGGCCACCAGACACGATGATGTCCGCTTCGACGATCGACAACTCGCCCCCTTCGGAGACCTTCGTTTCGACGACCGTCGTTTTCGAGTCGAGAGAAGCGCTGATCTCGACGACCTCCGCTGCTCCTCCACCCGACTCCTCGGCCGGAAAGGCGTTGATGCGCGTCGTGGCGATCGCAGGCGTACCGCTGATCTCGACGGTAGCGAACGCTTTCCCCGAGTAGACGGGACGGCGTGCGCGCAGCTTGCCGCCGGTCCATTCGAGCCGGTCGACATCCGAGGCCACGCCGGTATTCAACCGCGCGGCCAGCCGCGGCGCCAGATCGCGGCCGTTCGAAGTCCCGCCGAGAAGGACGATCGATGCGGAAGCCTGTTCCATGGCCGCCTGCATGGCGGTGGTGTACGTCTCGGTGTTGTAGCCGCCGGCATTGGTGACGTAGAGCTTCTTCGCACCATACCGGCCCGCATCGTCCGCGGCGGCGCGATCAGCCGCGAAGGCCACCAGATCGCCGCCGGCGGCCTCGGCGAGTTTGCGCCCGATCGAAAGAGCCTCCCGTGAGGCCTTCTTGAGTTTGTTGTCCTGAACTTCGCAGAAAACGAGAACGGTGGGCATGGTCTGTCGGGGTCGCGCGGTCTCGGGGTCGCGCGGTCTCGCGGTCGCCACCTCCGCGACCTCGGAACCTCGCGACCTCGCAACCGCTACAACGCCTTCGCCTCCTCTTTGATGTAGCGGACGATTTCCTTCGCCGCCGCTTGCGGATCGGAGCCGTCGATCTTGCGGCCGCCGCTCTTCTCAGGCGGCAGTTCCAGCGACACGACGGTCACGCGCTGGTTGAGGATGTCGGACTCGGCAAGGCCGAGGTCCGCGATCGATTTGGTATCGATGGCGATCTTCTTCGCCGCCATGATTCCCTTGAGCGACGCGTAACGAGGCTCGTTCAACCCCTTCTGCGCCGTGATCACCGCCGGCGTCGCAGCCTCGATGATCTCCTCCGCCCCTTCGATCTCCCGATGAGCGGTGACCTTGCCTCCGGCCGCGTCGAGGTGGGTCACGACGTTGATCTGCGGATAGCCGAGCAGCTCCGCGACCATCGGGCCGACGAGCGAGTTGTCGGTGCCGACGCCCTGCTTGCCGAAGAAGACGAGATCGTGCGGCAGGTTCTTGATCGCGGCCGCAAGCACCTTGGCGATGCCGAGCGAGTCGGCGTCGCCGGCTTCGCCCTTCACATGCAGCGCCTTCGTGGCCCCGCGCGCCAGCGATTCGCGCAGCGCCTGCTGCACGCGGTCGGGTCCGAAGCCGAGAACGGTGACGTCGCCGCCCTCTTTTTCCTTCAGGCGGATGGCCGCCTCGAGGGCGTATTCGTCGTAGGGAGAAACGATGTATTTGACGCCGGTTTCGTCGATGTGGCGCCCGTCGCCACCGATCTTGATACGCGTCTCGGTGTCGGGCACCTGCGCGATACAAACCACGGAATTCAAGGTTGGCCTCCGATAAAGCGCCCGGATGATAGGGAAAAGGCACGCGGTTCGCAAACAAGGCTTCCGTGATCAAGTACCTGTTCAAGCAGGAAGAGGAGTAGGCCCCCCACCACTACAATCCCCTCCGTGCAACCACTGGCCATCACCCTCGGCGATCCATCAGGCATTGGCGCGGAGATCGTGTTCCAAGCGCTCCAGGACATCGATGTCCCCGCGCGTGTCTTCGGCAGCCGGGCACTCGCAAATCCGCCGGGCGGGATTGATTTCGTCGACGTTGGAGGCGAAGGTCCGATCCGCTACGGCGAGATCGATGCCGCGTATGGCCGCGTTGCTCTCGATTCCATCGACGCCGCGCTGCACGCCATCGAGGCCGGCCACTGCTCGGCGCTCGTCACGGCGCCGATTCACAAACAATCCGTCGCTCTGGCGGGCTCGCCCTTCCCCGGTCATACCGAGCTCCTCGCCCATCGCGCCGGTCTGCAACGCTACGCGCACGATTACGCGATGTACTTCGACTCGCCGAAGCTGAAGTCGGCGCTGCTCTCGGTGCATCTCCCGTTGCGGGACGCCGTGTCGGCCATCGATGCCGACGACATCGCCGGTCTGGCCCGGCTCACCAGCCGCGAATACAGGCGCCTTTACGGTCAGGCGCCGCGCATCGCCGTCGCCGGGGTGAACCCGCACGCTGGAGAAGGCGGAAAGTTCGGCGACGAGGAGCGCGTCATCGGGCGCGGCGTGGCGCGGGCCCGCGACGAGGGGCTGTCGATCAGCGGACCGCATCCGGCCGACACGGTCTTTCTGGCGGCATCTCGTGGACAATATGACGTCGTGCTGGCGATGTACCACGATCAGGCCCTCATTCCGATCAAGACGATGGCGTTCGACGAATCGGTGAACATGACCATCGGATTGCCGTATCTGCGCGTGTCGGTCGACCACGGCACAGCCTTCGACATCGCCGGCCGGGGAATTGCCGACGCCGCGCCGATGCGCTACGCCATCCGCTGGGCTGCGAAACATGCCGGGAGTTACAAGAAATGAATCGTTGGGGAGCGCGTATTCTCGGACTGCTGCTGCTGATTGTCTTCATGATCCTGATGCTGAACCTGCAGAGACAGCTCCGGATGATGCAGGAGATGCGCAACGGCGGCGCGACGACGACCACGAAAACGGGCACGTGAAATGGGAGCGAATCGGAGTGCCGCGCGTCATCGCAATCGTGCGATGCGGCGCGCGGCGCGATGAGCGACCTGAAAAACCTCATTGCGGAGCTCGATGCCGCCATCACCAACGGCTCGCCGGTTCCGGATGACGCGGTGCAACGACAGGAAGCGATCGATACGAAGATCGAGGCGGCCGCCGACCTCGCGCGATCCGGGAAATAGCGGTCGTCACACTCCCATCTCCTCGGCCAGCGCCACGATTTCGTCGCGAAGCTCGCGGCGGGTGCGCATGAGGCGCGCAAAGGCTGCCCGCCGCGCCACACGCCAGGTGAGCGCCCTCGTACGGCCGATCACGTCATCGAGCTGTTCGAAGAAACGGAGGGCGATGTAACCGATGAACGGCAGAAGGACCGTGGCGGCGACGCCGAACGTCACTCCGAATCGCCACGCAACGAGCGCTCCCCACGCGATGTACGTCAGCGGGTAGAGGGCCATCCCGCCGACCGCCTTGATCGTGGCCACCATCTCTTCTTCATTCGTCAGCCGCGTCGCCAGAAAGCGGATCAGGCGATAGGTCGGATAGTGGGCGATGGCACCGATGACCGCCAGCGGCAATGTGATGAGCAGCATGCCGATCGTCCTCACGCTGCCGCGCACCGTCGGTGCAGGCAACGTCTCGGGCTCCAGGTTGGCGTTGCCGAGCTCCGCTTCGAAGCGCTCGAACCGGGACTGCAGGTGCGCCAGCCGCGCGGGATCGCGCTCGCGCAGGCGTGTGAAGCCGGCGATGAAACGCTTCCGCAGCGCCAGTTGCTCGTGGAGTCCGGCGCGGCCAAGCGACATGGCCCGCTCCGCGCGGCCGATGAGGTCGAGCGCTTCGCGCGTATCCGCCTGCAGCGTCAACGCGGCCAGCGAAGACTCGATCCGCTCCGTCAGTACCGCCACCGCTTCGCGCGGCGGCTCTCCCGCCGCGTCGACCGGAACAGGAGCCACGGCGATTCCGTCGCCGAAGTAGAGGAGGGCCTCGCTGCGAAAACTCTGTTTGGCCGTGTAGAAAATGGCGGTCGGGATGATGACGATGTCCGGACATTCGGAGGCGCTGCACCCGAGGGCGATTCGTGCGGCTCCGGTCTTCAGCTCCTTCAGCCGCGGCTCACTATGCGTCGTCCCCTCGGGGAAAATGGCGATAGCGCCGCCGCCCACGAGCAGCGACCGGGCCACGGCGAAGGTCTCGCGGTTCTGCGACGTCGAATCGTTGTCCTGCGTGCGGTAGACGGGAATCGAATCGAGACCGCGCGCGAACCATCCGATCAGCGGCATCCTGAAGATCGGTGCCTTCGCCAGAAACGAGACCGGCCGCGGCGTGAAGCAGAGCAGGAAAAGAGGATCGATCAGACCGTTCGGATGGTTCACCGCGAAGATCACCGGCCCCGGCGGCACCTTCTCCCATCCGATGATCTCGATGCGCCGGAAGAAGATGTTCGCGATCAGCCGCAGGAGTGGTGTGACGAATCGCCTCAAAGCTCGCTTCCCCGCCACGCCGCGTACATCCAGATGCAGCCGGCGATCACGATCGCCAGCGGCACGAGCATGAAGGCGCGCTCGAGCGACGTGTGATCGGAGACCAGGCCGATCAGCGGCGGCGAAGGAATGTCGCCAATGAGATGCATTACGAGAACGGACAGGCCGAGCGCCGTGGCCCGCTCCGCCGGTTTCACCACGTTGATGATGGCGGAGTTGACCGGCCCCGTGCACATGAAGATGAACACCTCGGCGATGGCGATCGCCGGCAGATAGACGGAGCGATGAGGATTCGAAACCGCGATGTAGGTAGCCGGTGCGGCGATCAACGTGGCGATGCCCGAGACCCAGAGATACGACTGTTTCGACCGCGACAGAAAGAGATCGCCCAGCCACCCGCCGGCGAAGGTGCCGACGAATCCGGTCACGAGCGCGATGCCGCCAAACGTCACCGTGGCCTCGCTGCGAGGCATTCCCCGCACCCGCTCGAGAAACGCCGGCATCCAGAATCCCAGTCCGCCAAGCGCAAACGTGTACGCGCCGTAGCCGAGCGCCGCCAGGATGAAGGAACGGTTGCGGAAAAGATCGCGGTAGGCATCCGTCCAGCGGGGGTCGGGAGTCGGGGGTCGGGAGTCGGAGCTTGTCCCTTCGCTTGAATCGGTCTCCGACTCCCGACCCCCGACCCCCGACTCCCGAACGTCATGCAATCCCCTCGGCGGATCCTTCACGATCAACACCAGCAACGCCAGGAGCAGACCTGGTGCTCCGGCGATCCAGAAGGCGGCGCGCCAGCCGAAATGCTGATCGACCAGACCGCCGAGGATGTATCCGGCGGCCGAGCCGATTGGAATGGCGGCGAAGAAAACCGAAAGCACGCGTCCGCGGCGCTCGATCGGAAACGAATCGGCCAGCAGAGCCGGTGCGATCGTGCCGTAAGCGGCCTCCCCCACACCGACCGTCGAGCGGGCGATGAACAGCGAAAGGAAACCGCGCGCGAAACCGGCCAGCGACGTGGCGACGCTCCACACCGCAACGCCGAGGGCGATCAACGGCGGACGGGACTTGCGGTCACCTAACGCGCCGAAGAGTGGCGACGTCAATGTATAGACGACGATGAATCCGGTGCCGATGAAACCGAGTTGTGTATCGGAGAGATGCAGCTCCGATTTCTTGATCGACTCCACGACCGAGGCCACCACCCAGCGGTCGAGATAATTGAACAGATTGATGAGCGTGAGGATCACCAGCGCGTAACGCGCGGCACGGCGTGTGGCCGGCGTATCGATCGCTGCAGGCATTTTGAGAAGTGTAACCTCCGAAACTCGCCGCGCGCTGGATCGTAATCAATCCAGGCGCGGTTATCATGAAGAGCGACCATCCATCATGAAAAAAATTCTCCCGTATCTGGCGTGTGTTCTCGGCATTGCCGTGCTCGTGGTTCTCATGCCGCGATTCAACGACGCGCAGCCGAAGGGGATCCGCCTCACGCGCGCGGACGCGGCACCGATCGCCGACGCGCAAGCGCGCCAGATCGGCATCCCCGTCGATCGTTCCTGGACTGTTCTGTCGTGGTCGAATTCGCCGCTGCTCGACAAGGAGCTCGAGCCGAAACCCGATCTCCGGCGCCGCGCCACCGACGATCCCGTGATCGGCCCGCGCCTGGGTGGTTATAAGCGTATCTACTATCGCCGCGGCCTCGAGAAGAATATCCCGTACGGATACGTCGTCGTCGATCAGAAAACCGGGGCCGTCCTCATGGCGCGAAGGCAGCGCCGCACCGAGGAGACCGGAGCGCATCTCACCGAAGCGCAACTGCGGCCGCGTGCTGACGCGTTCGTTCAGTCGCGGAACTTCCCCGGCGCGCCGTCGCCCCAGTTCGAGGATGCCCGTCCGAACGTGATGCGCCCGCGGACAGACTGGACGTTCCGCTACCGGATCAAGACCAGTTTCCCCGCCGGCAATGTCGTGCCTTACCTGAACGTCTATTACTCCGGCGACCAGTTCACGGGATGGGCGCTCGCCGAGGAGTACGCCGACGGCAGCCAGTTCCGCGGCGATAACACCGGCAGCGGTGTAGCCAACATCCTCGTCCGCTTCTCGACAAATTACGCGCTGCTGTTGATCCTCCTGGTCATCTTTCTGCGGAAGTACCACGCCGGCGAAGTCGGCATCGGCACAGGCTCGATTCTCTTCGGGCTCACGCTTCTCCTCTGCCTGTGTGCCGACGTCATCATGGGACCCTCGGCCACGGAGGGAAGTCAGCTCGGAAGTCTCGACGGACAATCGACTGCCGCGGCGCAGATGGCGTTCAAGTTCCTGCTCTACGACATCCCTCTGGCGGTCGTCGTCTTCTTTGCCTGGTCGGTCGGCGAGAGCTACACGCGCGAGCGGTGGGGCGAGTGGCTGGCCTCGTTCGACTCCATCCTTCGCCGCGATCCCCTCAACGCAACCGTCGGGCATTCCGTCTTCAACGGCGCTCTATTCGCGCCGGCCATCGCCGCGGCTGCATTCCTGATCGGAGCCATTCCGGGCATTTTCCATCTTGCTCATCCTTCGACAGGGATTGGTACCGCGGTGGCCGTGGAGCTCGGAGGACCGATCCTCCTGATTCTGTTCGCGGCACTGGACGCCGTGATCTACCCGATCATTTCGCTGTTTTTCCTGTCGTGGACGAACCGGCACCGCGTGCTGTGGATCGGAATGATCGCCGCCGTCGCCATCGGCGTGGTCGGCGGCATCGGCAACGTTCCGATCGATCCGCCGCTCCAGCAGATGCTGTTCGGATTCGGCGCCATCGCCTCGATTGTTCTGATGATGCGCGGCTTCGATCTGCTCTCGACCTCGGTGGCGCTTTTCGGCGGCACGCTGATCTCGATGACCGCGCCGCTGATGTCGGTGGCGCAGGGACACTTGCTCCGCCAGCTCATCCTCGTCACCACGCTGCCGCTGGCCGCGCTCATCGCCTTCGGAATCGCGGCGATGATGACCAAGCGCGAAGTCATCTACAAATACGAGGATCTGGCGCCGCACGTGAAGCGCATCGTCGAGCGCGAGCGCGTCAAGGCGGAGATCGATGCGGCAAACCGCATCCAGGCCGCCCTCCTGCCGGTCGACGCGCCGGATCTGCCGGGCGCGTCCTTCGCCTCGCACTACCGCGCCGCAACCGAGATCGGCGGCGACTACTTCGACTTCCTGACCATGCCCAACGGCGAGATCGGCATCGCCTTCGGCGACGTCTCCGGCCATGGATTGACCAGCGGCATCGTCATGGCCATGGCCAAGTCGGCGCTGCTGGTGCAGGTCGGTTACGACCCCTCGCCGCGCGCGGTGATGAACGTGCTCAACGACATCGTCATGAAGACCGCGCCCAAGCGGATACTGATGACCTTCTTCTTCGGCTTGCTCGACCCCGTCACGCAGACGCTCCGTTTCTCCTCGGCCGGCCATCTCGATCCGTACGTCTTCCGAGCCGGCGTCAAGCGGCTGGAGTCGCTGTCGTCGTGGGGCTTCCCCCTCGGCGTCAAACGCCGCGAGCCGTTCACCGAGCACACCGTCGACTTCGACGACGGCGACCGCCTCATCCTCTACAGCGACGGCCTGATCGAAGCGATCGACGACGACGGTGATCCCTACGGCTTCGAACGTTTCGAGAAGACCATCCTCGCCTGCGGCCACATGGACGCCGAGGACATCAAGAAAACGCTGCTGAACTCGATCCGAAAGTTCACACGGAATCGTCCCCCCGAGGATGATCAGACCCTGGTCGTAGTCTCGTTCGAGAATGAAGCCACCGCCCGCGCGGCCATGTAGCTATCCGCTCGCGGCTGGTGGCGCGATCCGGGCGGCGGCGAGCTGGCGCATGACCTCGCCGATGTCCGCGCCGAGGACTTCGATCAGCTCGAGGACGGAAGTGATGCTCGGGACGTTGCCGCCCTGCTCCAGAATGCCGACGTAGGTCGGCGTCATCCCGGCGCGCTGGGCCAGTTTCTGGCGTGTCCAGCCCCGTTGCTCGCGAAGCTGGCGAAGGATCGCCCCAAATCGGTCCGCGTCGGCGTTATATCTGTTCGCTCTCGGCATCGGAAGATAATAACTCAAACCATGGCATCAAACATCGCGCAAAATGTGACGCTCGAATCTTGCCATGGTAAGAGTGTTCGCATCGAAAGCGAAGCTCTTCTCTTACCATGGTAAGCGTCTTGGCGTCTTTGGTTGCGACTTCCCAGAGACTCGAAACTCTTTTCTCTTTCCTTGGCAAGAGTTTGCTCTTACCAAGGCGAGAGTCGTCGTAACGTTTTGAGGCAATCGCTCTTGCCAAGGCAAGAGCGTTCGGATCGTTTTGAAGCACGCGCTCTTGCCAAGGCAAGAGCGCTGGTCATCATTCATGGCAAGCTTCCTCCGGTTCAATGGAACATCTCCATCCATGGCGAGATCGTTGGGAACCTTTGGAAGCAAACGCTCTTGCAATAGAAGAACCCTCGCCATCATTCATCGTGGCGTCCTTCCACTTTGATACGGCGCTCCCTCCAGGGAAGGGTCGCTCTCATTCACGAAGCCCGGCGCGCCTGATTCTTCCACTACAATCCGCGCCCCATGGCCACCAACACCGAACCAAACAAGATCATCTACTCGATGGTCGGAGTGTCGAAGTTTCACGGGAAAAAGCAGGTCCTCAAGGACATCTACCTCTCTTATTTCTACGGTGCGAAGATCGGCGTCATCGGTCTGAACGGCTCCGGCAAGTCGTCGCTGCTGCGCATCCTGGCCGGCACGGACCACGACTTTCTCGGCGAGACCGTTCTCTCCCCCGGACACACGGTGGGCTTTCTCGAACAGGAGCCGCAGCTCGATCCGGCCAAAACCGTCCGCGAGATCGTCGAGCAGGGCGTACAGCCGGTCATCGATCTCCTCAAGGAGTTCGACGAGATCAACAACGCCTTCGGCGATCCCGACGCCGACATGGACAAGCTGATGGAACGCCAGGGCAAGGTGCAGGACAAGCTCGACGCCACCGGCGCCTGGGACCTCGACTCCAAACTGGAGATGGCCATGGACGCACTGCGATGCCCTCCCGGCGACACGCTCTGCGGCATCCTCTCCGGCGGCGAGAAGCGCCGGGTCGCCCTCTGCCGGCTGTTGCTTCAGGCTCCCGACATCCTGTTGCTCGACGAGCCGACCAACCATCTCGACGCCGAATCGGTCGAATGGCTGGAGAAACATCTGCAGAAGTATCCCGGCACCGTCATCGCCGTTACACACGACCGCTACTTCCTCGACAACGTGGCCGGCTGGATTCTGGAGCTCGACCGCGGCGCCGGCATCCCGTTCAAGGGCAACTACTCCTCGTGGCTGGAGCAGAAGCAGGCTCGCCTGCAGCACGAAGAAAAGGCGGAGTCGCAGCGGCAGAAAACGCTCGAGCGCGAGCTCGAATGGATCCGCATGTCGCCGAAGGGCCGTCACGCCAAAGGGAAGGCCCGCATCACCTCGTACGAAGAGCTTCTCAGCCAGCAGACGCAGGAAAAGGTTCAGGATCTGGAGATCTACATTCCGGCCGGCCCTCGTCTCGGAGGCATCGTCGTCGAAGCGGACAACGTGCGAAAAGCATTCGGCGAAACGCTCCTCATCGACGAGATGGAGTTCAAGCTTCCGCCGGGCGGCATCATCGGCGTGATCGGTCCGAACGGCGCCGGCAAGACCACCCTGTTCCGGATGATCCTCGGCCAGGAGCCGCCGGACGCCGGAACCATTCGTGTCGGCGAGACGGTGAAGCTTGGCTACATCGACCAGAACCGTACGCTCGATCCCGACAAATCGATCTTCGAAGAGATCACCGGCGGGACCGAGCTGGTATTGCTCGGACCGCGCGAGATGAATTCACGCGCGTACGTGGCCCGCTTCAACTTCTCAGGCTCCGATCAGCAGAAGAAAGTGGGCGTGCTGTCCGGCGGAGAGCGCAATCGCGTCCATCTCGCCAAGATGTTGAAAGAGGGGGCAAACGTTCTGCTGCTCGACGAGCCGACGAACGATCTCGACGTCAACACCATGCGCGCGCTCGAGGAAGCACTGGAAAACTTCGCCGGTTGCGCCATCGTCATCTCCCATGACCGCTGGTTCCTCGACCGCGTGGCCACGCACATCCTGGCGTTCGAGGGCGACAGCCGCGTGGTCTGGTTCGACGGCAACTACAGCGAGTACGAGGAAGACAAGCACAAGCGCCTCGGCGCCGAGGCCGATCAACCGCATCGGATCCGCTACCGGCAGATGACGAGGTGAGGGAGTCGGGTGTCGGAGCTGATCTACGCGTGCTCCGACTTCCGGCCCCCGACTCCCGACCCCCTTCCGCAAGGTCTCGCTTGCAACCGGACGCCTCGGCGCGTAGGATGCGGCCTTTCCCGGAAATCGTCAGTAACCGTCGGCCGTCCACCGCCGGCAAATCAGGGTCCAAACGTTCGTTAACCCTGCCAAAGGTCATTTCCCCGTCGCGCCTGCGCCGGGCCGGAGGCCGCTCAATGCGGCGAACCGGTGCGGCTGTTCAAACGGTTGAATCAAGCCACTTGTGAAATATCGACGTCATCAAAACTAAGTCTTTGTCCAGCAGCAACTTGAAGTCCAAGTGTCTGTTTGCATAAGTAGGTTCGTGCTATGCAGTAATCAGCGCAGTCCAACGGTAACTTTTTTTGAGGAAAATCGAGGAGGAACGAGATGAAGCTACAACGATTTACGATCTGTTTCTTCCTGCTACTTCTGGTTGC